>WQSW01000007.1 GCA_009787695.1 Treponema sp.
CTCTCACTCTCTCACTCTCTCACTCTCTCACTCTCTCACTCTCTCACTCTCTCACTCTCTCACTCTCTCACTCTCTCACTCTCTCACTCTCTCACTCTCTCTCCTTTATAGAAGAAACTTGTCTAATTACCCTTTTTCATGGGGTAGGTCTCACAATGAAAACATATTTTCTCACATTTCATTAGGGATACTGCCCGTATGGGTTGTATATATTGCCAGGCGGGCATAAAACGCGAAAAAATAAAGGAGGTTTTATGAAAAACTTGTTTAGAATGTTTGGGATTATTACTACCACAGCAATAATCGGATTTGCGATGGCGGCTTGCGAAGAGCCATGCAGCCATACATGGAGTGCATACGTGACAAAAGTTGTTCCTACATGCACTGTCGGAAGAACTGAGGAACGGACATGTACAAAATGTTCTGATGTGGAAACATATTATGGGGATCCTCTTGGACACCAAGGTTTAAATGAACCAAAAGCGGCAACATGTTCAGAACCGGGTAATTCTGCGAAATATGGAACGTGTACCCGGACAGGCGCACAAGGCTGCGGCGGAACGGTAATAGCAGGTACTGTTATTACCGCGCTTGGACATCAAAATATTAATTGGACATCTTTTAATGCAACCAACGGAAAAATATCTGCTTGCGATCGAGCCAACTGCGCGGGAGGATTCGCGGTTGTGGGCGACACAGGACCTAAAGGCGGAAAGATCGCTTATGTAAAGCGTGAAGGATTTGACGTAACAAATTCAAGTGGAGACGGTACAGATAAAGCATATTACCTTGAAGCCACTCCCGGTGATGTAGAAGGAGGACCGTTCGCATGGGCATTAGCATCAAAAGTTGATACAAATATTACCGGAACCGAAAAAGGAATAGGCAAAGGCCTTAGAAATACGCAGGTTGTATTAACCGCAGACTCCAGCGCGCCTGCGGCGTTTGCAGCCAATGGATATGGTAATCCTTCCGATTCTTGGTTCCTCCCAAGCATAGAAGAACTACAGGAAATGCATAAAGCAAGAATTATTCTTGGAATGACAACCGGACTTTACTGGTCTTCAACACAAGATGTTGCGCCATACACTAGTGAGGCATTTGTTCAGAATTTCGGTTCTGGTACGCCAGATAGTTTAGTAGCCGGTAAAATCCATGCTTATCGCGTCCGTACAGTCAGGGCTTTTTAAAAAAATAATACAGGGGGGTATCCCCCTGTATTATTTTATGGAAATTCTGAAAAATTAAAAGAGATTTTAATTACAAGTGTATCAATTTTAGGTGTTATTGCGCTTTTTGGTTATTTGACATGGTGGGTTATTGATCATTTTAAAACTGCCAATTTTGATTCTCCTGATAATGGAATAAAAATGGTTTCAATGGGTAGTGAAGGATTAACAAATAATTCCGGTTTTAATAATTTTATGAATGTTTTACAACATATTGAAGTTGGAACAACTCAAAATAATGATATATATTTAGGACTGCGATTTAGATATTAAAATTTCTAATGAACAGCAAAAGGTATAATATTTTCTACTTTTACTCTGAAGCGCGCCGATACTGCCCACCTGCCTGCATCAACATAGTATCTTGGGAAGGATGCAAGGCTTATTAATCCTGTCACTTCCTTAGGACGGTTTCTTTCACTGCCGCGCAGCATTGCACGTAACGCAGCCCTTGCCGCATCTTCAAGCGCCATTTTTTTAACTGCAAGCCAGCCCGGATATTCATCAAGGTGAGAGGGACCGTAACCTATTGCCTGCGCGTTTCTGATTGTCCCGGAACGCCAAACATTCATGCGGCGCGAGGCAGCATCATTCAAGTGATAATCCGCCCAAACCCTTAACTGCATATCCCTTATTTCTGTCTCGGTAACTTTTAATGCAGGATCGCCGAATTGAACTTGAGCGATGGAATCAAGTTCTATTTTTTCATTAATCCGCCTTGCCCTCTCCCCTACTTCGTAATTAAATGACCAGCCGTAAATCATCGCTGAAAAAAACATTGCAGCCTCTTCAAGGGCGCGGATTGCGGCTTTATTAAAATCTAACGGATATTCGCTGTCCGCATGCCCTGCATAAATCGGCTCAAAATCTATATAAACTTCTCCCCTTATTACTTGCTGATGAACTCCGCGATCGCTTCCTTGTGCTGAAAGAGAAAAAAGACAGAAAAACAGCAGAATTAAAGAAAAAACTCCCTTTTTGATCATATATATTTATCGGTAGAAAGGTAAAAAAGGAATAATTTAAAAAAGGTTGAAATTTTAATGTTTCTGTCTATAATAGTTATATTAAATGAAAAATATATTAAAAACATTAACTCCGATCTTTGTAATCTTAGTTATCTTTTGCAGCTGCGGGAATAAACATTCTCTTAATTACGATTACAACACAGACAAGCGCGCACCGCAAAAATATCCTGATGTACGGTTTGCCGTAATCAGTGATATTCACGTTTACATTCAGGAATTAGGTTCTACAGGATCGGCTTTTGAAAAAGTGATGCTCTCAGACCGCAAACTTTTACTGGACAGTATCGACTTGCTTGATTTTGGAATTAACGAAATTATTGCAAGCGATGTTAATTTTGTTTTAATTCCGGGCGATCTTACCAAAGACGGTGAATTGATAAACCACCGAATTGTAGCTGAAAAATTAAACATATTAAAAGAAGCGGGTATTAAAGCATATGTAGTTCCTGGCAATCATGATGTCAATAACACAGAGGCTTTCAGTTTCAAAGGAGACACAAAAACAATTGTTCCTACAATCAGTGAACAGGAGTTTGCACAAAACTATGCGGATTTCGGTTTTAAAGATGCAATAATGAGGGATTCTGAATCATTGAGTTATTTAACGGAACTGTGTCCGGGATTATTGCTTCTTGCTCTTGATGCAACAAGACACCGGGAAAATACACAAGGGCATCACCCTATTGTCGGTGGAAAAATAAATCAGCAAACAGCAGACTGGATAGCTTTAGCGTTACGCGAAGCAGACAAAAGAAATGCAGCTGTTATCGCAATGATGCATCATGGTTTTATGGAACATTGGAAAGGACAGAAAAAACTTCATCCTGATTATATAATTTTAGATTTTGAAAATTTCAGTAAATTTCTTGCATCATGGAATGTAAGGGTCGGTTTTACAGGACATTATCATGCACATGATGTTACGCGATCTGATTTTAACGGAAAATATATGTATGACATTGAAACAGGCTCTCTTATAACAGCCCCCTGCCCCATCCGTTATGTGCAAATTAAAAACAACACATTAACTATCCGTTCAGACTTTATAGTAGATAAATTACATCCCGGTACAGATTTTGCAGCAAAAGCTAAAAGTTTCGTTAAACAAACTGTAATGCTGGAAGCATCCTCCACCTTAAGAAAATTCCGTGTTTCAGAAAATGATATCGCAATCATTGCAGACGCTGTAGGGGATGCATTCAATGCCCACTATTCAGGAGATGAAAACCCCGGTTTACGCAAAACACTTGATAAATCAAAACTTGGTCTTTGGGGTAAGTTTGTTTTAAGCGTTCAGCAATATGTTTTAGACGGCTTGTGGAAAGACCTTACTCCTTCAGATATTAATTTAAGCATTAGTTTAGATTAAAAACTATGCGTAATATTTTTTTTATAGGTTTAATAAGTTTTTTTACCGACTTAAGTACAGAGATGGTATATCCATTAATACCTCTTTACCTTATATATACTTTCGGTGCAACACCTGCTCTTGTAGGTATTATCGAAGGAATTGCAGAAAGCCTTGCAAGTTTATTAAAAGTNTACTCAGGCTTTTTAACAGATAAATTTCAAAAGAAAAAACTTATCGCTTTCTTTGGTTATGCAGCAGGTCTTTTTTATAAANTCGCTCTGTTATTTGCAAGTTCGTGGCTCGGTATATTAGGTGCAAAAGTTATTGACCGTCTCGGAAAGGGAATACGCACNTCNCCGCGTGATGTTCTTGTAAGCGAAAGCACAGACAGTAAAAACATGGGAAAGGCTTTCGGTNTTCATAAAGCCCTTGATATGTTCGGCGCAGCGTTNGGGATTTTAATAATTTATCTTATAATGAAAGGCTCAAACGGCGATTATGATTACAAGAATCTTTTTTTACTTTCCATCATTCCTGCCGTTCTTGGACTTTTAATGTTTGTTTTTGTAAAAGAAAAGAAAAAAGAAACAACTAATCAAAGCGAAATAGAAACACCAAAAGTAAAAGAGCCGTTTTGGAAAAATATAAATAAGATTGACAGGCAATTAAAACTCTATCTGTTAGTTGTTTTTATTTTTACATTAGGCAACTCTTCAAAAGCATTTATGATTCTAAAGGCAAGCGATTCTGGTTTTAATCAAATTAATGTAATACTGCTTTTCCTGATCTATCACATAACAGCAGCAGTTTTATCAATCCCTCTTGGAAAATTATCGGATAAAATAGGACGGAAAAACCTTCTTGTTCCCGGCTACTTCATCTTCGCTCTTTGTTATTTAGGTTTTGCATTTGCATCAACTAAAATAGAAATGATAGCCCTCTTTACCCTTTACGGTATTTACACTGCAATGATAACAGGTGTAGAGCGCGCCTTTGTAGCGGAAATTGCACCTGCCGAATTAAAAGGCACAATGCTTGGGCTTCATTCCACAGTTGCAGGCATTGCACTCCTTCCTGCCAGCATTATCGCAGGGTTTTTATGGAATCTGTACGGATCGGGTGTTCCGTTTCTTTTCGGAGCAAGCATGGCTCTGATAGCCTGCGTTTTATTATTTATCTTTATGAAGAATAAAATAAATTTATCACCGCATTAGTAATAAGTGATCACTTTAATTTTTTTATTTTTTACCGGAGTATAATGTAAACTCCATCTTTTCTTTGTTCTGCGAAAGCATACTAAGCCATAGATTTTTTTTCTTTGTTATTTCTTTGCTTTTGCGTCCTATGCCGCGCATTTTTTCAAAAATATGAACACCGCTTTTTGCGGCAGTCCATGTCTTGTAATGATTGCCGAAAATTTGCTCTGCTTTTTCATCTACTTCTTTATCAATATGTTTTTCAAAAGCATCAAGAAGAAGCTGGTATTTTTCTGTTATTCCTTTAAGGTAATCAAGTATCAATCTGTCGAAAGCATGGATTTTTTCACTGACCTCAATCAAATAATATAAGTACTCCACAGCAAGATAATAATCTTCGCTGACACAATAAGCTTTCATTGCCTGACGGCAAAGCTGTATATAAGATTCGTTTGTAACAGTTTGCATTGCATTAATCGGCATGGAAGGCACAACAGAAAATTTCGGCATGGATTGTGCAACACGCGTTAATAATTCCATTAAATCCTGAAAAATTCTTTGTTCCCATAAATTTTCTTTTATAGATGAAAAAAGATTTGTTAAGTCCTCTGCAAATTTTTCTTTGTAGCGTTCGTTTTTATCAAAAACAACTTCGCAGGTTGGAATCATAACACCTTTAAATTCAATATGCCCTGTATCAAAAAAGTAAATTGCATCTTTTTGTTTTAATATACAAACATTCTCTTTGTTCTCTTTATTTTCTTTTTCATAATTCATCATAACCTGTTTTGCGATCATAACCTTCGATTCTTTGGGAGATAATTCATTCGCTCTTGTTTGCAGTCTTGCTCCTGAATTAAGAAGGAAGCCTGCAAGATTTCCCCTCTCTGTAATAATAAGCGGGCTTTGGGTGTTTCCTCCCGTAATGCCACCTGAAATTTTAAAAGGAGGCAAGGCTTCTGCATTTCCTGTCCGTTTTGTTGAAATATCAGGATCGCCTACTATATCTGTTTTTCCAAAATAATCTATTATACACAATGTTACCATTAGCGCGTCTGTGGCACTCGCTGCCACTACAACCATTTCATCTCCGCGTTCCCTTTGACTGATCGCGCCGCACTGAGTGGAAATACGTTTTATTTCGTTCTCTATTGCCCAATCTAAATTATGCATCATCGACAAGTTTTTTCTGGATTCCATGCAGAACTTGGTATAGCCGTGTATGTCTAGCATCGCTACATACAGGTTTGATATTTGCAGAGTCTTTTTTAAATCACCGGCTTCGGGAAAATCCCTGTCTTGAATTACAACTTCTTTCCATAACTTTTTATGCGTATTCGGGCAGATAGATGCAAAGAAACCCCAATTAAGGCGTTTTATCATTTGAAAGGCACGCAAAATAACAGGATGCGTCCATTTATCTTTCAATACAGGGGCGGCTAATTCTCTTAACTTGGAAAAAGAAGTAACTTCTTTAATAATGATTTTATCGTAGAGGAATGAGAAGAATTCATGCTCTGTCATCCCGCTGTTGTACTCGTTAATATTTTTCACTTACACCCTGCCAATTATCATTATAGTATACAATTAAAAAAAATAACAGTCTAAAAAAGGTTGATACATAAAACCTTTTAAGATATTATTGCAAATAGGGAAAATGGAATCTGTAATTTTATTAAATAATTCCGCTGTCGCATTAACTGAGGCAAATAAGCCTTTTGAAGCTATCTCTCTGTTTCAGAAAGCGTTAATATTAGAACCTGAAAATCCTATGCTCTGGCTGAATATGGGTATTGCCCAGCAAAAAACAGGAGAATATAATATTGCAATAGAAAGTTTCCGGCACAGCCTTACATTTGACAATAACTTAACTGAAGCATGGTATTCCTTAGGATTGATTTATTACGAGATGAATGAATTTGTATTATCAGAAAATTGCTATAAATCCGCTATTTTATGTAATGACAATGATCCAAAAATATGGAACAACTTAGGGGTTCTCTACTTTAATCTGGAAAAAAACGATGCAAAAACATCGTTAGAACAGGCGCGTGAATGCTTTGAAAAAGCTCTAAGCCTTTGCCCTCATTTTTTCGATGCGCTTTATAACTTGCGCGATACTTGCAGGGAATTAAAAGATTACAGAGCCGCAGCAGAATTTGAAAGGATACTTTCAGCATTTCAGGATATTGATAATAAATGAAAATTCTATACATAGCGGAACTTGTAGGTAAAGCAGGAGTATTCACCTTTAAAAAAGCGCTCCCTGAACTTAAATCACGTTACAAGTGGGATTTTTTAATTGTAAATGCAAACGGAGCCACAGGCGGCAACGGGCTAGGCCGCAGTCATGCCGCTTACATTCATAAACTGGGAGCAAATGTAATTACCTTAGGGGACTGCTGTTTTTATAAAAAAGATTTAACAGAAAATTTAGATAAGATACGCTTTGTACTGCGCCCGGAAAACTTAAATCCGGAATCTCCTGGTTTTGGTTCTTTTATTTACAAAGCAGGCAATACAGGCGAAAAAATAGCTGCCTTAACGCTCATGGGACAAAACGGTTTTAACCGCTTGCACGCTAACAACCCCTTTAGCATTCTTCCGTCTTTATTGGAACGATTAAGAAAACAAACCCCTTACATCATCATTGATTTTCACGCGCAGGCAAGCGCGGAAAAAAAGACACTCTTTTATGCGGCGGACGGTCTTTGTTCTGCGGTAATCGGCTCGCACACCAGAGTTCAAACAGCAGATGAAACTATCCTCCCAGGCGGTACTGCTGTAATCAGCGATGCAGGCAGAACAGGAAGCTTCCAATCGGTAGGAGGCTGCGATATTCATTCCCGCATTAAAGAATATTTAACGGGAATCCCCGACTGGACAAAAGATGCATGGGACGAACTTGAAGTACAGGGAGTGTATCTTGATATCGGCAAAGACGGAAAAGCAACTTCCATAGAAAGAGTGCGTATTGGGGTTACTAAACAAATAAATGATCAAGAAGATGAAACAACCTCAGCTTCGTGTTAAAATCTTTTTTATTTGACTTTTTTATATAATATTTATACATTATATATAGGAGCGTTGCTCTAAGTTCTAAGAATCGCCCGTATGGGGGTTCTGATATTAAACCATGGCGTAAGCATGGCAGAAACCGCACAACAAAAGCTGCGGTAAGGAGTTTTTTATGAAAGGTACAAGAAATTTTGTAGATCTGGGAAATGTATTCGATGAGATTTTCGAAGCAGCCCGCAATTTTCAAGACGGTTTTTCTTTTAAGTTCAATCCCTTTGATTCAGAAACTACAGGATTCAAAAGTAAGAATCCGGAGGATTACTGCCAAGAACCTTTTAACTTCGGCAAGCATTTTTTTGATGAGAATACCGATTATTACCCTAACTACTCATACCCGCCGATGAATGTTTTTATGACAGAAGACAGAACATTAGCCTTTGAATTTGCTCTTGCAGGTTTTGATGAAAAAGATATCAGTCTTTCTTTTCAGGGTGATTATATGGTTTTCTCGGCAAAAATTAATAATACAGGTTCAGGATTTACAGACGCTGATCAGAGTCCTGTAAAAGAAGAAAACATCCGCTATTTTAAAAGACGGCTTAAATTAAAAGATATAGAAAAGCAAAAATATTTTGTGCCTCTTGATAAATACGCTCAGGAAAAAGTAAGAGCTCTTTATAAAAACGGAATCTTGCGTGTTTTTATCCCGCCGAAAGATGAGCCGGATCAAAGCGACGGTATAAAAATAGAGATCGTAAAAGAAGGCAGCTAGTAAACAGAGTTCATAAAAAAAATACTGGTTCTATTTCTAAAATTTTGTTATAATGTAAGCAATGTTTCAGATAATGAAAAAGGGCCGGTCTTTAATTAAACCTGTTTTTTCTTTTAATAAAAGCGGTAAATTTCTGCTGATCTCCTCTATTGCTTTCCTTTTATTTTTCTTAATCAGCAGTACCGCTTTTATAATTTTAATGGATCGAATCCTTCTAAAAAACGCAGGACAGGAATTAACGAAAACAGTTGAACTTGAACGTCTTAAATTACAGGCTTCCATAAACAGCGAAATCGCTATTGTTTTAAAAATGACGGACTCTCCTTTAATAAAAAGATATTTTTCTAACCCTGCAATTAATGAACTTGAAATACTTGCCTTTGAAGAATTTGCAGCATACAGAAGAGCATTCACTGCGAAATCTGTATTTTGGGTTAATGATATCGACAAGCTTTTTTATTCAGACGATTATGAACCATACAAAGTAGACCCTGAAAATCCTGATAATTACTGGTATTTAATGACCCTCCATGAAACAGAAATATATAATTTTAATATTAATTATAACCCTGATCTGAATGTAACAAACCTTTGGATCAATGCGCCTGTTTTTGATAATGATAATAAACCGATTGGGATTGTCGGAACAGGTATCAATTTATCGGATTTTATTGATACTATTTACCATAATGATGACATCAATAATAATTTATATTTTTATAATTCATCAAGAGAAATTACCGGTGCTAAAGATATAGAGCTTGTTGCAAAAAAAATTAAAATAGATGATGAACTTGAAAAAATAAATAAGGAAATTCTTTTAAAACTAAATGATCCTAACACATCTTTAAACAATACAAACGGAATTATTAACTTTCAAACAAAGATTAATAAAGGAGTTGCGGTTATCGCTTCAATTCCTGATTTGGATTGGTATGCCATTTCATTTGTACGTTTTACAATTTGGGATTCTTTAAAAACAGGAATGACTGTTCTATTTTCAATTTTAATGATCGTAATGTTAATTGTGTTTATTTCTGTTTATATTATTCACGAATCAAAACTTGCAAAAAGCCGTGCAGAGGCTGCAAGAGAAGCTGTCCTTTCCAGTATTGAATATGCAAGTAAAATACAAACTAACCTGCTCCCGGATGAAACTGCATTTAAAAATGCTTTTTCAGATTATTCGATTATATGGAATCCTAAAGATATAGTAAGCGGTGATATTTATTGGCTGAAAAACTTTAAAGAAGGTTCTGTCCTTTGTGTTTGCGATTGTACAGGGCACGGAACACCCGGCGCGCTTTTAACAATGCTTGCAGTCTCCTCTTTTGAAGCATCAGTTACGGAAAAAAACTGCAAAGACACTGCAAACATAATTTGGGAACTTGAAAAAAGACTTACAACTGTGTTAAACGCAAAAAATCTCGATAACGCAAACAAAGGGCTTTCCATAAAAGACGGCTGCGATCTTGCTGTTTTATTTATTTCTAATAACGGGGATATTATTACCTCTTCCAGCCGAATCCATATTTTTATTTGCGACGGAGAAAATGTCACACAAATTAAAGGGCAAAAACTTTCAATCGGCGAAGGCATTTTAAAAAGCAAAGAGCTGATAAAAACCGTGCAAATCCCTGCAAATAAAAATAATAAATTTTATATCGCTTCTGACGGTTTATATGATCAAATCGGCGGGGAAAAACATATTCCGTTTTGTTACGAAACATTCAAAAATATTATTCTTGAAAACCACAATATAAGTCAGGAGAATATCTCTTTAAAAATTTGGACAGCATTTGAAGAATACAGAGGCGAAAAGCCCAGAGTAGATGATTTTGAATTAATAACTTTTAAACCAAAAACTTAAGGAAAAACAATGGATTTATTTGAAAAAGAACAGCATATTTATGATAATGCATATTTACACGCAATTGACGTTAGAAACGGCGCGCCTTTAAATTTGGAAGAATTTGAAACAATCACAAAAGAATACGGAAAATTATTAAAACATGTACGAAGAATTACAAAACTGGCAGATAAAACTACAATCGATTTATTTGAAAGCAATATTGATTTAATAGACAAAGCACATCGGGATACACTAACCGGCGTATTTAACAGACGCTATCTGGAAGAAAAAATTAAATTTTTTATTAAAGACTTATCACGCTCAAACAGTTTAATGAGTATATTGATGATTGATATTGATTTTTTCAAAAAATATAATGATACATACGGTCATAATAAAGGCGATATCTGTTTAAAATCTATAGCGGAAATATTTACAGAATGTATATCAAGAGAAGACGATTTTGTGGCGCGTTACGGCGGCGAAGAGTTTGTAATTGCATTGCCTCACACAGATGAAAAAGGAGCGCTCTTAACAGCGCAAAAAGTACTTGATAAATTAGCAAGTTATCAAATTCCGCATGAAAAAAATGAAGGTTTAGGTTATGTCACTGTATCCATAGGTCTTAGTACAATTAATGTAAAACACACCCATAATCTGACCGATTATATCAAATGTGCAGATGAAGCCCTTTATATTTCAAAACAAAACGGACGAAACCGATTTACTTATTTACAATTTAAAGGAGAATAATTTTTTCTTATAGCCATATTTGCAATAAGTATGATAAAATAAAACAGAGGTTATTAAAATATGGCAGAAAAACAAGCTGATTTCTTTAAATTAGAAAGGCAAAAATCAACTTCTACTCCCTATATACTAATAGACGAAGAAAAAAATTATATGAAAATAGAAGGTCTTTGTTTTAATGAAAATGTTATTGATTTTTTTATTGAAATTAATGATTGGCTGGACAAATATCTAAATACTAATTTTAAATTATTTACATTTGACTGTGCTATGGAATATTTTAATAGTTCTACTGTTAAAGTACTATTTAATTTGATCATGAAAATGGACGAGGCTTCTTCCGGTGAAAATAAAGTAATTTTAAATTGGATAACTGTAAAAGAAAACGAGATAATTATCGAATGCGGAGAAGACTTCCGGGAAGAAGTTATAAATTTAACATTTAATATGGTAATAAATTAATTTTTACAAGGAAAAAAACATGATCATGGAAATGATAAATTGGCATAAAACGTTAAACGAAAAAAAGATTATTCTGATTTATTCAGGTCCTCTTTGGTCACAATGGATAGGAGAGATAGCAGGAACGCTTAAAAAACATCTTGAAATTGATAATATACCGATAAACACATCACAAGAAGTATTCTCTGTATTTATCGAACAAATGAATAATATGCTGATGTATTCTGCAGAAAAGATAAAGTTTGAAGTATCTCCTGACAAACAAGAAGTTTATGAATCGCCTAAAGGAATGTTTGTTCTAGGAAAAGAAGGAAACTCCTATTTTATTCAAACTTGTAATGTAATGAAAAAAGAAAATTCTCTTCTAATTAAAAACAGAATTGATTATTTAAACACGCTTGATAAACAAGAGTTGAGAAAATTCTATAAAAAGCAAATGAAAACAGATGATGACAACCCTGAAAGCAAGGGAGCAGGTCTTGGCTTTATCGAAATAGCACGCAGAATCAGTTCAAAAATAGAATATTCTTTTTCTGATTATGATGAAGGGCTCACCTTTTTTACATTGCATGTAACCATTGGGGGAATAAAAGAATGAAACCTTTTAAAATGATATGGGAAAAAACTGACATTACGCCTTTAATAATAATTGACGAAGAAGCAGGATACATGAAGTTCGAAGGAGAATGTTATTGCGAAAATGTAAGCGCATTTTTTAAAGAAACCAGCGACTGGTTAAATGAGTTTTTAAAAAAAGATTTTGATTCGTTTACCTTTGACTGTGAGTTTAAATATTTCAGCAGCGCTACTGTAAAAGTGCTTTTAAATATGCTAATTTGTCTGGATAATTCCAAAAACAGTAAAAATATAACCGTAAACTGGATAGCGGAAAATAAAAATGCAATTATTATTGAATGCGGCGAAGATTTTAAAGAAGAACTAAAAAATATTTCATTTAACTTAGTAATTAAAGACTAATATCCTGAAGCACAGCCGCCTGCAAACTCTGTTTGTGCAAACTCTGTTTGTGCAAGCAATTTAACAGCAGAACTTGTACCGATACGGCTTGCACCCGCTTGTATAAATGCTTGTAAATCATCGCGAGTTTTAACGCCTCCTGCAGCTTTTATCTTTACATTTGAGCCGATATTTTTTTTAAAAAGTTCAACATCTGCAAGGGTTGCTCCTGCTGTTCCGAAACCTGTAGAAGTTTTAATAAAATCAGCGCCTGCTTCTGTTACAACCTTGCACATACGCACCTTTTCTTCTTCTGTTAAAAAACAAGTTTCTATTATTACTTTTAAAATTTTTTCTTTACATTCTTTTTTAATAAGTTTTATTTCTTCAAACACATAATCATACTTACCGTTTTTTACATCGGCAACATTAATTACCATGTCTATTTCTGATGCGCCGCTTAAAATAGCGCGCTGCGCTTCCAGAACTTTCGCCGCAGTGATTGAATAGCCAAGAGGGAAACCTATAACCGTACATATATTTAATTTTTCATAAACATTGTGAACAGGCATCACATAAGACGGGGGAATACATACAGAAGCTGTCTTATAAAGGAGCGCTTCATCACAGAGAGTTTTAATTTCTTCCCATGAAGAAGTCATCTTTAAAAGCGTATGATCAACTTTACTTAAAATTTCTTCGTTTGTCATAAATATTTTTTTCCGCGCATAAAGAGAACATATCCTATTCCCTTTATGCGCCTTTGCGGTTAAAACCTCTGCCTAGCCTGTTATCGCCATTAAGATGAAGTAAAGCAAGAACAACAATGTGGCACCAAACAAAATTGGGTGAATGTCTTTTGCTTCTTTCCTGCAAAGTTTAACAATACAAAAAAAGATAAAACCTGCCGCTATTCCGTAAGAAATGTTATACGCAAATGTCATAATTGTAATTGTAAAGAATGCGGGAACTGATTCATCAAGTTCTTTCCATTGAATACCTGCAAATGATTCAGCCATTAAAATACCGACAACGATAAGAACAGGAGCTGTGGCTTGTGCAGGAGCCATACCGAATAATGCAACCAATGGGATACAAAGAAGGAAAAGAACAGCGGTAACTACAGAGGTTAAACCTGTGCGTCCTCCTTCGCTGATACCGGATGCACTTTCAATATAAGTTGTTGTGTTGGAAGTTCCAAACAATGCGCCGATTGATGTAGCAGTTGCATCTGCAAATAAGGCTTTGTCCATTTTAGATCTAAAACCTTTTGAGTCAGCCAAAGCTTTTTCATCTTCTTCATCAAAGATACCTGATTTACGCCCCGTACCGATAAAAGTTCCGATAGTATCAAAAGTGTCCGTTAAACTGAATGCAAAAATGGTAATAAGTACAACAATAGCTCTGTCGTTTTTAAAGAGACTCAATAAACCCGGATCGCCGAAAAAGGCAAAAGATACATCTTTAAAACCTGAAAGAGCAGACAGGTTAAAAAGAGCTTCCAAATTCTTAGGAGTATTTGTTATACCCATTGGAATTCCTATCAATGTAGCTGCAATAATACCGATTAGCATCGCTCCTTTTATTTTAAGCATCATAAGAATAACAATTATTGCAAGACCGATAAGTGCAAGGATAGGTCCCGATGAATTAAAGTGAGAAAGCGACGGTACTGCGGCCGCACCTAATGTGAATCCTTCTGAAGTATCGACAAAATTAATAAAACCTGCATTCTTTACACCAATATAAGCGATAAAAAGACCAATACCGCCGCCGATAGCCAACTGCAACGATTTAGGAATTGCTTTAATAATCGCTTTGCGCAGTTTTGTTACAGTTATAATAATATTTAATAAACCGCAGACAAATACCATCGCTAAAGCTTCCTGCCATGCAAATCCAAGAATACCGCATACTGTATAAGCAAAAAATGCATTTAAACCCATACCCGGCGCTAATGCAAAGGGGACTCTTGCAACAAAACCCATAATGAGAGTACCGATTGAGGCGGCAAGAATAGTCGCTACAAATACACCGCCCCAGCTCATTCCTGTAGTTGCCAAGATACTGGGATTAACAAACATGATATACGCCATTGTAAAAAATGTTGTAAAACCTGCAAGTATCTCCGTTCGGTAACTTGATCCGCTGCTTTTTATTCCAAAAAACTTATCCATTTAAATTCTCCTTACTTTACTTTTATTTAAGGTATAAAGGTCTTTCTGTATATTTTGTATGCAGTAATTCATGCGCTTTATGCCCGCCCGGTTCTCCAAGAAATTCTTTATATACCTGATTGATAAAAGGATTCTGATGTGAGCAGCGGTACTGAGATTTTTCATCATCAGCATAAATGCCGTTTGATCTTTGTTTGCGGATTTCGTCCGTGCAGCCGTAAGGCTGTCCGCCGCCGCCGATACAGCCGCCTCTGCATGCCATTACTTCTATAAATTGGTAAGGCATTTCTTTCTTTGCAGCTTTTGCGGCACGGATTTCTTCCATTACAGCTTCGATGTTTCCCATTTGATGAGCGACAGCGATGCGGACTTTTGTTCCAGCAATATCAACTTCCCCTACTTTGACGCCTTCTATGCCGCGTGCAGGAAGAAAATTAATATCGGGCATTTCTTTTTTAGTGATAAGATAATAGGCGCTGCGTACAGCCGCTTCCATTACCCCTCCTGTAACGCCGAAAATAGTTCCCGCTCCTGTGTACGGTCCCAATGGGCTGTCCGCTTCTTCATCATCAAGTTTTAAAATTTCAATGCCTGCTTGTTTGATCATTCTTGCAAGCTCTCTTGTTGTGATAACGATATCGACATCATAGCCGTGACCTGCGCTCTTCATGTCGTCGTTGCGTTTTATTTCCCACTTCTTTGCAGTACATGGCATGACAGAGACTGAGTAAACCTTTGCAGGGTCAACCCCCGCCTTGCCTGCCCAGTAAGCTTTAATCATCGCGCCCATCATCTGCTGAGGCGATTTTGCCGTTGAAAAATGGGGGATTAAATCGGGGAAATATTTTTCAAGATAGTCTACCCATGCAGGGCAGCAGGAAGTAATTAAGGGAATCGCGCTGTTTTTATCGTTCAAGCGTTTAACAAGTTCCGTTCCTTCTTCCATGATTGTAAGGTCTGCGGAAAAGTTTGTGTCAAAAACAGTTTTAAAACCAAGTTTGCGAAGAGCCGCATATATCTTTTTTGTAAAAACAGTTCCGGGAGGAAGACCGAATTCTTCGGCTAACGCAACGCGGACGGCAGGAGCGATTTGCACAACAGGATGCATTTGCGCATTTTGAAGCGCACTCCAAACTTTTACCGTGTCGTCTCTTTCATAAATTGCACCGACAGGGCAATGAGCCGAACATTGACCGCATTTGATACAGGGGCTTTCGCCTAACGGAGCGTCTGCCGCGCTTGCTATCTTCCCTTTTATCCCGCGCCCTAAAAATTCCAATGCCCAAACATTTTGCACATCCTGACAAACTTTTACGCATCTTCCGCAGCGTATACATTTTTCAGGACACAAAACAATTGAAGGGTTTGAATCGTCAATAGGAATATCATTCTTTACTTTTTTAAAGGGTGCTTCTCTAATCCCGAATTCAGACGCTAAGTCCTGAAGTTCGCAGGAATGATTGCGCGGGCACTGTAAGCAGTCATCAGGATGATTTGAAAGAATAAGTTCAAGCACCGTGCGGCGAACTGAAATAATTTCCGGATCATGAGTGATGATTTTCATATTGTTTTCGCACGCTGTAGTACAAGCGCGTACCATTTTTGCAGAGCCTGCCATTCTTACTATACAGATACCGCAGGAAGCCCACGGCGGAAGGTCTGGGGTGTAACAGAGAGTTGGAATTTTTATATTGACTAATTTTGCAGCATCAAGGATTGTTGTCCCTTCATTCACTTCCAATTCTTTACCGTTTATTGTAATTTTTATCATAATACTCTCCTTCCCCTATGCCTTTATTACCGCTTTAAATTTACACGCAGCCAAACATTCGCCGCATTTTACACATTCGTCATGATTGATTTTATAAGGGGGTTTTTTCTTGTCAGGATATTTTGCCGCATCTTCCGGTGTAATACAATTTGAAGGGCATTTTTTTGCGCAAACACCGCAGCCTATACACTTCGGAGTATCAATTGTGAAGCTTAAAAGTTTTTTGCATTTTCCTGAACGGCATTTTTTATCGTGGATATGTTCTATATATTCCTGGCGGAATTTTAAAACGGTTGACATTACAGGATTTGCAGCGGTACAGCCTAACATACAAAGAGATGCGCGTGTCATTGCAATACCTATTTCTTCAAGTTTAACAAGGTCTTCATCAGCCCCTTTGCCTTCGGCGATTTTTTCAAGAAGTTTTAAAATTTGGGTTGTACCGATACGGCAGGGAGAACACTTACCGCAGCTTTCATCAACGCAGAATTCCATGTAGAAGCGTGACACGTCAACGACACAGTCATCTTCGTCCATTACGATCATGCCGCCTGAGCCCATCATAGAGCCGTTAGCCGTCAATGTATCAAAGTCGATAGGAAGATCAAGTGACTCTTCTGTTAAGATACCGCCTGAAGGACCTCCTGTCTGCACTCCCTTGAATTTTTTACCGTTTTTAATTCCGCCGCCGATTTCAAAAACAATTTCGCGTAACGTAGTCCCCATAGGAACTTCGATAAGACCTGAACTTTTTACCTTTCCTGTGAGCGCGAAAACTTTTGTCCCTTTTGATTTTTCAGTCCCGATCTTCGCAAGCCATGCGCCGCCCCTTGCTGTAATTACCGGAATATTTGCAAGTGTTTCAACATTATTGATAATGGTCGGCAGCTGCCATAAACCTTTATTTGCAGGGAAAGGAGGCTTAGGAACGGGCATTCCTCTATTGCCTTCTACCGATTTTATAAGCGCGGTCTCTTCGCCGCAAACAAATGCTCCTGCCCCTAAACGTATTTCAATATCAAAATCAAAGTTTGAACCGAGTATACTTTTGCCTAACAGCCCGTATTCGCGTGCTTGTTTTAATGCGATTTTTAAACGCTCGATGGCAAGAGGGTATTCTGCGCGGATATAAACAAAACCCTGATTAGCGCCTATCGCCCTGCCTGCTGTGATCATCCCTTCTATAACAGAGTGCGGATCGCCTTCGATTGTGGAGCGATCCATGTATGCGCCAGGGTCTCCTTCGTCAGCGTTGCAGATAACGTATTTTTTTTCACCTGACGCTTTGCGTGCAAGGTCCCATTTTAACCATGTCGGGAATCCTGCACCGCCTCTTCCGCGTAAACCTGAGGTTTTTACTTCTTCAATTATTTGTTCCTGTGTCCAATCAAAGAGAACTTTTTCAAGACCGGAATAACCTTCGCGGGCGATATATTCATCTATACTTTCAGGATCGATAACACCGCAGTTACGCAAAACAACACGGAATTGTTTTTGATAGAAAGGAATATCTTCTACGACATTCATCTTTTTTTCGGCAGTTGAATCGAAAAGCAGTCTCTTTACTTCCCTGCCCTTTATAATTTGTTCCGCGATAATTTCTTTTGCGTCTTCGGGTTTGACGTCAACATAAAAAGAATCTTCGGGTAACACTTTGACGATAGGACCCCTCTCGCAAAAACCGAAGCAGCCTGTTTTTACAATCTGCACTTGATCTTTTACGCCTTGCTTTTCCGCTTCAACGCTAAGCTGAGCGAATATTTCCGTACTCTTGCTTGCTTCGCACGCCGTTCCGCTGCATACCAGAATATAATGGTTATACGCCATCTTGTTTCCCCTTTATTTACTTAAAATATCTATAGCGGGTCTGTCTAAAATATGACCGCTCAATAATTCTTTGCCGATTAAGTGTTTTTGAATAATCTCTCTGGCAATTTCAGCATTTACCATACCGTAAATTACCGCAGGCATTCCCGGAACTACAACTTCGACAGTCGGCTCTGAATGACAAAGCCCCATGCATCCTGTCTGTCTTACAAGGCATGTATCTGCTATTTTGTGCTCATCAAGACCTGTAATAAATGCATCTAAAGTCTGCTTTGCACCGGCGGCTATACCGCAAGTTCCCATCCCGACAACAATTTGAATTTCCTTTCCTTCAGCGTCACGCTTGCTAAGATCGGTCTTCTTTGAATCGCGTAACTTTCTTAAATCGTCTAAACTCATTTTTGCCATATTTTCCTCCTAAATTTATTCACTGTCTTCTAAAGATACTAAATACTCTTTTAATAAAACTAACGCTCCCGCATCTTCAAAACCGCCGATTGCTTCGGCTATTTCTGATTTGCAGATTTCGTATTCATTCCCGTTCTGTTTTCGGCGGATAATTATTTCCGCCTTGCTGTCGAACATCAATATAGTTCTGAACATTCCCGGAATATCGCCTGTCGGCGGAATATCAACATTTCCTGTATCGAACCATGCCGTTACCGTAGTGCCCTGCCCTTTTTCTGATTGCACATCCCAACCGCCGCCTGATTGTTCTGCTGTTTGAATTAAAAACGGCAATCCTAATCCCACCTTTCTGTTAGGGTGCTTAATGCCGTCTGTTACAAACGGGTCTAAAGCCCTCTTTAATTCCTCCTTTGTCATTCCCTTGCCGTTATCTTTTACAAGAAAACGAAACTCGCCGGTTTTACCGGCATTACTCTCTATTACATCAAGTTCAACTAACTGAGCGCCCGCCTCTACCGCATTCTGCGTTATGTCGGTTACTAAATCAGTCAATGTAAAATGCATGGCTAAAAACCTCTGGTTTTTAGCTTAGAAGTTTCAAAAGAAAACATGGTTTCCTTCGGAAACTCTATAAAAGAAAAAAACTTAAACATTCTGGTATTTTGCGATAATGCCGGGAATTTCATTCTTGGTAAGTTTGCCGAATGTATCTGTCCCGACAGTTAAAACAGGTGCAAGACCGCAGCAGCCGACACAGCGGACAGGGTCAACAGAAAATTGCCCGTCTTCTGTTACACCGTTGGGCTCTAATCCTAACAGCTTTCTTGTTTCGTCTATTAAATCCTGAGCGCCTTTTAAATAACAGGCGGTTCCAAGACAAACTGAGATTTTATGCTTTCCCGGTTTTGATGTTTTAAAAAAATGATAAAAAGTGATAACCCCGTAAACACGGGCAAGCGGGATATCGATAAGACGTGATATTTTTTCCGCTGAAGGGCGGGAAATAAACCCGAAGATTTCTTGGGTTTTATGAAGAATCATGATAAGGCTGCCACGTTTAACCTTCCATTCTTCAATAAATGCTAATAATTCTTGAGGAAATGTAATATCCCCTTCTGTTTTTGCGGTTTCTGCCATGCGTCCCCCTAATGTAAGTATTTTAAAGGGTAATTGTCAAAAAAACAAGAGGAGTTTTACTTGAAAACTTTAAGAAAATTAACAGAGTTTCTGTTATTTTGAGCGGCAAAAACAGTGTATAACACATACTCGACATTTTTATCAATATTGTTATAATAAACAAATGACCGAGTTTGATTTGTCTCTGCTTCAAAAAACAGATCTTTTTTCTAAACTTAATCAAAATGATGTTAGATTTGTCTCTTCTCATACGGAGGTAATTAATCTTCCAAAGGGGAAATTGCTGTTTTCTGCAGGGGAAAAAGCCGCTCGTTTTTATATTTTGATAAACGGGGAAATTCGGGTTTTTAAGAAAATTGATGACAGCAATTCAAAAGAGTCGATGCGTGAAGAGGATATGGCTCAATTTACATCAGGTGATACCATCGGTGACTTTGACTTTGCACGGGGTGCTGAATATGACGCTTTTGCGGAAGCAAACACCGATTCCCAGCTTATCGTATTTCCTAATGCAGACCAGACCCTTGACTCCCTTGCCATAGAAGAGCCCCAAATAATTTGCAATATATTAATCAGTGCGATTGTTATGATGACCGCCCGTATAAAATCCACAAACAAATTGTTACTGAATAATATGTCATGGGTTCAAGACCTCCACAGGCGCGCTTATGAAGATGCCGGCACAGGTTTGTGGAAACAAACTTTAATCGCAGATGAAATTATCGGCAGCCTTAAAGACAAGGCAGCCCTTATCATGCTGAAACCTGATCGTTTTAAAATACTCGTTGATTCTCGGGGTCATAGTGCAGGGGACGAAGCGATGATTAAGATTGCGCTTATTTTAAAAAATATTTGCCGCCGGATCGGGAACGGTTGGGCGCTGCGATTTAAAAGCAACGAGGTAGGGTTAATTTTTAATAATTGCGATGCACAGCAAGCAAAAGAAATTGCTGAACTTTTGGCATCAGAAATAGCCTGTATGGAAGAAGTTCCTGCAATCGAAGGAGAAAATAAAATAGAAGTATTTCATTTTTCTGCTACTATTTCATGGTGCATTTGGCCCTTTGACGGTTCTGAATGGATGGCTCTTTTTCAAGGAAATTATGCAAATCTTCTTGAAACATGCAAGGCAGGAGGCAATACAATTGTTCATTTTTCGCCGAAAGAGAAAGGTAAATTATGACAGAAGAAATCCTTGAATCGAAAACAATATTATCAGTTGTTTCAAAGCTTTCTCTTTTCTGTGCTTTAGATGAAAATGAATTTAATACAGTCAGTAATTTTTTAAAAACATTGCACATAACAAAAGGAGAAACTCTTTTTAACGAAGGCGATACAGGCGAAGATATGTTTGTCCTTTTTTCCGGTACTTTAAACGCTTACGGCACTCAATCTGACGGAACTCAAAGAATGCTGTTTAACGTAGCGGTGGGAGAATTTTTCGGGGAAATGTCTGTTATAGCCCACACTCCCCGCTCTGTAACAATAACGGCAACAGAAGATTCAATTGCTGTTAAATTTAAAGGAAATGATTTTTACCGTATTATAAATGAATATCCTGTAATCGGCTCTAAAATACTAAGATCGATAAGTATTGTGCAAAATAATTGGTTAGATCAATCTTCAAAGTCTGTTAGCGATTTAGTCAGGTGGGGAGAAACCGCCCGCCGCAGAGCTGTTACAGATGAAATGACAGGACTTTACAACCGCCGCTTTTTAGAAGATTCGATAAATAAGCGTTTTAACAATCAATCAATGAACTTGCGCATAACGTCCCTTTTAATGATGGATTTAGATAAAATTCACGGGATAAATGACAAGCACGGGACAAAAGCCGGAGACATTGTAATTACAGCCGCTTCAGAAATAATCCGCTCATGCTTGCGGCAAGGCGATATTCCCGCCCGTCTTTCAGGAGATGAGTTTGCTATCCTCCTTCCTGACACTGATAAAAAAGACGCAGTAAGAATTGCAGAGCAAATTCGCAAAAATATCGAGAAATTACAAATTGAAGTGCCTGAATCTCCTAATTCAGCACAGACAGTAATGATAGGGACACGTACCAGCATCGGCATTGCGATTGCTCCCGCACACGCGCGCACACTCGAAGAGCTGGAAGAAACATCCGATTTTGCTTTACGAAAAGCAAAAGAGCTAGGCAGAAACCGGGTAGAAGTTTTTTCAAAGAACAATTAAAAATCCTTGTCTTATAAATAATTTTTTATTATTTTTTATAGTAATACATGATTATATGCGGAGGGTTTTATGAGTTCGAATATTTTTGCAGAAACAACAGAGATTGCACCCGATCAGCTAATCGGTACAAAATGGTTAGGCTGGAGCGATTTATTCAACGATCGGTTCTCCATAGAGTTTATAAATGAAAAAAGGTGTGTTTACACATCACAGCCCAAAAAATATCCGCTGACATATGACATCATAGAAGGAAAATTATATATCAGCAATATTACAGGAGCTTTTGAACTCAGAGGAAATATGCTTTTTAATAACGATCTGCCTGTTTTTGAAAAAACAGCATAGCATTCCTTAATTATTGCGAGCGCTCTTTAACTATCTTGTTCCCCATTTCGCGTAACAAATACTTTTGTATCTTTCCGCTTGATGTTAACGGATAACTATCTACAAAGAAAACATATCTTGGAATTTTATAACGGGCAATTTTTTCCCTGCAATAATCGCGCACATCTTCTTCCGACATTTTTACATCCGGTTTAAGAATAACAAAGGCGCCCACTTCTTCTCCGTATTTTTCGCTTGTAATCCCTGCTACCTGCACATCCTTAATACCGGGCATGGCGTATAAAAAGTCTTCCACTTCTTTTGGAGAAATATTTTCCCCTCCGCGTATTATAAGGTCTTTAATGCGCCCCGTAACTTTAAAGTTTCCGTTCGCGTCTTTTATCCCCTGATCCCCTGAGTGAAGCCAGCCGTTTTTATCGATACATGCATCTGTCGCCTCAGGCATTTTGTAATAACCTTTCATGGTGTTATAACCCCTGCAGCAAAACTCGCCGTGAACGCCGTCAGGGCACTCTTCGCCTGTTTCCGGGTTGCGGATTGTCACTTCCACTCCTGCAAGAGCGCGTCCTACCGTTTCCACTTTTACAATGATGTCATCGTCGAAACGAGTTTGAGTCATTACAGGGGATGATTCCGTTAAGCCGTAACAAATTGTTACTTCTTTCATGAACATCTGGTCTATTACCTGACGCATTGTCTCGATTGGGCATGGAGAACCTGCCATGATACCTGTGCGAAGACTTGAAAGATCGAACATTTTAAACATGGGGTGATTAAGCTCGGCGATAAACATTGTAGGCACTCCGTAAACTGCCGTACATTTTTCTTTTTGAATAGTAGCCAGCACGAGCAAAGGATCGAACCATTCAACAAGAGCGGCAGTCGAACCATGCGTAATAATCGCCATCATTCCAAGAACAAGCCCGAAACAATGGAAAAGAGGAACCGGCAGACACACAATGTCTTTTTCGGTTAAACGCTGATTGTCGCCGATGCCAAGACCGTTATTTAAAATATTCCGATGTGTGAGCATTACGCCTTTCGGGAAACCTGTGGTGCCTGATGTATACTGCATATTCACTACATCGTTGGTATTAAGAGAGGCTTCAATTTCTCGTAAAACCTTTGAATCTGAATGCTGTCCTAACAGTAATAATTCGCTTAAACTAAACATTCCCCTGTGTTTTTGCTGCCCTATGTGCACAACATATTTTAGAAAGGGAAATTTCGGCGAATCAAGATTTCCCCTTTGAGAAGTTTTTAATTCGGGGACAAGCTCATTTACCATTGAGATATAATCCGAATCGCGCCAGCCGTTTGTTAAACACAAGCAAACCATATCAGACTGCTGTAACACAAATTCCAGCTCATGGGTTTTATAACCTGTGTTGATAGTAACAAGAACCGCCCCTATTCTTGCGCATGCAAAAAGAACTGTATTCCAGTCAGGCACATTAGTTGCCCAAATCCCGACATGATCGCCTTTTTTTACGCCGATAGACAGCAAACCGTTTGCAAAATCATCCACCCTTTTATCAAAATCCGAATAAGTAAAACGAAGATTACGATCCGAATAGACAAGAAAGTCATGATCAGGATGCGCCGCAGCTTTTTCGCGTAACATTTGAGATAAAGTAATTTCAATGTATTCCATATTTTTTACCAAATTAAACCGGTGTATAAACAACCGCCAGAATCTTTACAGTATTGTTATCTGCTGAAAAAACTTTATGCGGCACTATCGAATCGTAATAAACACTGTCACCTGTTTTTAATGTTTCTTTGCTATTTCCGTATTCCAAAGCAAGTGTTCCTTCCATTACAAAGATGAACTCTTCGCCTTCATGCGCGGACTTGTCCTGTTTTGCATCGGCTTGTATTGTTACGATAAAGGGTTCCATATGCCTGCCTGTTTTATCGGCGGCAAGAGCGTTAAAACTCATACCATGATGACCGCTTGCGGCAGCTCCTTCCGGTATACCTGTTTTAAAACGTGTTGTATCTATAGTATTTCCGGCTCTGCAAATTACAGGTCCCAGCTGTTCGTGATCATCCAGAAGTGTGCCTAGGCGTACGCCCAGCCCCCTTGAAATTTTAATGAGAGGTGCAAGGTCTGGAATTAAACCTGCATCTTCGATTTTTGCGATTAAGTCTGACGATACGCCTGAACGTTCTGACAGCACTTCCCGACTGATTGAATAAGTTTTTCTAAGTTCGGCGATACGTTCGCCTAATGTATATGTTGCCATGCCAATCAGTTTACAGAGAGATAAAATTATGTCAAGAAGGAATAATTAAAAAATTAATTAATTCCAAATCACTTCGTAAACCAATGGAGTTTCCAAAACAAAAAGATCAAGTAACGGTATATCAAATAAAGCATTTCGCCCGGAAAAAGTTCCGCCTGAAACACTTCTTACAGTACCCGGAAATTCGACATAAGTATTAATTCTTGAAGAAGCGATTTCTCCGCTTATCTGATTATTATAAAAAGAAGAGACCAGTTCCAAATACTCTTCTTTGCTGATATTTTCGCCTGTTACAATCGGAGCCATAAGCGCGTTTAAATAATCACATATATCCGAAGATAAAAGTTTAATTATTTCAGGGCTGGTAGAACGATCGATGACCACTCTGCACCTTCCGCCTGTTTCCGGAACCCTCTGTTCAAAAGTGATAAAACCCCTTCCTGCGGCGGAAAGAAAATCGCTGATTCGTGATATATGCACCTGCCCTTCGATAGCATTTGTAGAGGTATTTCTAAGCCTTGCAGAAGAGACACCGGGTGCAGCTGACAAAGAGCGCGAAATGGAAGCGCTGTCTAAAACCATGCCTTCATTCCCCCCTGCCGCAGACAATCTGGAAATAAGAGAGGTCATCCCCCTTTGGAGGGAAAAATTAACAGACAAGACGGCAGAGCCGTTTGCAGCTATTGAGCCGTCTATGCGGGCTGCACAAGACATTGAACATAGAACAAAGAACAAGGAACAGAAAATTGCTGCATATCCTTTAAATAATTGCTTCATATCATATAAATGTATCAGATAATAAAAAGTTTCAATAGATTCTTATTAATTTATGTGGTAATTACCATTCTCTGGGTATAAATCCTTGAGGGACTGTAATCATCATTGTATCACCGCTTTGTTCAATTACGTAAAGACCCGCTTCTATTGTTGCTTTCTTTACATCAGAGCCAAAAATAGCGCCTGCAATCGCTCCTTGTACTTTTCGCTTGTCTTTAATTCTGTCTCTGGATTCGCGCAATATCTGCATTCTTTTAAGATGAGAATCCACATCCTTTAAATTAGGCTTTGTTTTTACCTCTATAGCCATTAAAAATTCGCTGTTTTCCAATAAAATATCGATTTCTGCAATCCGATTCCCGTTATTATCATCGATCTTATGAATACCTGAATAACTGCCGAAATGATAGCCCAATTCGTTAAAACGCTTATTAATGTTAGGGGCGACCAAATGTTCGGCGATTTCACCGAACCTATTGTATAAATCCCCCATCTTTTTATCCGTTTCCTTCATTTGGTTGGATGTTTCTTTAATTTGGCGATCTGTTTCTTCAATTCGGATGGCTGTTTCTTCAAAAAGACGTTCATTTTTTCTATGCGCTTCTCTTAACTCCTCCATCGCTTTTCTGTCTTCCATAAGCGCCGCCCATACCTGTTCAAAGGTAATGCCCCTAGGGTAGTCAGGAATAGTTTGCTCTGTTCCCATATTAATCTCCTGTGAAAGAATTTACATAACACATACGCGCTATGTTTTTTTACGGCTGATGGGTTAGAAAAATCCACAGGATTTTTCTAATGGTTAACGGCTGATATGACAAAAATCGGAAAATGTAATGATTCCGCAACTTTATTCTAACAAAAAAGCAGGTATTTATCAATATCAGAAAGTTAAATTTAAGGTAATAAATATTTGAAAATTATTTAAAAATGTATCATTATTATAGTAATGAGGAGTATTCTTTTAAAAACTCTAATATCCTCAATTTTTGGTATTATAGTCGCCATTTGTATGTGCGCTTGCATAGAACCTATAAGTGTAAAAGACTTTCTTGAAAATCCAATAATAGAAGCAATAACAAGGATTAAATTAATAAACGAAACAAACGATCAGAACATACGTGCGGGCAACCGCAGGATAGAAGGGCTTAACCCTGATAAATACTATCTTGTAGAAATCCTAAAAGAATTGGAAGAATCCTATGATCCGCCCCGCCTAAGGTTTGTAACAGCAACAGGAGCGCTTGGCGGAACGCTATCCGATAATGCCCCTGACCTATCGGCTATCGGCAGGGTATCTGACGGAAGAGTGACAGGTCTCAGCAATGATTTAACCTATAGAATATGGACAGCCGCTCCTTTTACAGAAGAAATGGACCTTTATGATCATACAGATGACGATATAACAACTGCCGCAGGTCTTACAGGGGGGCTGACATCTGTAGTAAAAGTAAATGCTCAAAATATATTAAATCTGCCTGCATCGTCTAACGGCAATTATTATCTTGACCTTAGAAGTGTATTAACTCTGCCCGATCCTGTAGATTATGCTGTAAAGCGCCCCAGCATCGACCCTTTAGGCAATGATATTTTCATTGGATCAGATTTGATTATAAAACTGGAAGAAGAAGGGACTACAACAGAATATATCTTTTTTGACGGAACGACTCCCCCCGACAAAAATGATCCTGCAAGCTTTTGGGTGTTGACAGTTACTATCGGAAGTAAAGGAGAGTTATCAATATCTTTAATTACATTAGAAATAATAAACGGAGTACCTGATTTTGATCAAACTTCGTTAACAATTTCTCAAAATGCTATTATTTCTGATTCAATTGAATATATATTAACTATAAGTAATTCATCTTATTTTAAAACACCGATTAAATGGAAATATAATGGCATTATAATAGCGCAAGGAGAGACCATTAATATAAACGATATTTATAAAGATCCTGATATTAGTGTTGACTTTTTAGCAGTAGGGAATAATAATTTATCTGTGGAAGTAGTACTTATAGAAAACGATAAACCGTATTCTGCAAGTTTTACAATAAATGTTACTAATTAGAAGTTAGTGAGTAAAATAGGAGGAAGAGAATGAAAAGAAATTTATTTTTTACAACAATGGCGGTAGTATTGCTGATTGCAGCATTACTTATAACAAATTGTATGGAACCGATTGACACATCTGGGATAACTAAAACATCTTCAGATAAAACAGAATTATTACAAGAAGGAAAAGGGACAATTACTTTATCCATCAATGATCCAAAAGGGCGCAGCACAATTTTACCTGCATGGTCGGGGCTTATTGAAAAGTATACTGTAACCCTTACACCCGCGACAGGTTCTCCAACAGTATTTGAAGTTGTTGATTTTTCTACTCCGCAAACAAAAACTGTGGAACTAGGTACATATACGGTCACAGTTGTGGGTTTCTTCGAAGCCGCTGCTGCAACAGAATGTTGTATTGATTGTGATGGTGTAGACAATAATACTGCTTGTGCATGTATTTGTTGCGGCGGAGACGGCAGTTCCTGCAGCAGTTGTTCATTTAAAGAAAAAATGCCTGTAGCATCAGGTTCAAGTGCAGGAGTTGTAGTTACATCTTTAGGCGCACAAACAACAATAACCCTTAAAGAATATTTAAGCGGTACAGGAACCTTTACATGGGATTTTACAAATTATCTTCCGTCAAATTTTTCAGGCGGAGATACAGCGCAAATTACCTTTGTTCCAATAGTAACAGGTACAGATCCGGGAACAATTGATTTAACATCCAATCCGACCGGTAGTTATCTTGCAATAACAGCAGGTTATTATAATGTAACTTTGACAATATCTAAAACAGGTTATTTTGATCATTCTGTAAACAGGGTTCTCCATATTTATAGAAATATGACATCCGCATGGACAGATACTAATATGATTGAAGATCTTGCACCTAAAACATATACAATCACTTTTGATGGACAAGGAGGAACTGACCCTGCACCTATTCTTAATCATCCACATGGAAATACAATAACAACAGACCCCGGTGAACCGACAGGCGGTCCTTCAGCAAAAGTATGGGATGGATGGTATACACAAGATGGAACAGTTGATTGGGGTACTAAATGGATTTTCACTGCATCAGGATTTAGAGTTCTCAATACTATGACCCTTTACGGAAAATGGGATGATAACTCAGCTAATTTACAGATAACAGTTAATGACTTTAATGTCTCAGAGGTTGTACTCAATACAAGCACTCCTTTAACTGTTCATGTAAGTGAATTCCAATATAAAGCTGTAGGAACATCTGTTAATAAAACCATCACAATTACAAATTCGGAAACCTTATCCGGCATTACATGGACTTGCGGCGGTATTCAACTTGGCACTGCAAGCTCATTAACAATAGACTTTAACGGATCTTTAGCGCAGCAAGCGGGTTTAACACAAATTCCTGATCCAGACGAAACAAAAGAACATCAAATTACTGTATCAGCAACTGTAGACGGAGATAAACCTTGGTCTGCATTTATTATTATTACTGTTACAAATACTACAACGCCATAACAAACTGATTAATTAAATTAAAAGCCTGTTACATTTGTGTAGCAGGCTTTTTTTATCTTGATAAAACTGTTTAAAAACTGTTTTTCATTGACGTAAGGATAAAAATCAAGTAACTTTATAGAATTACCAAAAAGAGGAGAATTATGAACGATATAACCGAAGAAGAAGCCGATGCGCTGGATGAATATTTTACAAAGAATCTGCCAAAATGTGATCCCGGTAAAGGTGGTATAACAACACGTCAAGGTTTCCGCATGGTTGCACTTGATCGCTTTTCGGAAGATTATCTTATTACTATGGCGTTAGCAACTAAAAAAACCCCGACTGAAATCATCAGCGATTTAGTCAGAGAAAAGATCGCTGTTTCGATTTAATTTACCTTCATTCCGTAACCAAAAAGGTTAAAAACTTGAAAAAAAGCCCTTTTTCTATTATAATTAACTTAAATGAAAAAGTTATTACTTTTACCATTATTGCTTATCATTACAATTAACTCCTTCGCACAGGAAACTCCGGTGCAAAATGCAGAAAATCTGCCAAATAGACGTATTTTTATCGAGGGAAGAGGGGTAAATAGCAGACAACAAGAATATTTTTATATAAATTTCAGAAAAGAAGCGGCAAGTACAGGTTATCCTGTTGTTAATAATAAAAATGAAGCTGCTTATGTGTTCAGATTTAACATTACAAACAATCCAAACAGAGATATTGATCCTAATCTATATGTAATGAAAATCAGCCTTTTAAACAATATCAGTAATATAGAAATCATATCTTTTGACTTTTTTTTCTCTACACTAGAGGAAATGGATCAGCATAACAGATTTATCTTTTTTAACGCGGTAAGCGGAGTTATCCCTCCGCTGGCAGAAAAGGATTTAGTTGTTGTTCAAGAAATTATTGAAGAAGTGATTATTCAAGAAATCGATACCAGCTGGCGCGATAAATGGATTTACTTAAGAACTGGATTTGACTACCCTATTACTTTTTATGCTTTATTACCGACCGGATTAACTGCAGAAGCGGGAGTATATATCGGTCCGTCTGCTATTGAACCGGAAGATTTTCAAATACTTGATCATAAAATTTTAGCAATGCCGGGAATTTCAATCGGAGTTGAAGCGCAATTACTGAATTTTTTAAGTTTAGGAGTAAATCTTCAGCTTAGTTTAGGAGATACAAGAGATAATTATTTTGTCAATGTAGCGCTAGGCGCTGAGTTAAAATTCCCTCTTAAGTTTTTTAAAAATTTTATGATTGAACCTTACGGCAGTTTTGTATTACCAATAACTGTTTCAGAAATATTCAGCAAATTTCCTAAATTTGCTTTGGGCGGCGGAGTTCAAATATCTACAAGAGGCGGATCGCTTGGAGCTTTCTTTCTTGATGTAAAGTATCTTCATTCAATCGGCGAAACTGCAATGTATAATCCTTTCGGCGATGTTTTTCCTGAACCTCCAGAAATTCATTATAATCGTTTTGCTCTTATTTTCAGCATCGGATATAAATTCGGCTTTTTAGATAAAAAACCAAAAGCTTCTGTTCAAAAACCTGTGCAAACAACAGAATTCCCGGAATCAGATTCTGAGTCCTCTCATATTCATATTTTTGATTTCTAATAATAAGTAATTCTATAATCTGATTTTATTTTAAAACCTAACCGCGTATATAATTTACATGCCGCAATATTTGTCTTTTTTACAAAAAGTGTAATCCCCTTCCCTTCGCCGAGCAGCTCGTTTACAAATTGGGAAGTCATCATTTGTGCAATACCTTTCCGGCGAAAATCCGGGCGAATATAAACACCGCCTATCATACAGCGTGTATATGAATTTCCGCTGACATTTATTTTTCCTATTATTTCACCGTTTATTTCAGCTAAAAGTATTTTCTCTTTTGCAATTATATTGGAAAGATTAACTCTGCTCGCCGCAGCACTAAAAGAAGATCCTTTATGAAGAACCTCTTCATGTTCATATGCCGATTGCAAAGGTGCCAAAGTATCTAAATCTGTCATACGCGCAGGTCTTAATGTAACTTGAGCGCTTTTTTTAATTGGCTGCATGTTTTCTGTAAAAACCGAATCTAACGCCATAAGATCATAATCAAAAATGTCAGCCGGAGTTTGACCGAATTGCCTCATAACATTTTCTAAAATTATAACTTCTTCTTTTATCCCTTGAATCGAATGGAGTTTTTTTAATTGAAAATACCCGCCTAAAAATTTCGGCAGCGGGATTTGCTGTAAATTATTAAATACGGGTATAATCGTACTTTTTGAATTTATTATCAGTGCATTTAATTTCTTGTCTTTGCCGATTAATTTCCAAACAGAATCATTTGATATGTTACGTGCAAGAAATCTGGCACATGCGCTTACATATTTATCTTCTAATTCGCATAACATATCTTCGGCAGGGATTATTTCCTTGTCATTGTTTTTCATTTTCCGCCATTTACCGCGAACCTTTGGTTCGGCGCACAAACCGGGTTTGCCTGCCATGTCAGTGTGCGGTTCGTTAGATACACTATTCATAAGGCAATATTCCCAAAGCCGGAATTCTGCCTGTTATTGCAGAAAAGGCAGAGGCAAAAGATTCTGGTGCATAACTATATACTGCAATTGCTCCTGTTACCCAGTTGACGTTTTCTATATGTACAGGGCTTAAAACAGAAATTACATAAACAGGTTTATTAAGCTGACGTAAATTATTTAACATACGCAAATCGTTGTTATCTGCAAGACAAAAAATAATTGTGTCTGCTTCACCGGCTGCAGCAATTAAATTTGCTGGAGTAGTTTGAGATGAAAACACAAAACTGTAATTATTAGGGAATGCAAGTCTGCCGTATTTATAAAAATCGGTAAATCTTCCTGTTAGAAGCACACGCCCTGCTTTTTCTTTTGTTAAAGGAAAACCGGAAGCCTGTGATTTTACAATTGTAACGCTTCTCGCTGCAAGGTTCAAAAAAAATGCAGAACCGTCAGGATCAGAAAGTTCCGCTTCCGCTTTGGCAAGGTCCGGAATGTACGGAACAGCGTTTTCGCCTCTTAAATATTTTAATTTTAATTCAAGTACTCGGCGAGCGGAAGCCCTTACAATTTGATTGAAATCTTCTTCTGTTCTCATTGAATTAATAAGCAATGTCCATATCATATCTGTAAGAACAGGCGTATTTGAAAATAATAAGATATCATTCCCTGCAATAAGGGCTTGTTTTGCTGTGCGTGATAATGCACCGGTAAAAGAAGTTGCACCTACCATGTTAAGGTCATCGGTTATTACAAGCCCTTTAAAACCAATTCTGCCGCGTAACACATCACGCAAAAACCACGAAGACAATGATGCAGGCGCCAAACCGCCTTCTGTTTGCGGAAATGAAATATGACCGCTCATTATAACGGGAATTCCTTCAGATACAAGCATCCTGTAAGGGAGTAATTCTCTGTTCCAAAGAGTATCAAAATTAATTTCAATTCTGGGAAGGATACCATGCGAGTCAAGTTCTGTGGCTCCGTGTCCGGGATAATGTTTTGCTGTCGGAATAACACCTGCTGAAAGCTGCCCTCTGGCAAAAGCCATACCTAAAATTCCGGCTCTTACAGGATCGCTTCCGAAAGCGCGAGGTCCTATCAATACAGAATCGCGGTTTGTAAATAAATCGACAGCGGGAGCAAAGTTCATATTGACACCTAACAGAGCCAATTCCTTCCCTATATAATAACCTGAAAGATAAGCGTCACGCGGATAACCTGACGCGCCTATCGCCATATTTCCCGGAGTTTCGCTTGTTGCCCCTCTGATGTGCCGTATCCATCCGCCTTCCTGATCTGTTGCAACAAGAAGAGGGATTTTAAAAGCGCCTTCTAAACTTAAAGATTGCAATTCGCCTACTGTCCTTGCAAGACGCAGTGTATCAGTTGTATTCCAGCCGAAAATCTTGACCCCGCCTATATTTCTTCGGCGTATCCATTCCATAATTAATGGCGACGGTTCTTCTCCTACCCAGCCGAGCATAAACACTTGGGCAAGAGCCTGCTCGTCAGTCATTGCGTTTACAATTGCAGATGCTAATTCCAAAGGAGGGCGCGGATCGTTAAAACTTAACTGCGCTTGTGCAAAAAGAGAGAAAGAATTAATCAGTAATAAAAAATATAACAGTCGTTTCAAAAAATAATCCTTTATAAAATTTTAATTATTCATCTGGTCAATAAATTTTGCCGCATTGTGAGCTGCAATCGCTCCGTCTGCGGCTGCTGTTACAACTTGGCGGAATGCACCTGCACGTACATCGCCTGCGGCATAAAGACCTTCTATACTTGTCTCCATTTTTTGATTAACAATAATATAACCGTCTTCATTTTTTTCTATTTCAAGATTGTTAATAACTGATGTTTGCGGAACAGTCCCTGCAAAAATAAAAACAGCATCAGCATCTTCTTCATAAGAATCACTGTTATCTGTTTTCTGTAAAACAACAGTTTTTACTTTTTGCTCACCTTTTATTTCTTTAATTACCGTATTAAAACGCACCTCTATGTTAGGGTTTTCAAGCGTCCTTGCTGCGAGTGCTTTTTGCGCTCTGAAACTGTCTCTGCGGTGGATAAGAATCACTTTTGTTGTAAGATTTGCAAGGTAGCGCGCTTCATCGCAAGCGGCATCGCCTCCTCCCACTACAAATATTTTTTTTCCTTTAAAAAAATGACCGTCGCAAGTTGCACAATAGGAAACTCCTCTGCCTGTAAAAGCAGCCTCGCCCGGTATTTCCAGTAAACGCGGTTTTGCACCCGTTGCGATGATTATAACAGGTGCAAGATACATTGTTCCGTCATCTAAAAGAACTTCAAAAAAACTGTCGATTTTTTTAACTGATTTAATTTTATTAATTATTATTGATGCTCCGAATAATTCCGCCTGACGATGAAGATCAACTGCAAATTCATAACCGGATTTAGGCGGCATATCATTTTGCCCCGCATTTCCCGGATAATTTTCCAGCACATCTATCAATATTGCCTGACCTCCTACGGATAGCATTTCGATTACTAAAACTTTTAAGTTCGCCCTTGCTCCGTATTGCGCCGCTGTAAGACCTGCGGGACCTGCTCCGATTATGATTAAATCTAAAATTGCCATCCTTACTCCTAAAACATTTTACATTTTTTCTTGATTAAGTTATAGTAAAGTGTGAACTTAAAATCGTCAATAATTATAATTAAAACTCATGTTTTTTTTGCCTTTTTTTTATTTTTTATTCTAACATCGATTTACTCACAAAACAGGCAAATAACCGCTTTTCCCCGCCTTGACTCAGATCCGAATGCAAACCGTTTTAACAGCAAAAAAAACTCATATACATGGACAGACCTTGCAGAAATAAGCCTTTGGGCTTCCGGCGACACTTCACTTGTAAATTTAGAAAAAATTAATACGGCTGTCGGTAATTTACTTAATTCAACTGAACTTCCGTCTTCTAACAAAGAAAAAGCGGAGTTTATTCTTCAATTTTTACATACTATCTTACGCACATATTCTCTTTATCAAACAAGAGTAGATACCGTTTTTACAAACGGTGTTTATAATTGTGTTTCATCCGCTGTTCTTTATATGATCCTCTGCGAATCTGCAGGAATTAGAACAAGCGGTGTTATAACAAAAGAGCATGCCTTTGTAATGGTTCATATTGACGGGCAAAGTATCGATGTTGAAACAACAAACCGTTTTGGATTTGATCCGGGAAACAGAAAAGAATTTCATGATCAATTCGGAAGGCTGACAGGTTTTTCTTATGTTCCTGCGCAAAACTACCGTGACCGCCAGACAATAAACCATCTTGAATTAATCTCTTTAATATTAAATAACAGAATTGCAGATTTTGAAAGAAGAAATAATTATTTTGATGCTGTTCCTCTTTCTATCGACAGAGCTGTTTTGCTTTTAGGCGAATCGTTATCTGTCATTAATGAATTTTATTACACAGACCTTTTTAAAGATCCTCGCAAAGATTTATTAGACAGATTGATAAATTACGGTTCAACTTTATTAAGAACAAACAGAGAAGAAGAAGGTTTGCGCTGGGCAATGGCAGCATCTGCCAGATATACAGATAATATGCGCTGGCAGGAATTTATTTTAGTTGCTGCAAATAACAGAGTAGTAAGATTAATAAGGGAAAGAAAAATTGATGAGGCAAGAGTTTTTCTTGAAAGCACAAGAAGCCTTTTATCAGACCTTAATTTTTTACAGTTAGATACAATAGTAACAGATGCTGAATTAATAAACCGCGCCAATCAAAGCACAACTGCCGCCGAAGGAGACAATGTAATAAATGAAATTTATGCGGCGCAAAATGCAGGCAAAATGAGCGAAAGAAGGGCATCAGAACTTATTACTCTTACAGTTCAAAGAACTGCCGCCTCCCTTTGCGCAGCGCCGGAGAGGAATTGGAGAGCGGCAATCAATTACATAGAGGCTAGCCTTTCAAAAATAGGCACAAACAGAGTAATTGAGCAGGCGCTTCAAACATACAAAGCAAACCTTGCCGCAGAATACCACAGCCGCTTCGCCGCCGAATGGAATAAAAGAAACTTTGACGAAGCAGAACGCATCTTAAACGAAGGGTTAGCGGAATTCCCCAACAACAGGCAGCTTCTTGCAAACAGAGATTTAGTTAACAGACACCATACAAGATGATAATCACTTTTTATTTCGCGTAATAATTTATTAAACACCCATCAATTAATATTCGGCGTTCTGCATCGGTTAGATCACCTAATGTTACTTTTATTTCTGTATTTGTTTCACCTAACACGTAACCTATGATCGATTCCTTCTTTTCTTGAATAGCCGTTTTTATTCCGGGAAAAAAAACAAAGCAATTAAGGCTTAGCGCTTTTTCATCTGTAATTAAAAAAGGCAGTATCCCCCAATTGATAAGGTTTGACCTGTAACGCTTTGTTGCATATTCAAGAGCAAAGTTCACGCTTCCGCCGAGTACCCTCTGGCAGGAAGCGGCTTGTTCACGCGCTGAGCCGTCACCCGGTTTGCGTGCAAAAATCGCGCTGCCTATAAGAAGATTATTAACATCAATAACAGGGAAATTTAATTTTATAGTTTGCAGTTTTGAAAGAAGGTCTTTTGCTTCTTCCGTTTCCGCTTCTATCTTTTCACTTATCGCTTTTTTTATAAAATCACTTTGTACCGCTATTTCTTTTGCTCTTTTTACATAATCCGGGTCTTTGCGGCTTAATGTAAATTCCGCCAGTTTTAACGGGTTTGAACGGTATGAAGAAGTTTCACCTGACGGGATAAGTTCATCGGTTGTTGTTACAGGGTCTGTGATAAAACTTACGATTCTAACCAAGAGGTTTTCCTGTAAAGCGGGCATCTTAGGCCAATCTTTAATATTGGGACCGAATATCAATTCTGTTTCTGTCTGCGGTTTTCCCGTACCGTTAAAAACACGTTTTTCGTAGATGCTCTTGTCAAAAAAGAACTTATATTTACCATACTTTGTATTTATCTCTGTCGCATCAGTGATTTTTCCGCCGTTAATTGCAGAGGCTGCAATTGATCGCGCATCCATTAATGCAACACAGGCTATTTGCCCGTCATTTGGTTTTGAGCCTTCGCGGTTCATAAAGTTGCGCGTAACGTGGCGGATAGAAAGTTCGTTATTTGCAGGTGTATCCCCCGCTCCGAAACACGGTCCGCAGAATGCTTCTCTTACAAGAACGCCTGCTTTCATTAATGTTTCTACCGTACCGTTTTTTACCAATTCCAAATATGTCGGCTGGCTTTCAGGATATACGCTCATTGTAAAATTACCGTTGCCTAGAAATGAGCCTTTCAAAATATCCGCCGCCGCCATAATATTAGAAAAAATTCCGCCTGAGCAACCTGCAATTATTGCCTGCTGTGCCCAAATTCCGCCGTCATGATACTTTAAACCGAGTTTTAAATTCAGACCTGAACTTTTATTTTCTTCTTCTGTCTTTGCTAAAATATCCTTAGCGTTCTTTTGTAATTCTTTTATTGTGAAAACATTACTCGGATGGAAAGGAAGTGCAATACAAGGTTTAATTTTTGAAAGATCGATTTTTATAAACCCGTCATAATAAGCTGCTTTTGCAGGTTTTAATTCTTTGAAATCGCCTTCTCTGCCCCTTTCTTTTAAATATTCTTTAACATTATTATCTGTTCTCCAAATTGATGACCAGCAAGCGGTTTCAGTTGTCATAACATCAATCCCGTTACGGAAATCAACTGACATTTTTTCAATTCCGTCTCCGATAAACTCCATCACTTTATTTTTTACATAGCCGTTTTTAAACACAGCACCGATTATTGTAAGCGCGACATCTTGAGGACCTACACCTTTATTAACTTCCCCTTCAAGATAAACTCCGATTACAGGAGGGGACGGCATATCATAAGTTCTGCCAACCAATTGTTTTGCAAGCTCTCCTCCGCCTTCGCCGACTGCCATTGTGCCTAACGCTCCATAGCGAGTGTGGCTGTCAGAACCTAAAATCATTTTACCGCAGCCTGCCATCATTTCGCGATTGTAACTGTGAATAACTGCAAGATGAGGCGGCACATATACTCCTCCGTATTTGCGTGCCGCAGAAAGTGCGAATACATGATCATCCTGATTGATAGTGCCTCCGACCGCGCAAAGACTGTTATGGCAGTTTGTAAGAACATAGGGAACGGGAAATTTTACCATCCCGCTGGCGCGCGCCGTTTGAATTATCCCTACATAAGTTATGTCGTGTGATGTAAGAGAATCAAATTTTAAAGAGAGATTGCGTTCATCGCCGCTATTATGAGAAGTAAGTATACCGTAAGAAATCGTTCCCTTACGTGCATCTTCTTTGGATGTATTTACACCGCGCTGTTTTAATTTTACAGAAGCGTCAGCATCATCGCTTATAATTTCCTTTCCGTCAATTAAATAAACACCGTTTTTATATAGTTCGAGCATATAACCCCCTTTTATAAGAAAAATTATTATTTTTTATTTTAACTGCACTTACTATTAAAGCAGCGCTGTATTTTTTGCTTTTTAACTTAAAAACAAGCGATTTTTGCATTTTTTTTCCTTGTAACCGTATTATACTATCATTTTTCCGATTTCTTCAAGCTTGACGATTTACCGTTTGGCTGTTTTAATTATTATAACTATGGAAATACTTGACCTGCATTATGTAAAAGAAGACTTGGATATGGGCATCAGTGCTGAAGGCGTTTTATACAAAAATTCGGCAGATATAACAAAACGTATAGAAGCTATAAAAAAGACCGTTAAAACAATCAATCTTAACTTTCAAACAGCTCTGAAAAAAGTGCCTTTAGTTATACAAGAATGTACACAACTTGAAAAATTAAATATTTCACATACAGGTATAACCGAAATACCGGATTTTATTTTTGAGCTGCCGAATTTAAAAGACCTTTCCTGCTGCTGTTCATTTCTTAAAAATTTTCCCTATTCTGTTTTTAAAGCTCAAAAACTGGAAAGACTGCATATACGTATAAACAAAGACTGGATAATACCTAAGAAAATTCCTGTTTTACCGGAATTAAAAATCCTTGAAGTTGATCTTTATACATCAATGGATCTTCCTTCCAACTTAGGCATTTTAAAAAAATTGGAAACATTGACTATTGTTACAAAATATACCGAAGGTGATGTTCCTCCTTTGCTGTTATCTTTTAAAGATCATCCGTCTTTAAAAGAGGTTAGTATTATTGATCCTTTTTACAGATACAGAAAATCTTTAGATCTTGCGCAAATTGCAAAAATGCTTTCTACCTGTAAAAACATTGAATCGTTAAAACTTTGCGGTTATTCTGTAGGTGAAAAACATGAAGCGCTTTCCTTATTAAAAAATCTTAAAGTTTTAGAATTGCGTCATTTATTACAGGAAGGAAATATTTTCGATTCTATAAAAGATTTAAATAATCTTGAAAAGCTAGGTATTTGGGGAAGTGAATTCAAAATAACTCAAATTCCTGATATTTTTTCTAATATGAGTGAATTACAGGAATTTTCTTTTGCAGGAAATATGATAAAAGAACTTCCTTTATCATTATACAATCTTCCTAAATTAAAAATACTGGAAATAGGAAGCACGGGAATTTCTTTAATAGATGATAAAATCGGTTCATTAAAAACTTTGGAACAGATTCATATTTATGACTGTATATTGGATAGATTACCAAATTCAATTTTTGAATTGCCTAACTTAAGGATTCTTAATATCGAAGAAAATATTTTCAGCGAAAGCGTTATATCAAAAATAAGAGAAAATATAAATACACTTATAAAAAACGGTCAGAAGATTCTTTTTACATATGACAGACAAGGTTACAGGCAAATGATAAAAAAATTACGTGTTTGCGATGATGATTCTATGAGTATGGAAGCCTACGTTAAATTTTGTTTAAATGCGATAAAAGAAAACCCTAATGCAATTAAATATGTTAATGCAGAAAAATTAAACTCTTATTATGCACAATTATGTATGGCAGTAGTTAAACAATCTTGCTTTGCTTTGGAAAACATCGATCCTGAAGCGCTTGGCAAACAATATTATAAAATATGCATGGAAGGTGCAAAAAGCCATGATATCGGAAACGCTTTTAAATTTATCAGGGAAGAATTTTTAACGGATAAAGAATACCTGCTTGTCTGCCTTGAAGCTGCCCTGCATAACAGATCATCAGATTTTTTAAATTACTTTAATACTGATGCATTTCAAAAACGCTTTAATAAAGAGGTTTACGATCGTGTTTGCTGGGTGGCTATTTTACATAATCCTCGTACTGCGGCAAAAAAGATTTAATACTTTTTAAAACAATACAGGAAGCTTCACCTCTTTGCGTCTCGCTGTAAGTACTTAAAAATTATCGTACCATCTGCCAGGAACAAGATTTGCATTTCTTAAGCTTGCAAGTTCGCTTACTGTAACAAAACCATAACCTTGTTTTCTAAGTTCATATACAAGATCGGGGAATGCTTCAAAAGTGTTATTGTTACCGAAATCATGCAGAATAATAATTTGACCGTTTTTTACATTTTTTAAAACTTTTTCTTTTAAAATTGAAGGTCCTGCATCATAATCCCAATCATCGGTATTGTAGCCGCCTATATAAATCAAACCTAATTCTTTTACAACATCATCAACATAATTGTTTTTATTTAACATAGGGGGTCTGAAATACTTAGGCTCGCTGCCGGTTTTTTCTTTAATTGAATCTTGCGCTTTTTTTATATTATCTCTGATCGGCTGTCTGCTTGTTTCATCTGCCAGATTAACATTTGTGTATAAGTTATTTGCAATCTCATGCCCTTCATCTATCATTCTTTTAACTATATTCTCATATATATCTCTGTCAAAATTAAAACCTGATACAAAGAAAGTCGCTTTAATATCATTATCTTTCATTATATTAAGATAAGTTTCAGTATTGGCAGAAGGCCCGTCATTAAATGTAATTGCAATCCATTTATCAATTTTAGGAAACGCGCTGTTAGTCTTTGTTGCACATCCTCCCAGCACAATTAACAAAATACTTGTTAAAATAAAAAATCTATTCAACCTCATTTTTTCCTCCTTAAAGACTGTAATTTCCTAAATAAATTAGGCTCTTTATATTATATCATATATCTGTTATATTAATCGATAATGGCACAAACACAAAATATACGTAATTTTTGTATAATCGCTCATATTGATCACGGGAAATCCACCCTTGCCGACAGGCTTATTCAAAAAGCCAAACTTGTCGATGACCGCAATTTTAAAGATCAAATCCTTGATAATATGGATATAGAAAGGGAAAGAGGCATAACAATAAAAAGCCAAGCTGTTACAATCCCTTATACGGCAGCAGACGGCACAGAATACATTTTAAATTTAGTTGATACACCGGGTCATGTTGATTTTAGTTACGAAGTAAGCCGGGCGATCAATTCCTGCGAAGGGGCATTGCTTTTAGTTGATGCAACACAAGGTGTACAGGCGCAAACCCTTTCCAATATGTATCTTGCACTTGAGCATAATCTTGAGATAGTGCCTGTAATTAATAAGATTGATATGCCTGCCGCCGATGTTCCAAGAATTAAAAAACAAATTGATAAAGACTTAGGTCTTGATTCAGAGAGCGCGCTTTTAGTTTCTGCCCGGCAAGGTACAGGCATAGATGAACTTTTTGAAGCAATCGTCCGCCATATCCCCTCTCCGAAAGGAAACCCGTCTTCTCAGCTGCGCGCGCTCATTTTTGACTGCCACTATGATCCCTACAGAGGAGTTGTAGTGCATCTTCGCCTATTTGACGGAAAAATAAAAAAAGGGATGAAGATTTTATTTTTTTCAAACAATTCCGTTTACGAAGTGGAAACTGCAGGCGTTTTTAAATTAGCGTTAGTTGAAACTGATGAACTTTCTGCAGGGGATGTCGGTTATATAATTGCTGGTATTAAAACAGTAAGCGATGTGCGTGTCGGCGATACTGTAACAGGAGCTGATAACCCCTGCACTGCCGCGCTCCCCGGTTTCAGAGAAATTAAACCTGTGGTATTTTCTTCGATATATCCTGTTGACTCAAATGATTACGAAGAATTGCGCTCCAGTATGGAAAAATTAAAACTAAATGATGCAAGCCTTGTCTTTGAAAAAGATTCATCTGCCGCCTTAGGTTTTGGTTTCCGCTGCGGATTTTTAGGGCTCTTGCACCTTGAAGTTATTCAGGAACGGCTAGAGCGCGAATTTGATCAATCTGTAATTTTTACGGCACCTTCTGTTAAATACAAGGTGCATCTTAGAGGCGGCGAAGAACTTTTTATTGATAACCCGATGGAATACCCCGATGAAGGCAAAATTGAAAGCGCACAAGAGCCTTACATAAGAGCGTCCGTTATTACACCGACCGATTATCTTGGAAACATAATGACCCTCTGCCTTGAAAAAAGAGGCGTCCAAACCAACATGACATATCTTGATGAAAAACGTGTTGAACTTATTTATGACATGCCCTTAGCCGAAGTGTTATTCGATTTTTATGACAGATTAAAAAGCATCAGCAGGGGTTATGCCTCCTTTGATTATGATATATCCGGCTATAAACCGACAGAACTTGCAAAACTTGACATACTCCTTAACGGCAAAGCGGTAGACGCTCTTTCACAATTAGTTTTTAAAGGCAACGCATATGAGCGCGCCCGCAAAGTTTGCGAGCGTCTTCGCGATGAAATCCCCCGTCAGCAATTTAAAATCCCGATACAGGGTTCAATCGGCAGCCACATAATCGCACGCGAAACTGTAAACGCCCTGCGAAAAGATGTTCTTGCAAAATGCTACGGCGGCGACATTACGCGCAAACGCAAGCTTCTGGAAAAACAAAAAGAAGGAAAAAAACGCATGAAAATGGTAGGCGATGTTGAGCTGCCTCAAAGTGCATTCCTTGCCGTATTAAAATCGCGTGATGAATAAAACGGTAAATTTCTTATTTACCTTGAATATCATCAAGAACTAAAACATGAACAATTTTTAAATTATTAATTTCATCTGTTCCGCCGTCATTTTTAGATATTTTATGCTGAATTATCCAGCCGAATTTAGAATGTGTATCTTCGTATGCTGTTCTCATAATAGTCAGCCCTGTTTCATCTTTTGCTCTTGTAACATCCCCGAATTTTTCTTCCCAAACTTTCATTGCTTTTTCCCGATCAAACATTTTTTTTATCCCCTTTTTATGAATACAAACAACATTAGCAATTATTATTCCCTCAACTAACCCAAGCATATATTGCTGATTCATTTTTGTTAGTTTTAAAAAACTGCATTTCATTTTTTCTATTTTTTGTTTGTTGCTCATATATGAATTTATAATAACTATATATGAGCATTAAGTCAATAAAATACTACATAAAATAATTGATTTTTTTAAATACATTCACTTGATAGGTAAACGGTACTATTATATGCTGATTAATGAGAATTTATGACTATCAATGAAAGGATTAAAGAAATAAGACGGCTTTTAAATAAATCTCAGCGGGAATTCGCAAAAGCAATATATGTTTCCAATGGTTATTTATCGGAAATAGAGACCGGCAGAAAAGAAGTAAATGAGCGTCTAATCCATCTTCTCTCAAGTACATTTCATGTAAACAAACAATGGCTTCTTACAGGCAAAGGAAGTACATTCATCAATTCAATAAAAGACAGATTAGATAAGATGTCTGTTCTTTTTAACGAATTAAATCCTGAGTTTCAGGATTACGTGCTGCAGCAAATGGATATACTGATCAAATTACAAAATAAATTATAATAATCTAAGCATCGGATCGATCTCTATGCGCACTCTTTTTAAAAAAGATAAATCTTCTGTATTTGGTTTTCTTCCTCCTGCACAATCCGGAAAATGCGCCCATAGATAATCACATTCATCAATTAAAATATTAAATCTCTTTTTATCTGATGCTTCCTCCCCTGTTAAAAATGCTTTTATTTCTTCTAATCGTTTTCTTTCTTTTATAAGAAATTCATTCAGCTTTTTAGCGTAATCATCATGAACTTGCCCTCCGTTACCGAAGTTATTTTCCCCTTTTTCCTTATTTTCTTTATTTAAAATCTCCAGCGCTTCTTTCATTGAAAGTGTTTTAACGCCGAGAGAAAGCCCTGTCCCTTCTATGTCAAATATCCGCTCATCTGCGCCGAATTCTTGTTCAAAAAGATTCCGGTAATTTTTCATAATAGGATTTGTGCGCACACTGCCGCCTTTTTTAGATAATTGTTCAGATGATCTTTCAAAAACCGATAAATTAAACAATCTTTTAAATCGTGTTTGCTTTTTAAGCAGTGCTAAATGCCCTTGCGTACAGCGTGCATGATACTTGTCCTGTGTAAATGAAAAATCGATACCTGAACAGATTATTTTTCCATTTGTCAGTTTTCTTGCTAATTCTACAGCTGTTAAACCGACAGAGCCTAAAGGCGAAATCACAGCAGGAAGCAATTGAGCTTCTTTTAATCTTTCAAAAATACGCAGATGCGTCCAAGGAGTATAAAAAAGAAAACCGTCTCCGTTAAGCAAATGTGCAGATGCAGGGAGCGCGGAAATATCAAATGCAATAGGTATTTTACAATCACGGCAGCCGATAAAATCCCTTATGTTCCAATGCTGGCTTTCTAAAATTACAACTAAATCGGGAATAATATTCCTTTCAAGCAAAGATCTAAGACAAGTATCAACACAAATAATTTTAAAAGACCTATTTGCAACATTTTTTAAATTCTTAAGTTCTTGTAATATTTCATCCAATGACGGACCTGCGCCAAGCACAAGGACTGCATCCTGTCCAAAGGAAAGATTTGATATTGATTGAAAATCTGCCGCCAAGCGGATGTTTCGCAAAGCATTGCGGATATAAAGACGCCCTAACTTTGTTAATGTCAGCGCATTGCTCCAATTTACTGCAATCTCGCGGCGGAGAGTATCGCATAAAGAGGTATATAATCCGCTTGCTAACTGCCAGCCTCCTGTAAGGTGCACATTTTCAATATAACGGAAAGCCATTGAGCCCCATGTCTCGCGTACAAAACAAGCACATTGCTCTTTGTCACAAATATTTGTTAGGTGAAACTTTTTATTTTGGATTATTGTCCGGCAGATATTTTTTTTTGCAATTTCAAATAAATTATTATCCGCCTCTATGCACAAAACAACAGAATTAGGCGCTTCTTGTTCAAGACGCAATAATAATTTTTCTAAACCGTAACCGTAAATAGGAGAAGGGCAAAAATAAAGGGTGTTATCTTTTACCTTGACAGCATCTATAATACGCTCTGCACGGCGGATCGGATCAACACCGGAAAGAAGTGTTATACCATTATAAACGAAAGGCTGTCCCTGCGTTTCTGAAGAACCGCGCAACCTTATTTACACCTTTTTACTGCACAAAACTACGGTAAGCATCCCTGAAATTATCAACCATTTTTTCTTTGTGATTGATAAAATAATATTGCAATGATTGCTGCGTTACACCGGGATACTCATCTGATCCGTTTAACCAAAAATCAGAATACATTGATGCGATATTTTCAATGTAATCTTCTCCCGCTTCTGTTTCTTCTGTTGGTAAAAAAACTAAAACATATTTTCCCTGAACAAGCGGTTCTGAGGGAGTATTTACCTCTGTAGAAAATGCAGTTTTCCAGAAATTTTCGTTAAGTGCAAGAGTACCTAGTTCCTGTGAATTAAAAATTGATATGGAAAAAGATTCAAGGGAAGTAAAAATATCTATTCCGCCGTAATTTACAGAAAGAGGGCCAAAACTATCTACCACAAGATTTCGTGAACGCGCTTCATCTGAAAAATTTGATTTTTTTGCTTCGCCGATAAATTCTCTTGCCTGAGAGATAGCCCAATCTTCCATTTTACCTCTTTCAAAATTCCTAACATAATAGCGGACACCTTCAAAAATGGTATAATCTTCTAAATCAGCTTCTATTAGTTCTTCTTCGATTCTAAAAATAACAAAGTTTTCTCCGGCAGTGATGACATCGCTTATTTCTCCTTGTTTAAGGCTGACAACAGCTCTGCGATCTGCAATATTCGGAATTTCCCTGTCCAGTGCATAATAATACCGGCTGCCCATATCCCCGCCCATATCTTTTAAATTATCCTGAGACTGAGAACGGGCGGCTTCTTCAAAAGTAGTTGTCCCGTTTTTAACAGATTCTAAAATTCTTTTTGCTTCCCTTTCGTTGTTTACAGTAATTTTTGAAAGATGAATTTTACCGAAAAGTTCTATATTCTCTTGAGCAAAATACCTGAATTCGCTGTCAGGGTATTCATCAACATTAAAAGAAACCATATCAAAAGTTCTTGTAGAAGCTCCCATTAAAGCGATAAAGTTAGCTTCTGCTTTAGGAATCAGCAAATTAAAATAATCTTTATAATAAGTAAATTTTGCCAGCTCATCATTAGTTTGACGCCAGAGCAATCTGCGTTCTTGATCATGCATTTGATTCCACAATACACGCGAAAATTTTCCGTTATCCTGAAATTGAGGCAGCTGGGCGACATTACGGTCAACAGTTTTTTCAGGAACTGTATACTTTGATCTTTTCATTATCTGCATAATAGCGGTATGAACTACAGCCGCCTCGTAAGCCTGTCTCCATATTTGATAAGAAATCCAAGATTCGTTAGGATCATAACCTTGTGACTGTGCATTGCGGTAAGCGTTGCTATAGTATTGCGCGAACATATTTCCTGCAACCCAGTTAATTGGTGCTTTATCATAGTATCCAAAAGTAAATTCCGCGCTTTTTGTACCAATGCCTCCTGAAAGAGCGTCTCCAAGCACAAATGTGACTGTTACAAGAACAAGTATGAATACAGACCCTATATATAAAGCAGGACTTTGTTTAAATTTTTGCTTTATAGCCGTAAGAGAGGATTCCTTCTCCTGCCCCGCCGTTTTTTTCTCTTTTTTTGCCATAAATACCTCTGATTTTGTAAATACCCAGATAAAATAGCATTTTTGCTTGTTTTTGTCTAGTGTTGAAAGAGAAAGAAATGATCGGTACACATTCGCGGAAAAAATTTCTCACTTTTTTTTCATTTTCGGTCAAGCACTGCGCATATGCAACCCATATATAGCTGGAGGTATTTATGATTAGAAAATGCTTTATGTTGATCAGAGTTTTGTGCCTGCTTGCAGCACTGGTGTCAGGCTCATGTTCAACGGGAGACGCAGGGGTCTTGGCAATGATGGGAGGCAGTTCTCAGGCGCTGCTTTATCTGGGGTCAAGAACGGTATCGGAACATGAGGTTGAGTTTGATTTTTCACAGCCTGTAACAATCAAACAATTAACTTTTGAACCGAACCTTTCTGTTGAATCTGTGGAAAACGGCAGCACGGTAAGGGTAACACTGGATGAAGCGGTAAATCCGGGAATACTGCTCATCGCAGACCTGCTTGCAGAAGACGAAAAGAAAAATACTATAAATGTATTAACTTCTTTCCGTTCCAGAAACAACAGGATGCCGGATTTAATTATCAATGAATTGTGTACTGAATATTCCAATCCAAAAACAGAATTTATTGAATTTAGAATTAAATCGGACGGCAATTTAGGGGCAATGCGGGTTTTTATTTCGGGCAATTCAAATGCAAGCAAGCAAACAATTTATGAGTTTAAGCCTGTGGAAGTAAAAAAAGATGATATCATCGTGCTTCATTTGCGAACCGTAGAAGAAAGTGTAAAGGATGAGTACACAAGCAATCTCGAAGAATCAGGCGGCAAAAATGCAACACCGACTGCGCGTGATTTTTGGATACCGGAAAACACAAAACGGGTGCACAAAGAAGCGGCTGCAATTTATGCCCTTGATCAGGATGACAGGGTGCTTTGTGCGATTATGGTGTCAACAGAAACCTCTTCATGGTGGGGAAAGGAATACTTTGCAGAAATAGCCGGATTATTGTTTAGTCAGGGAATATGGCAAACATCAGACGGAAAAATTGCAGGCCCTGTAGACGCTGTAAGAAGTACGGGAACGACTAATACACGCACCATTTGCCGCGATGAAACAATTGAAAACACAAATACTGCCTCAGATTGGTATGTAACTGTAACAAGCGGCGCAACACCGGGAAGACCTAATAACACAGGGAGATATTAAAGGATTAACAATGATCAGCAGATTTTCGCGGAAAATAAAAAATCCGCGAAAATCTGCTGATAGTATTAATTACAATTTATTAGATTAATTTCTTAAACATTGCCTCGATATCGTATTTAGAAGCAGCTCCGCTTTTTTGAGCCGCAATTTCCCCGTCCTTGTAAACAATCAGCGTGGGAATCGAAACAATCCCATGCTGTTCTGCAAGGGTGCCATGCTGATCAATATTAATCTTGCCTGTTTTAATCCTGCCGGAATATTCACCGGCAATCTGATCGATTACAGGACCTATCATTTTACACGGGCCGCACCAAGGCGCCCAAAAATCCAGAAGAACAGGAACCGGCGATTTTAACACCTCATCTTGAAAATTGGCTGCCGTTATTTCAATACTACTCACAAATTTCCTCCCCTTAGATATTTTTATATATATAGCCAAATTTGACAAGTAGGGAATACTGCTATTGACTTGATTTTCTTAAGATGCTATGATCGACTATGGAAGCTTATAATATTTTTCAAAACAGATTACAAATCAATCAAAATTATCTATTTGTTCATGAAAGCATTAAAATTATGCATTTTTCTGCAAATTTTCCCGCGCAAAAAAGATATAAAACAATTATGGGAGGAAATTAAATGTATAGCGAAGGTTTATCATATGACGATGTTCTTTTACAGCCCGGATATTCGGAAATCTTGCCGAAAGACTGTAATGTAAAAACTGTACTGTGCGCCGGAATAAATCTTGATGTACCGATTATTTCTGCTGCGATGGATACAGTTACGGAAGAAAAACTCGCAATCGCAATCGCACTTGAAGGCGGAGCAGGCGTTATCCACCGCAACCTAAAACCTGATGAGCAGGCAAGACAGGTTGCAAGTGTAAAACGCTTTTTAAATTGGATAATTGATTCGCCTGTAACTGTCCCTGAAGGTGCATATGTTCGTGATGTAAGAGTTTTAGTAGATACATTCGGTGTATCAGGATTACCGGTTGTAGACAATGACGGAAAATTAAAGGGGATTATCACAAACCGCGATCTTCGTTTTTGCCGCGATGATTCGCTTCCTGTAGTTAATGCAATGACAAGCGAAGTTGTAGTTATCTCAGGAGAGCCGACAGTCGAAAAAGTACGTGAAAAATTTTACGAGTTTAGAATTGAAAAACTCCCTGTTGTAGACAGTGAAGGACATCTTACAGGGCTAATCACTGTCACCGACATGGAAAAAAATGAAAACTTCCCCAATGCGGCAGTGGATAAAAGCGGAAGGCTTATAGTAGGCGCTGCAATATCGCCTCAGGATTATAAAGTGCGCCTTCCTTTATTAAAAAAAGCAAAAGTTGATTTTGTCGTAATTGATACAGCACACGGCGATTCAAAAAATGTAATGGAAGCGATACGCCAAATAAAAAAAGAATATAATATTCCCGTAATCGGCGGAAATGTCGCAACAAAAGAAGGAACACAAAGATTAATTGATGCAGGCGTTGATGCCGTAAAAACCGGTATAGGACCGGGCTCTATCTGCACAACACGCGTTGTTGCAGGAATCGGTGTCCCTCAATTTACAGCTGTTTTAGATTGCGCAGAGGTTGCCGCAAAAGCAAAAATCCCTGTGATAGCGGACGGCGGAATAAAGTTTTCAGGCGACATAACAAAGGCGATAGGAGCGGGCGCTTCTGTTGTAATGATAGGCAATTTATTTGCAGGTTTAAAAGAATCACCCGGAAGCGAAATCTTTTTTGACGGAAGAATCTACAAAGAATACAGGGGAATGGGCAGCATGGGCGCCATTGCAGACGGAGCTGGCGACCGTTATCAGATAAGCAAAGATGAAGAGCCCGTCCCTGAAGGCATCGAAGGGAGAGTCCCATACAAAGGAGAGCTTAGAACATACCTGCATCAATTAGTCGCAGGCTTACGCAAAGGCATGGGCTATTGCGGCTGCCGCAGCATAGAAGAGCTAAAAAACTACCGCAGGTTTGTAAAAATCACAGCAGCCGGAATGAGAGAAAGCCATCCGCATGATGTGCAGATAACACAAGAGGCTCCCAATTATTCAAGGTTATAACAAGGGGAAGATTTTCACCGTATAATATGAAAACGAAATCGTTAAAACATGAACTAGATACATGGTACGAAAAAATATGCACGCCAGATTTTATCCCTTTTGATCCTGTTCAGTTTCCGCGAATGTTTTCTAAGCGCGAGGATATAGAAATCGCCGCTTTTCTTGCAGCAACTATCGCATGGGGAAGACGCGATCTTATTTTACGATCTGCAAATAAGATGTTCACTCTAATGAGGCAAAGCCCTTATGATTTTATTTTATCAGGCGATTATAAAAAACTTAAAAACAATAATATACACCGCACTTTTTTTGAAAGCGATTTAAAATATTTTTGCAAAGGGTTTGAACACTGTTATGCGCAATACGGTAATCTTGAAAAATTATTTTCAAGCGCATCAAATATTTGGGAAGGTATTGCCCTCTTTCGCGAAGAAATGGCTGGCGCAAACAAAGGGTGTTATTCAAAACATATTTCCAATCCCGGCGCAGAGGATACAAACGGCTCTGCCTGCAAACGGTTAAACCTAGCCCTTCGCTGGCTTGTGCGAAAAGGACCTGTTGATTTAGGTCTTTGGAAAAAAATAAAACCCTCTTCTCTCTTTATCCCCATCGATGTTCATGTTGCGCGTACTGCAAGGACTCTGCATCTGTTGGATCGCAATTCCAATGATAAAAGAGCTGTAATTGAACTTACAGAGAAATTACGCGAATTTTGCGAAGAAGACCCGGTTAAATATGATTTTGCGCTTTTCGGGATGGGGGTTGAGGGTTAAATTCTTTCAAAAAAAATTGATTAATTTTATTAAAGATACTTGACAATTCATTCTTTTATCATAATAATAGTGAGTAAGTACTCACTCACTAGAAAATGAGGGAAAAATGAAGGAAACCAGTATCATACTTGACAAAATCAACCATTATTTCGGGGACAAACAGGTTCTTTTTGACATTAATTTGAATATAGAGCGCGGAATAATCTACGGATTTTTAGGGCCTTCCGGCTGCGGAAAAACCACAACTGTAAAAATAATGGCAGGTATTTTAGAAGCAACATCCGGCGCCGTGCAGGTGTTAGGTGAAACTATGCCGAAACTTTCACTTATGAAACGTCTTGGATATATGGCGCAATCGGACGCGTTATATGCAAACCTAACCGCAGAGGAAAATCTGATTTTTTTCAGCTCGCTTTACGGAATTCAAAAAGAAAAATCAAAGGAAAAAATTGATGAGGTTATGTTGTTGGTAAATCTGACGGATCACAAATCAAAACTTGTGTCGGCTTATTCAGGCGGAATGAAACGCCGTCTCTCCCTTGCTATGTCTTTGCTTCATGAACCTGAAATATTAATACTTGACGAGCCGACAGTAGGTATCGATCCTGTTCTTAGAAAAACAATTTGGGACGCTCTGACATCAATGGCAGAACGCGGAATGACAATTATTGTAACTACTCATGTTATGGATGAAGCTGAAAAATGCCGCGAACTTGCAATGATGCGTGACGGAAGATTGATTGCACAAGGCTCTCCTTTAGAATTGCGTACCGGTATCGGCGCTTCAACCATTGAAGAAGCTTTCATTTATTACGGGAAAGGAGATCATGATGAAAGTTAAAATACAACCTGCGGTTGCATTTGCCCTGCGGATTTTACAGCAGATGCGTCATGATAAAAGAACTCTTGCTCTTATGTTGATGGCTCCGGTCCTTGTTTTAACATTGCTTTATTTTATTCTTGACGATACAAGCATTGAAGGTCATGTAGCTGTAATAAACGCACCTTTAAATTTTATAGACGCTCTTTCGGATTTTAATATTACAGCTTCCTATTATAATGAGCATGATGCGAAAATCGCTCTTGAGAGGGGAGAAGCAGATGCAAGTATAAATATTATTAACGGAAAATCATTTATCGAAATTGACGGCAGTAAACCTGATAAGGCAAAGTTTATCCTTAACGGTCTTGAAACGGCAAAGATGAATTTATATCAAAACAGGCCCGATTTAAAGTCCGATATTTTTTATGTTTACGGATACGATGATTTTAGTATGTTTGATAATTTTGGTTCAATATTGATAGGCTTTCTGATTTTTTTCTTTGTTTTTTTAGTTGCAGGAATTTCATTTCTGCAGGAGAGAACAACAGGAACTTTGGAAAAACTTCTTTCTACGCCGATACAAAGATGGGAAATTGTCGCAGGTTATGTTCTTGGATTTGGAATTATTACTTTGCTTCAGTCTATTATTATATGCCTCTTTGTAGTTTATATTCTCGGTGTAATGATGATAGGCTCTATATTCCTTGTGCTTTTAATAACATTTTGCACAACAATGATGGCATTAACACTCGGTATTTTAATTTCAACAGCTGCTAATAACGAATTCCAAATGATACAATTTATCCCGATTATTATTGTTCCGCAAGTTTTTTTCTCAGGGTTATTCCAGCTCTCGCCTGTTTGGGAAACAGTAGGAAAATTTATGCCTCTACATTATGTAGCAGAAGCTTTAATGAAAGTGATGATAAAAGGCGGCGGCTTTTTTGATATTTATCTAGATATTTTTGTAATGCTGGGATTATCTTTATTTTTTATTTTACTCAATATACGTCTTCTTAAGCGTTACAGAAAAATTTAAAGGAGGAAATATGGAAGAATACAAATGGCTGAATAATATACTTAATGATGATACTGAAAAAATAACAGACAAGCAAAAACTAATTATAAGAGCTGCAATAGAACTATTCAGTAAACAAGGATATGCCGCAACATCAACCAGAGAAATTGCTCAAAAAGCGGGAGTTGCCGAAGGATCGGTTTTTAAATTATTCCCGACAAAAAAAGATTTAATTTTATGGATTATTAAACACATTATTAAAACGTCTCTTTTTCCGCTTATTTCAAGCGGAATTAATGAATTAATGGAAAAACCATTTAACAGCCGCGAAGATTTTCTTAACGCGTTTTTTGAAAACCGCTTAGAGCTTATTCAAGAAGGGGCTCCGTTATTTAAAATATTAATTCAAGAGATTCCTTTTCAGCCTGAAATACGCGCGATGCTGCTGGAGCAATTTAAAAAATTGCCGTTAGATATAATTGCGAAAAAATTAATTACGACAGAAATAAACAGTGATTTTAATGAAATCGATATTATTAATATAATAATAACCTGCCTTACAGGTTTTTTCTTTTCACGTATTATAATGTTTCCGGAAATTTTCCCGGAGAACAGGATAAAAAATGATGCGGCGGTTCTTGTGCGTTTTATGAGCCGCGGATTTAAAAGCGAAAAGGAGCAGAATTTATGAAAAAAGATATACCGGTAAAAAAGATTGTTCCGATTCTTGTTTTATTAACAATAATCATTTTAATTCTTTTTAATTTATTGCGCGGCGGCAATTTAAAATTACAAGGAGTTATTGAAGGGACAATATATTCGCAAATAACAGAGGTTTCCGGGAAAATAATAGAGATGAACGTACAGCTCGGAAGCCGGGTAAAAGCAGGAGATCTGATTGCGCGCCTTGATTCAATAAATCAGCAATATACTCTGGAACAGCTTCAGATCGCTCTTGAAAAGACGCAGCTCATGAGTCAGGAAGAATTGATTAGAGCGCGCAGTAATGTCAATATAGCGGAAGCAAATTACCGCAGCGCGCAAGCAAGTTTTGTTCAAGCAAGGAATGACTTGATTTCACTTGAAAAAATGTTTGAAATAGGAGGCATTGCACGTATTGATTTTGACAATGCAAAACACAGGGAAACGCTTACATCTCAAGCACTGGAAGCATCTTTAAATCAGCTTCAAACAGCACAAGCGCATTATTCATTTTTGCAGAACGGAATGGATAACAGAAATATTACACAAACAGGGTTTACACAAACAGGGTTTGCGTTAGCCGAAATTGATATAAGAGATATTGAAAGCAGAATAAGGCAGATGCAGGATATGCTTCAGAAATATGAAATCAAAGCAAATTGTGACGGTATTTTAATAAGTATTAATTACAATATGGGCTCAATGGTTAATGCAGGATATAACATAGCGGATATTTCTGCGGAAAATGAAAAATTTGTTGTTTTTTATTTTCCAAACGAATATATAAATAAAATTTCTTACGGGCAGAAAATAAAAGTTAAATCCGGCAGCGAGGAATTGCAAGGGGAAGTGCGTTATATCGATGTCAGAAGCCAATACACACCGAAAGACATGCAGACATCTGCGATGAAAAATAAATTCAGCGTAAAAATTAAACTGCTCCTTCCTTCTGTAACCGCATTAATTCCCGGCAATAAGGTTGAGGTTTTTATTAAATAAAATTATATTAAAATTATATATCTTTAGAATAAAAAATACTAAAACAAGCTCTAACCGTATATTCATTTTTTCCTTGCTCACAATAGTAAATTTGCTTATTTTTATATATATATGATTTAATTGAGGAGGAATTATGAAAACAGAACTGTTTTTTGAACCAACATTTGTTGAACCGAAACAGCTTGTCGGCACTAAATGGGTAGGTTGGAGCGATCTTGCTACCAACCAAATGTCAGTGGAATTTGTGGACATGACAAATTGCATTTATACCTCACAGCCAAAAAGATTTCCATTAAAGTACAATATCACCGAAGGAAAAATATTCATCAATTGTATTAAAGGATCTTTTGAACTCAGAGGAAATGTGCTTTATAACAACGAACTTCCGGTTTTTGAAAAAGCAGCATAACGAATTTNCCAACCTTGTTATGTGCAAGTTTTTTTCTTATCCGTCCTGACAATGCTGAAATAGACGGTATTTTACAGCGAGCCTCTTTCGAGGCTTGTTGTAAAATTGTTTATCAATATTACATATTTTTATCCGTCAATTGTCTAGAGTAAATTTAAATAACTTGTTATAATTTACATATCAAACAATCATGCGTTTATAAAGTATTGTGTTAAAAACAGGAGGGAAACAATATTGAAAAATAGAATGAAACCGCTCTCCTGCATGATTCTTCTTTTATTAAGTATTCAAATATCTGTTTGGGCGCAGCAGGAAACTCAGAATATCATTAAGGTTGCAATGAGCGATGATTCACCTATCAGTGTTGGGCGCTTACTGTACACAGCTTTACAAAATTCAGGTTATCAAATGGCAATTAATGTTACAGGGATGCGTACATCAATTGCCAACGTAAATTACGGCGATGCGGCGATTCTTCCCAGCCAGACCGATGGTTTACAACTGCAATTTCCTAACCTTGTAAAAGTACCCTTCCCTATTGATTTTGTAGAATTTACAGCCTATACCCGCAGCAACGATTCTTATAACTTATCTTCGTGGGAAGACCTGAAAGGCTTAAGGCTCTGTTACCGCTGGCAAAATATATATGTTGCAAACCAAAGCGGAAGGACAGGCGCTTCGCAAATAATCAGTGTAAATGAACTTCAGGAAGTATGGGAAAAACTTCTCAATAATGAAGCCGATGTAACGATCCTTCCGCGCGTCATCAATTTTGATTTTAGAATTCCGCACGGAATCAAAAAAGCTGATGTTATTGACAGTATACCTTGTTTTACATATGTAAACAAAGAATATGAATATTTAGTCCCTCTGCTTGAAAAAGCGTATAAAGAAATGCTGGGTGATGTCAGTCTTGAAGCTATCAGAAAATTCCATTTGTCTTCAAAGGAACCCGGCAGTAAACAGGTTATACTGCATATAAGCTCTTATAATGAAAAAGTTGAACGGGAACGCAGTCAGGCAGAGGTTGTCCGGCAAACACTGGAATCTAATGAAGATGTGGAATATAAAAATTTAAATTTAAATTCTTATGAACATCGCTATAACGCCAGTTTTAATGATATTTACTCGGATATGATCAGAGCGAATTATATCACGCAAAATATTGGTTTAATTATAACTTCCAATAATGAAGCTCTCAAATTTGTAATGGATCATTATTTTATACTCTTTTCAAATATACCTGTGGTTTTCTGCGGAGTTAACAATCTTGATACATCCGAACTGTACAGCCTTAAAGAATTTGTTACAGGTATTTCCAGCAGTATATCTTTTGAAGAAACGACAAGGGAAATGCTTCGTTTATACCCGAAAACAAAACAGATTTTTATCTTGAATGATTATTCACTCTCCAGAAGCATCAATATGCGCAAAGATATAGAAAGAAGAATAGAAACCTACAAGTTTCCGGTAGAATTTATTTTTAGCGAAGACAAACCCTTTGAAGATATTATCGAAGAGATTCGTAATTTCGGATCCGATACATTGATCTTAATCGGTAATTATCTTGTAGATAGCAATGATATATTTTACTCGGAAATTGATGTACAAAAGCATGTTTCCTCTGCTTCGATGAATCCGATCTTTTGTTTGACTTCAACTTACATGGGGTATGGAACATTCGGAGGGCTTGTTTCCGCTCCCGAAGTAAAGAGCAGAATTGCAGTTTCTATGGCTATAGACATACTGAACGGGAAGAAAGTCAGTGACATTCCCGTTATTTTTGATTCAACTTCATTTCACAGGTGGCAGTTTGATTACAAGACGGCAAATAGGTTTAAAATAAATACTAATAACTTACCTGCAGGTCATATCGTCATTAACCGCGTATTGCATGTATGGGAATCAAACCCGCTTGAGTTCAATCTTACGATAGTGGTGATCATTTTATTATTATTCAGCATCTGCACTTTGATTGTTTTTTTAAAAATACTTTCCAAAAAACAAGCTGAGGCGCAAAGCGCGACTAACGCGAAGTCGGCGTTTTTAGCGAATATGAGTCATGAAATAAGGACGCCGATGAATGCGATTGTAGGTATGGCATCTGTCGGGATATCCGCAGATAATCTTGAACGGAAAGATTATTGTTTTAAAAGAATAAATGAAGCGTCAAAGCATCTGTTAGGTGTCATTAATGACATTCTTGATATGTCAAAAATTGAAGCAAACAAATTGGAATTAACATACACGGATATTAATTTTAAAGAAATGATACAGCGGATAATCAATGTGAATAATGTAAACTTGAATGAGAAAAATCAGATTTTAACGGTTCACATCGATCCTGCAATCCCGCAATTTATTTTCTGTGACGAACAGCGGCTGTCGCAGGTTATAACAAACCTTATAGGAAACGCGGTAAAATTCACACCGGAGAAAGGTTCAATCACATTACACACAGAATTACTAGCAAAGGAAAATGATATATGCACAATTAAATTTTCTGTAATCGATACCGGTATAGGTATCAGCCGTGATAAGCAGGTGAATTTATTTCAGCCTTTCCATCAGGCGGAAACCAGTACATCAAGAGAATTCGGCGGAACGGGTTTGGGCTTATCAATATCAAAGAATATAATTGAAATGATGGGCGGCAGGATATGGGTTGAGTCAGAACTTGGGAAAGGCGCTTCATTCTTTTTTACCATACAGGCAAAACGTTCCGATGAAACGGCACAAACAGAAAATGGAGAGAAACCTTCTGATATAGCGATGCAATTCAGCGGGCATTGCATATTACTGGTTGAAGATTTGGAAATTAACCGCGAAATTGTACAAGCGCTGCTTGAGCCGACGCAGATCACAATTGATTGCGCGGAAAACGGCAAAGAAGCGGTTAAAATGTTTATACAAGCTCCGGATAAATACAAAATGATATTCATGGATGTACAAATGCCGCTGATGGACGGATATGAAACAACACGTGTGATCCGCGCTCTTAATATACCGAGAGCAAAAACTATTCCGATAGTCGCAATGACAGCGAATGTATTCCGCGACGACATCGAAAAATGCCTTGCCTCCGGCATGAACAGCCACATAGGAAAGCCGCTCAATTTCGATGAGGTTATGGGCAAATTGTGTCTTTATATGCGCAAATAATTACAAGACGATCATCTTTTCTCTAACCTTTGGGCGATTTCCATAAAATTCATTTGACCGGCATTTTCCTTTAGCCAGATAACAAGACCGTCATCTGCCGTGTATTCAAAAATGTCAATCTCCGCGAGAATTGCGTCAACTTTTGCCGCATTATAATCTTCACAAGCCGATTTTAATTCCAACAGCGCTTCCATGTATGGTTTATTTTTTTTTGGTTTTTCTTTCTTTTCGTTTTTCGTGATAAATGCACTGTTAATTTCATTTATTATTTTTTTTACAGTTTCGATAAAAGAAGGGTTATTGGCTGTTACAAAATTTAAGTCTCCTGCCTTTGCCGCGTGTTCCAGAGCTTCCGCTTGATTGCCGGCTTCTTCGGCGCAAATGCTTCTGCACGAACTTTTCATTCCATGAACAGTGATGGCATAACCGGGCAGTGTTTCGCGGTTCACTTCCTTGATAGTTTCAATAATAATAGGCGTATTTAAAGAAAAAGACTGCATAACCTGCACATATGTTTCCCAATCGCCGCTGAAACGTTCAAGTCCGTTGTTAATTTTTACGCTTTTAATTTTTTTAGCGGCATTGCGGCGGTCGTATCCTGTTCTCCTTTCTTTTTTGCCTGAACGCCTGTCTTTTCCTGAACGTTTATCAAGTATCATTTCTCCGTCTACATTTATTTGCCTGTCTGTAATTGTTTTTTCCTGTTCTTCATCGCGCACCCACTGCATTAAAACCGTATCAAGACTCACTATATCAACAGGCTTGGAAACAAAAGCTTGAAAACCTTTGCTCAGAAACATTTCTTCGTTACCCGCAAAGGCGTTAGCTGTAAAAACTATTATCGGTATTTTTTTTGCGTATTCTGTTCCTATTTCTTCGCGGATAATCCGCACAGCTTCAATACCGTCCATTTCAGGCATCATGTGATCCATAAAAATTGCGTTATACAAAACATTTTCTTTTCTGATTGCATCTATAGCCTGCTGCCCGCTTGTTACGCAGTCAATCTGCATATCGTATGGTTTCATCATGCCTTTGGCTACATCAAGGTTAGTCACCACATCATCTACAACCAATACACGGGCATATGGCAGGCATATGCGCGACAAACGTTTTTTGCGCTTTTTTCTGCGGTACTGAAAATTATTAAGTTCCTTGACAATCTTTGCTCCCAGAACATGGCAAACTCCGTCTGCGCCTGTTTTATATTTTTGCGGCAGCTTTACTGTAAAAACGCTTCCTCTTCCGTATTCGCTTTCTATTTCGATTGTTCCGCCCATCATGTCTAAGAGCATTTTTGTAATCGGCAGACCAAGACCGGTTCCTACTATATTTCTGTTAGACGTTACATCCGCCTGAGCATATTCGCTGAATAAAAATTCTTTAAATTCTTTCTTTATACCGATGCCTGAATCCTTAACAAATATAATAAGTAAAATTTCTTCTCCGTTTCCTTTTGTTTCGCTTTTTACATTAAGTTCTACAGTTCCGCTCTTAGTATATTTAAAAGCATTGGACAAAAGATTATTTAAAATTTGTTTAATCCGCAGCTCATCTCCCGTTAAATTGTACGGAATGTTTTCATCTATGTTTAACACAAGCTCAATTGGTTTTTCATCTTTCCACATTATACTTTGCGTTATAACGCTGCTTATCATGCCGGGAAATTCATATTCAGCCTGTACAAGTTTAAATTTACCGGATTCCATTTTGGAAAAATCAAGAATGTCATTTACAATACCCAAAAGAGATTCGCCTGCATTGCAAATATTTTCCACGTTTTCACGGGTAGCTTCATTTAACTCTTCGGCTTCGAGTGTCAGTTCTGCAAGACCGATTACGGCATTGAGGGGGGTGCGCATTTCATGACTCATTCTGGCAAAGAATTTGCTCTTTTCTTCCATAGCGGCTTTGTCAGATTGGGTTTGAGTATATTGTTCAAAAGCGCGGACATGATTGACAATCTGTATCTGATGATGGATTCTGGCTTTTACAATACTGGTGTTAAACGGCTTATGAATAAAATCCACAGCATCAAGGGCAAGAGCTCTTTCCTCGTTTTCAACATTTGTAAGCCCTGTAATGACAATGACCGGTATATTTTTAGTTTTTTCATTCGACTTTAACATCACAAGCACATCAAAGCCGTCTATATCCGGCATTATAATATCCAGCAGAATAATATCGGGCATATATTCTTCTACCATTCCCAGAGCTGTAGAGCCGCAGGTTGTCATTAAAATGGTATATTCCGACCCCAGTATTTCATTAAGAACTAAATGATTCAATTTTTCATCATCTATGATTAATATTTTGTTTTTTATATTATTATTCATAAATCACCCCAGTATTGCATTATTTTCACCTGTATGTCAAAGACTATTTATATCAGTTTGTCTTGCTTTTTTTTTAAATATTTAATATAATTCTTCAATAATAAAGAAAAATGATATTTAACTCTTTACAGGAAGGTAATTTATGGCGGATAAATTGGTCATTCTGGCAGTAGATGATAATATACAACAGCTTAGCGAATTTAAATCAATACTGAGTCTAAAATATGATCTTAGAACGGTTAAAGCAGCTTCTGAGGCTATCAGCTTTTTAAACAAAAATAAAATTGATCTTATTCTTTTAGATATTGATATGCCCAACATTTCCGGCTTTGAGTTTCTTGGAGATATAAGAAAAATCCCAAGTTATTTTCTTACACCGATAATTATTGTCAGCGGCACTAAAGGGCAGGAATTCCTTAATGAAGCAAATAATTCCAGCGCAAATGCCGTATTAATTAAACCTGTAATCCCCAATGTACTTATCGACACAATAGAACAAGTATATGCAGACGCAGAAAACACACGAGGGAAATAAATGAATAAAGCGGATAAACTTACTCAGGTAATCGGTATTGTTGATGAAAAATGCATCAATTGTTATGCCTGTGTTACTGCATGCCCTGTAAAATTTTGCATGGACGGTTCTGGGGAAAAACTAAAAATTAATCATGATTTGTGTATCGGCTGCGGGCACTGCACCGTCGTCTGCCGCCACAATGCCCGTATACCTATAGATGATACCGAGAAATTTTTTTCAGATTTAAAGCAGGGAGAAAAAATGATTGCCGTTGTAGCTCCTGCGATCGCTTCTGTCTTTCCCGATGAATATCTAAAGTTTAACGGCTACCTTAAATCAATTGGGGTAAAAGCAGTTTTTGATGTAAGCTTCGGCGCGGAGCTGACTGTCATCTCCTACCTTAACTACGTTAAAGAAAAAAATCCCAAGCTGGTGATTGCACAACCCTGCCCTGCAATTGTAAGTTTCCTGGAAATTTATCATCCTGAGTTATTACCCCATCTTGCTCCGGCTGACAGCCCTATGCTGCATACAATCAAAATGATAAAGGAATATTACCCCGATTACAAAAATTTTAAAGTAGCGGTAATTTCTCCGTGTATCGCAAAGAAAAGAGAGTTCGATGAAACAGGTTTGGGTGATTATAATATTACCATGCTGCTTCTCAAGGAATATTTAAAGAAAAATAAAATTAATCTTTCAAGTTTCCCTGTTACAGAATATATCGGCGCGCCTGCAGAACGCGCGGTAACATTTTCCGCTCCCGGAGGTTTGCTTGACACCGCAGAACGTTTTCTACCGGGCATCAGGAGAAAAACCCGCAAGATAGAAGGAACTCACGCGATATATCCGTATTTAGAAGGGATTTCCAAACATATAAATAAACCAGAAATAGAGTTCCCCTTAATCATCGACTGCCTTAACTGCGAACTTGGCTGCAACGGGGGACCCGGAACAGGGAATAACCACAAAGAACTCGATGAATTGGAAAGCCCCATCCGCAAGCGCAGCGCCATGCTGGAAAAAAAGATTAATCCAAGACAACAGGAAAGCGAGTTTAGAAGATACCACAAAATTTTGAAGCGTTTCTGGAAAGCGGGATTATACAACCGAGACTATATAAACCGCTCCGGCAACTATAAAATAAAAATCCCCAATGATGCTGAGCTGAAAAATGTTTATGAAAAAATGTTAAAGCACTCCGAAGCGGATTTATTCCATTGCACAAGCTGCGGATACGGAGACTGTTATTTAATGGCGATTGCGATATTCAACAATTTAAACAAGCCTGACAACTGCCTTCATTACACTCTTTCGCTTCTTGAAAAAGAAAAAAAGACAACTGTTTTTATTAACCGTCAGCTCAGTTCGCATATTAACCGCGCTCTTGAAGTAATCGAACAAATCCATAATCTTGTTGAGCATCTGCACACAGTAATTAATATTCAAACAGATGCGGTAAAGGACTCTTCGATAGTAACGGAAGAAATGGTAGGGTCTTTAAAAACTACTTCGGAACTTTCGCGGGAAAAAAGGGAATCGATTAAACAGCTAATTGAGCATGCAACTAACGGGCAGGAAGCAATGAAGGAAACAGTTTCAGCGGTTCAGACCATTTCAGAATCGGTGGAAGGCATAGGGTCTGCAATTAAAATCATCAGCGTAATTGCATCTAACACAAACCTTCTTTCAATGAACGCCGCCATCGAAGCCGCCCACGCGGGAGAAGCCGGCAAAGGTTTCGCCGTAGTTGCCGATGAAATCCGCCGTCTTTCAGAATCCACAGGAAGTAATTCGCGTAACATTGCCCAAACCCTTTCCGGTATCATTTCCAACATCACAACTACTTCCAGAAGATCAAGCGAAACGGGAGCGCTAATCAACGTCATGGCTTCTGAGATCAACAATTTCGCCCAAGTAATGACAGGGCTTATTGATACTCTTTCAGAATTATCATCGCAAAGTTTTGGTATAACAAAATCGCTTGGAACTTTAAAAGAAAACAGCGATAATGTTAAAACAGATTACGACAAGATGCTGCAATTGACAGACAAACTCAGATACGATATCAACTTCCTTTCCGCCATGTCAGCGGATATAGTCAAAGCCATTGAGAACAATGATCAGGCGCTGATACAGAAATTGACTAATAACGCTTGATGGGGGGTACTCAGAACCTTATACTTCTACTCTATCAAAGTTTTTTATAATTTCTGTTTCGGTTCGCTCCGGTTGCGGTTACTATCCCTTCGCTAATTAATTGCAATAACACCCTCTTTGCTGTTTTAGGATTTTTTCCAATTAATTTTGCCGCTTCCGCTGCGTTTATTTCACTATACTTATCAAGATACGCAAGGATAATATCCCGGTATTTTTTATCGGGCATTTCCTCGTTATCGGACATTTTATCGGACATTTCTTCGTTATTGGACATTTTATCGGACATTTCTTCGTTATCGGACAAAAGGTTGGTATACGGAACAATTGTCATAAAAACATCACCGTCTGTTAGTTCCGGTTCACTGCCTGAGTACATTTTTGTAAATTTGTACAAATTTCTAACCCCTGAACCGAGTATATCCGCGCGTCCTATGTGAATAAAAAAACTTGCTAAAAGAGGGTTTTTAGGATACGGGGTGAAATTTTCCGGGTCTATGCGTCCCGGATTTTTTGGCAGGCTCCAGTTTTCTGTAACAATTTTTTCTTTTTCTATAATTATTTTTGCAGGATACGCGCTTGTGTAATCACGATGCACAAGAATATTGCTTACAAGTTCGCGGGCGATTTTTGAACGGATACTTACTGATTGATCATCAATCATATAAAACTTATCTAATGTGTGTTTATTTATAAACTCGATATTAACTAATGGAACACAATATATTGAATTTCAACTTTATAGTTATTCACATACATATGTAAATAGAGAGGTTGGAAGTTTAAAATTAAAAGTTAAATTAAAGGAAAAAAATAAAAATATATATTAAAATATTTAAATCAATTATTCAATATTTTCTAATAGATAAAATAATAATACTTCTACTCTATATTGGCTATAATAGTTGTTTGTATTTTTTGGAGTTATTGTATTAGAAGTAGAAATCACTATAGAAAATAATTTTTGAAGCAAGCACTATCAATGATACCAAAAATATTTCAACGAAGAGCTATTACTAAAAAATATAGTTTAAGTAATTATCAAATAAAAAGATCGGTAAAGAAAGCTAAAATACCAATCGCAATTTTGTTATTAAATATATTAAAAACTACATAACTGTATAGTATTTGTCAAGCGAGATCAAACATAATATTAGCGTTCTATATTATTGAATTTTACTCTTTTTTCATATAAAATTTAATAACCATGCCAAAAAACAAGCGAAATCGGGGGACATAGATGTGGCTGTAAAGAAAAGTGAATTATATAGCAGCCTTTGGGCAAGTTGTGATAAATTACGCGGAGGTATGGACGCTTCGCAATATAAAGATTATATCCTTACACTCCTATTTGTGAAATATGTTTCTGATAAATACAAAGGGGAGAAGTTTCCTGAAATCATCATACCAAAGGGAGGCTCATTTGATGATATTATCGCTCTTAAAGGTAAAGATGGAAGTGACGGAAAAAACAGTATTGGCGAGGGAATGGATATTATCATCAATAAACTCGCAGAAGCTAATGGGCTGCGAAATGTAATCAATAACGCTAAATTTAATGACGAAACTAAACTGGGAAAAGGTAAAGAGCAAGTTGATAAACTTACTGATTTAATATCAATTTTCCAACGCCCGGAATTGGATTTTTCACGTAATCGGGCAGAAGGTGATGATATTATTGGTGACGCATATGAATATCTTATGCGGAATTTTGCTACAGAAAGCGGTAAGAGCAAAGGTCAATTTTACACGCCTGCTGAAGTATCGCGTGTAATTGCAAATATAATTGGAATTGATAAAGCAAAAAGTCCAAAAACAACCATATACGACCCAGCCTGCGGATCAGGTTCGCTTTTAATTAGAGCCTCAGATGCCGCTCCTGTAGAAGTTACAATCTACGGACAGGAAAAAGATATTGCTACTGCAGGTATGGCAAGGATGAATCTTGTCCTGCACAACAAGGCCTCGGCTGAAATCGAGGTTGCCAATACTTTTTCAGAACCGCATGATTTTAATAATGGCTGTGAAGGAATTGGCCGGTATGATTTCGTCGTCGCGAATCCCCCTTTTTCAATGAAAAATTGGACTGATGGAATAGCGGGCAAGGAATACGGACGTTTTGACGGTTTTGGCGCAATGCCGCCTGATAAAAACGGTGATTATACATGGCTTCTGCACATCATTAAGTCTATAAAAACAAATGGTAAAGGAGCGTGTATTCTGCCGCACGGTGTATTATTTCGCGGTAATGCTGAAGAGACAATTCGCACTGCACTTATTAAAAAAGGATATATCAAAGCTATCATAGGATTGCCTGTAAATCTATTCTATGGAACAGGTATACCTGCCTGTATTATTATACTTGACAAAGAGGGAGCTGGAAACCGGGAAGGAATTTTTATTATTGATGGCAGCCGCGGTTTTGTAAAGGATGGAAATAAAAACCGTCTGCGCGAGCGCGATATTTACAAGATAGTCAGCGCATTCCGTGAATGGCGAAATGAGGATAAATTTTCCCGATTTGTACCGTTAGCCGAAATAGAACGTAACGAATACAACCTTAATATTCCGCGTTATATTGATTCAAGCGATGCGGAAGATTTACAAAATATAGACGGGCACTTGAAAGGCGGTATTCCTGCAGTGGATATTAAAAGCTTGTCTAAGTATTGGGCTTTATTTCCAAAGTTGAATAAAGTCTTATTTAAACCGTTTCGCAGAGAATTCTATTCTTCTATTGTTCCCAAAGATGAAATTTCCCGCACCGTTTATGCTGACGGTGAGTTTTCCGCTTATGCTGATCGTATTGATCAGGCAACAGAGTCATGGAAAGCCGCTGTATGGAAAAAACTTACCGGAATTAAAACAAATACTGATATAAAAAAATATATTATCGAACTAGCTGATGAAATCCTGCATCAATTCGAACAGGTAACTTTACTAGATAAATACGATGTGTATCAGGTATTGCTCGCTTACTGGAATGATGTGATGGCTGATGATGTTTTCATTATTAAACAGGAAGGTTACAAGGCAGCGCGTGAAACAATAAACATTTTAGGTGAATATACTTCAGGTAAGAAAAAAGGTCAGGAAAAAATAACAGGTTGGGAAGGAAAATTGATACCGCGTCAAGTGTTACGGGACTATTTTTTCCGGGTTGAACAACAGGCTATTGCCGATACAGAGAATGTCATAGCAGCGAAAATTAACGAACTTGCAGAACTTATTGAGAATGCTGAAGATGGCTCAATAACCAATGATACACTCAATGATAAAGGAGAACTTGTTAAAGGTAAATTAAAAGCGGAAATTAAAAAGTTAAAAGATAATGAAGATAGCGATGATTATAAGGAATTAATGGCTCTTTCTGTTTTACAGGATAAAATAGATGAGTTTACAAAACTGCTCAAACAAATGTATTCTGAATTGGAAGGTAAAGAACTCGACAAATATAAAGCGCTGACTGATAAGGAAATCATTGAACTGCTTGTCAATCAAAAATGGTTAGGCGCAATCGTGGCAGGAATAGAACAGCTTTACCGCGCTGTTTCGCAGGGAATCGCCGCTCGTGTGACAGAACTTGCCGATCGTTATGAACAGACCTTGCCGGAGATTGAAGCTCAAGTCGCTGAACTAGAAAGCAAAGTAAAATCTCATTTGGAAACCATGGGGTTTACATAGTGAAAAAGATTAAAAACAACAAGGTTATTACAGTCTTTTCAAAAAATGAAAAACAATTTTTCGCAGACGTTTCACGCATATTGAATGAAGGGCGAAGCAAGGTTCATGCAACTGTTAATTCCGCTATGATAGAAACATACTGGAATATCGGCAGGCGGATTGTTGAACAGGAACAACAGGGAAAAGAACGCGCAAATTACGGAGAGCAGTTGCTTGTTAATTTATCCCGTTATTTAAGCGATACATTCGGCAAGGGTTTTTCTGTTGCTAATCTGTGGAATTTCAGACAGTTTTATCTTACTTGGCCAAATGATAAGATTCTCTACACACTGTGTAGAGAATTCAAATTGAGCTGGTCTCATATCCGCCTGATCATGCGTCTTGACAGCGAAAATGCCCGTGAATATTATTTGAACGAAACAAGCGCTCAAGGGTGGAGTGTCCGTGTTCTGGAACGAAATATCCAATCAGGTTATTTCAACCGATTATTGTCATCGCAAAGAGCAAAAATACCTGTAAAAACTAAGAAAAAAGCTCATGTAAAAAATGAAAACCCTGCAAAGTTGAACTGTCAGACAAAGCTTGACTTGATAAAAGACCCGTATGTTCTTGAATTTCTTGATTTACCGGAAAATCCAATTCCAAAGGAGACAAGTCTTGAATCGGCAATTATAAATCATTTACAGGAATTTTTGCTCGAAATGGGCAGGGGATTTTCTTTTGTCGGAAGACAATTTCGCATCAGTACAGAGACAACGCACTTTTATATAGACCTCGTGTTTTACAATTATTTGTTGAAATGTTTTGTAGTTATTGATCTAAAAACAAAAAAACTAACGCATCAGGACATAGGTCAAATGGATATGTATGTGCGGATGTTTGATGATTTAAAACGCTGTGAAGGTGATAATCCAACGATAGGAATTATTCTGTGCGCTGACAAGGATAAAGCGATTGCAAAATATTCTGTCCTTTCCGAGAGCAGTCAGATATTCGCGTTCAAGTATAAACTTGTTCTGCCGACCGAGGAAGAACTGACTGAGGAGCTTGAGCGAAACACCCGTTATCTGCGTGAAATACGGGGTGATGAATGAATAACAGAAGATTTTTTTACCACGAACCATCACAAGCCAACACGAACAATAATAAATATGTAAAAAGTTGGTTCGCGGAGTTTATATGGTGAAAGGGTGGATCAAGAAAAAACTTGGAGAATTAGGAGTTTTTTCAAAAGGAAGCGGTATAAATCGCGCTAATTCTAATAGTGGAAATCTGCCTTGTATTCGCTATGGGGAGATATATACGACACATGTTAATTACATAAAAGTCTTTAAATCCTTTATATCCAGAGAAGTAGCTCAAACCGCAAAATTATTAAAGCAAGGTGATTTGTTGTTTACAGGTTCAGGGGAAACAAAAGAGGAAATTGGAAAATGTGTAGCCTATATCAATGATTTTGAGGCGTATGCAGGAGGCGATATAATAGTGTTGTCGCCATATAGAGAAGTAGACTCATTATTTTTTGGATTCTTGTTAAACACACCCAATGTAAACAAGCAGAAAGCAAATAAAGGTCAAGGCGATGCGATTGTACATATTTCTGTAAAATCACTAGCAGACATTTCTGTAATTCTCCCTCCTCTCCCCGAGCAACGTGCCATAGCCGCCGCGTTATCCGACACTGACGCATACATTACAATACTTGAAAAACTCATCACAAAGAAACGTGCTATTAAACAAGGCGCAATGCATGAGTTACTTACAGGTAAGAGGAGATTGCCGGGGTTTAATGGGGAGTGGAAGGAAAAACAACTTTGTGAAGTTGCGCTTGATATTTGTACGGGTAAGAAAAACAATGAGGATAAGATTATCAATGGGAAATATCCGTTTTTTGTTCGTTCTAAACAAGTAGAAACTATAAATAATTTTTCATATGATGGTGAAGCAATTTTAATACCCGGCGAAGGTAACATAGGTGAGATTTTCCATTATATAATAGGCAAGTTTGATTTTCATCAAAGAGTATATAAAATTAGTGATTTCGCACCGGAATATTGTGGTAAGTATGTATATTACCAAATAAAGATGTCATTTGGCAAACATGCTCTTGAAAATACTTCAAAAGCGACTGTAGATTCTCTTAGATTACCTGTATTTCAAGAATATATTTTTTTAATACCACCTACATATGAAGAACAAAACGCTATCGTTACTGTACTCTCCGACATGGACGCGGAAATTGACGCTTTAACAGCAAAGTTGAATAAAGTTAAAAATATTAAACAAGGCATGATGAGCGAACTTTTAACAGGTCGTATACGATTGGCTGGAGATGCAGAACAAAAAGCAAAGAAAACTTCCAAGATAACTGAGTTTCCAATACCTGAGCAGAAGAAAAAGGGGCATAATCAACAGATTGATGACGCTGTTGCATTTGGTGTTATTGTTAACAGGTTCTACAATCCCAAGTATATATTGGGACGAGTAAAAATATATAAACTACTATATTTATTACGTAGATACCAGGAAGTATCGGTAACAGATTTTACAAAAAAAGCTGCAGGTCCTTATAAATCTGATGCTCGTTATGCAGGTGGAGAAAAAATAGCGCAAGAAAACGGTTACATTGTAGAAACGAAAGATAAAATCGGTTTTTCAATTACAAAAGGGGAAAAAAATTCAATCGCATTAAAATATGCATATGACTGGCAGTGGCAGGAAGCTATCAATTGGCTCGTTTCAAAATTTTTATATAAGAGTAGAGATGAATTAGAAACACTTGCGACAGTGGATATGGCAGTTTGTGAACTACTGGAAGAAGGAAAAACAATTGATTTAAACGCTGTAAAAGATGTTATACGTTCTAATGCAGAATGGAAACCCAAGCTGTCAAAACTGCATTTTTCAGACACAAATATAATAGCTGCGATCATGTGGCGGGATGAATTATTTGAAAAGAGAGGTGTGAAATAATGCAAAACGCAAAGGTAGGTCAAACAGAGCGGGAAACGCAGAACCATGTTCTGGAACTTTTTAGTAACGTAAATTTACTTGAGTATAAATATCTTGGCAACTGGACTGAGCGAGAAAATTTTAATATTGAAATTGACTTACTTACGGCGAATTTGAAAAGACGCGGGATTAATGATACGCTCATTCACCGGGCTGCTGAAGAATTGCGGTCTACCGCTCTTTGCAGAAACCTGCGTGAACTGCCTGCGGTAAATAAAGATGTTTACAGTCTGCTCCGTTATGGCGCGAAAGTAAAAGATGATAATGATGACATTAGAACAGTATTCTTTATAGACTGGGCGCAGATTGGCAGCAACGATTTTGCGATTGCAGAAGAAGTGACAATTCATGGCGCTGTCATGGATAAACGTCCTGACCTTGTTGTTTATGTCAATGGAATCGCGCTTGCTGTGATTGAACTAAAACGCAGTAATATCTCCGTTGCCGATGGAATTAGGCAGAATATTACCAATCAGCGTGATGATTTCATTGCGCCGTTTTTCTCTACTATTCAATTTACTTTTGCGGGTAACACAAGCGAAGGTTTACGGTACGGTACAGTGCTCACACCGGAAAAGTATTATTTGGAGTGGAAGAATTTTATTCCTGTAACACAAGACAAAAATATTGATGAATTAGGCGCGGATATCCGGCGGGTTTGTGAGAGCCTGTCTGATAAACTTGACTGGCAATTGTACAGTATATTCCGTAAAGAACGATTTATTGAGCTGATTCGCGATTTTATTATTTTTGAAAAAGGGGTAAAAAAGGTTTGCCGCCATAACCAGTATTTCGGTATCCGTCAGGCGCAGCTGCGGCTGGCAGACAACAAAGGCGGAATAATTTGGCACACACAGGGCAGCGGAAAAACAATGACGATGGTCTGGCTGTCAAAATGGATATTGTCGCATAACGCTAACGCCCGTGTTCTGATTATAACTGACCGCGAAGAACTGGATGGAAAAATTGAACGCAATTACGGTGACGTTGATGAAAAAATAACGCGTACAAAGAGCGGTAAGGATTTAATCGATAAACTGAATAAATATGAGGATAGGCTTATCTGCTCTCTTATACATAAATTCGGACAGCGCGGAACGGAAGTGTCAGAACTTGATTATGATAAATATATAGAAGATATAAAAAAATCATTACCTGCCGGCTTTAAGGCAAAAGGCGATTTTTATATATTTGTAGACGAATGTCACAGAACTCAATCTGGTAAGCTTCACAAAGCAATGAAAACAATTATATCGGATGCAGTTCTTATTGGTTTTACAGGTACGCCCTTGCTTGTTAAAGATAAAAAGACAAGTATTGAAGTGTTCGGCGGGTATATCCATACATATAAATATGATGAGGGTGTAGCAGACGGCATTGTTCTTGACCTTCGGTATGAAGCGCGTGATATACCTCAGGATATTACTTCGCAGGATAAAATTGACACATGGTTTGAGATAAAAACACGCGCCCTGTCTGACAAAGCAAAAGCGAGGCTTAAAGAAAAATGGGGAAATTTGCAGAAAGTTTTCAGTTCGGCAGGACGGCTTGATAAAATAGCAAATGACATTATTTTCGATATGGAAACTAAACCGCGCCTGTCTGACGGAACAGGCAATGCTTTATTGGTAGCCGGTGATATTTATTCCTCGTGCCGTTTTTATGAAATATTCAGAAGCAAAGGATTTAAACGCTGCGCTATTATAACAAGTTATAATGCCGCTCCAGGAAATCTTCGAACAGAAGATGTCGGCGGTGATGAGGATACGGAAGCAATAACAAAGTATGAAACCTATATAGAAATGCTTGAAGAACATGGGTACAATGTCAAACAGATCAATGATTTTGAAAAAGAGGCAATAGATAACTTTATAAATGCGCCCGCTAAAATGCGGCTGCTGATTGTTGTAGATAAGCTGCTGACAGGATTTGACGCGCCGCCATGTACATATCTGTATATTGACAGACACATGCAAAATCACGGATTGTTTCAGGCTATTTGCCGCGTAAATCGTCTTGATGGTGAAGATAAAGACTTTGGTTATATCGTCGATTACAAACAACTTTTTGGAGATTTAGAAGCGGCGCTGCGAACTTACACGGCAGGAGCATTTGAAGGATACGCTCCCGAAGATGTAGAAGGACTTTTAAAAAACAGGCTTCTTGAAGCAAAAAAATATTTAGATAATACACTGGAAGAACTGGATAATTTATGTGACGGTGTCTTTGCCCCGCGTGATGAAATTGATTTTATACATTATTTCTGCGGCGAAAGCGGCATTGTTGAAGATGAAGATGAAACATATACCCGATTACGCGAGCAGTTATATATGCTGGTCAATCGTTTAGTGCGCGCATACTCAGAGATAAAATCTGATATGGACACAGCAGGATATTCGGCAAATGAAAAATCTGATATTGCCAAAAAGGTTGAAAATTATATCCAGTTAAAAATGACAATTGGACGCGCAAGTTATGATGATATAGATTTCAAGATGTTCGAGCCGGGTATGCGTCATTTAATCGACACATATATTGTCGCAAGTGATGCAAAACCGCTTGGTATTGTGGATGATTTCACGCTGCTTGATTTCATACTGGCGCAAAAAGAAAAATTAGAATCTGAAGACCGGGGAAAAGAAGCTGCCGCTGAAGCAATCGAGAATAACATTCGCCGTAAAATCGTAGCAAAAATGCCTTTGAATCCTAAATATTATGCCAGAATGTCAGAAATATTAGAACAAATTATCCTTGACAGAAAAAAAGGCGTTTTAACATACAAAAGTTTGCTGGAATTATATGCCAAACTTGCAAGAGATGCCGCTACGCCGGAACAGAATATGCATTATCCTGAAAGTATACGAGGGAGCGGAGCGCTCCGCATGTTCTATGATAATTGCGGTGAGAATGAAGACTTGGCGCTTAAATTGGATGCGGCAGTTCAAGAAAACAAGATGGATGGTTTTAGAACTAATCCCGTCAAACAAAACAAAATAAAACGCGCTTTGTCTAGGATAATTGATGATGATAATGAGATTGAGCGTTTATTCAAACTTATAATGGCGCAGGAAGAATATTGATGATAGTATCTGGAATTGATGTACGAATAGATCGCAAAAAAATAAAAAACATGCATTTGTATGTCAAACCTCCAAATGGCGTAGTATCCGTATCTGCTCCGTTAAATATGAAAGATGATTCGATAGAGCGTTTTGTTCGGACAAAAATAAATTGGATAAAAACACAGCAGGCAAAATTTGCAGGACAGCTTCGTCAAACTGAACGCCAATATGTGTCTGGTGAAACATTATATCTTTGGGGAAAACAATATTTTCTGCAGGTTGATTATGGTATTAGAAATGTGTTGGAATTGTCTGGCAATACAGCAAAATTAATAGTACGAACAGAAAGTACTGTAAAGCAACGTGATACTTTTATTCGTGAATGGTATCGCCGACAACTAAAAGATGAAATTACTCGTTTGCTGCCAAAGTGGGAAGAAATAACAGGTTTGAAATGCAATTCATGGCAGACAAAATATATGACAAGTAAATGGGGAACATGTAATATTAAAAAACGTAAAATTTGGTTAAATCTTCAACTTGCAAAAAAAACTATAGATTGTTTGGAGTACATCATCTTACATGAATTAATTCATCTGCGTTTTAAAAATCACAATGCTGATTTTACAGCGTTAATGGATAAATATATGCCTTTTTGGAAAGATGTTAAGAAAAGATTGAATGAGCAAATATTAGATTGTTGGGCGACTGAATAATAGGTTTTATTAATATATTATTTAAAATAATAATACCTTTTAAATCCCTTTTCTTTGTCAGAGAATCGATAAAAATCGCCGAGATTAACCCGTTTGGTTTCTTTTGCCTTAAATAAAAACTCTGGCGCAAAAACCCTCCATTTTTGACAAGTTTTTGGAAAAACATGCTTTATAGGAGGAATCACGCCTTTTTGACGGTGGAAGTGATTCCGAAAAATTACGCTAAATCCTTATAACATAAGAATTTAGCGCGTTTTTGTTGCCACCTCGGAGAATTGAACTCCAGACACGCAGATTTTCAGTCTGCTGCTCTACCAACTGAGCTAAGGTGGCGTTACTTCGACAGTTCTTTTATACCTC
>WQSW01000008.1 GCA_009787695.1 Treponema sp.
GGATATATTTCGTATTATATAATAGGAATTATTCTGGCATTTGTATTTAAAAAGAAACGGGCTTTTTGTAAAATATTTTGTCCTGTTTCACTTGTTATGAAATTATTTTCACGGTTTTCATTGGCAAAAATAAAACCTACCGGAAATAAATGTATTGAATGCGGAAAATGTAATGCAAAATGTCCAATGGATATTGATGTTCGGAAATATATTAGAAACGGAAAAAAAGTTTTATCAACAGAATGTATACTTTGCAGAAATTGTATACATGCATGTCCCGTGAAAGCAATATATTAAAGAAAAATACCTTTAAAATAAAAAAGTATACTTTTTCTTACTTGTTTTTCTCAAATTTATTACGATAATTACAATATCTGTTAATAAAAAGGAGTTTATTATGAAAAAAACAATTTTAACGATTTTACTTCTTTTATGTCTTTCATCAATTATCTATTCTCAGGAAATAGCTGTCAATAATTTACAGCCGTCTGCATTTTCTTTGTCCGATACAGAGATGTACCTCTCCGAAAAGCCGTTCGATTTGTCTCCAATGGCACGTTCACCTAATTATCCGGCAGGTTTCGGAGGCAAATTAGGGCATGGGTTTTTAAATGTGTTCTTTGGTCTTGGTTCCTATCTTGCAGGTGATTGGGGATGGGGTATCGGACTTACGTTGTGGCAGGGTCTGGGTTTTGCAGGGATTATAGGTTTTGGATGGAATGATATTACGGGAGGAACATTTTTTGACGGCTTTAGCGCAAGTTCGTGGCAGCATATTGGATTATTTACATTATCAGGGTTGGCTGCAGGTCCTTTACTATTTTTAATTGGTTTTTTTGACGGTGACTTCTTTCCTTTTGAAGTTTATTTGTGGACATCAATAGGCTGCGCAGTGTTTGGCGGAATTCTTGGTTTATGTTCTCCGAGAGGTTTCACATCTGACGGGAAAAATCACCAATCTAACGGGGTACTTTCATTTGAATGGGAATTATTAGCATTTGGTATTTGGGCATCCGGTGTCATTTTCGGCATAATATTACCTTACTTGCCGACTCCCGATCAATCGAAAACAGCACGCTTGGATGATCCTCGTAATTGGAATATTGGTATTGCTCCGGCACCGGACGGACGTTTTGCAGGTCAAATCGCTTTTACTGCTCACTTTTAAAAAGAAAAGTTTAATAAAAACATTACTTTTGATCTTTTAGAAAGATGAGATAAAACAAATTCGTTTAAAGAAAAATATTTTATTTTTTAAAACAATCGGTATATTAATATCTAAAAATTATGTTATTCTATTAGTGTATAGGAGAAACATAGATGGCATTAAAATATATGCAGGTTGTTAATCCCGTTTATACAGGAGACATCCCTGCTTCAGAAATGAAGTTGTCTTTTATTAATTATGATTCAGAGTCTGTGTACACAAAAGATGTCTCCTCTATTGATGAGGTAATAAAACTTAGAGACGATTCAAAGATGCTATGGATAAATGTCAGCGGATTAAAAGACACTGATTCAATTAAGCGTTTGGGTGAATTACTGGAAATTCACCCTTTAACTATTGAAGATATTCTGCAAACAGAACAGCAAGCAAAAATGGAAGTTTTTGAAAATTACAGATTTTTATTAGTTAAAACAATTATGCGGAAACAGAATACTTTTTACCGTTCAAATTCCGAAAAGAAAAAATTCTTTCTGCCTTTTGGTAAGAAAAAAGATTTTGCATTTGAAGATAAAGGAACAGATGAATTAATAATTACTCAGGTTGGAATAGTTATTATGAAAAATATTCTGCTGACTTTTCAGGAATTATCAAGAGGCGCATTTGAAGGTATAAGAAGAAAAATAATGGAAAATACCGGTGATATCCGCAAAATGGAAGCCGATTATCTTGCCTATTTAATAATTGATAAAATTGTCGATGAATATTTCAACTCTATAAACCATTTGGAAGAACACATAGAAAATCTTGAGGATCGCGCGACTAGAACAAGCGATGATACATATATAGAGGAGATACAAGAAACAAAAAAATNCCTGTTGCTTGTTAAGAAAGCGATCCTGCCGTTAAAAAACAATTTATTAATTATTTCCCGCCAAGAATCATTTTTCCAAACCGGAGAAATAAAACCGTTTTTACAAGACTTAATTGAAAATTTAGATCATGCAGTAATGCAGGTAGAACATTACCGCGAATGGCTGTCAAGCGTCATGGAAGTAAACTTGTCCGTTTTATCATATCAGCTGAACAAGGTAATGAAAGTATTAGCGATGATTTCCGCTATCTTTATCCCGTTGTCTTTTATCGCCGGGATATACGGCATGAATTTTGAATTTATGCCTGAATTAAGTTATAACTTTGGGTATTTCATTGTTCTTGGCGTTATGTTTATAGTTGCAGTTATTATGATTGTTTTCTTTAAAGTCCGCCGATGGTTCTAAATTTTTATACCAAAAACAAATGAGCATAATAAAAAATATTCTTAAAAAATGCACCTTATGTCCGCGTAATTGCGGAGTTAACCGCCTTGCAGGAGAAAAAGGTTTTTGCAAGGAAACATCAGAACTCCGCGTTGCCGTTGCTGTAATCCACAAAGGGGAAGAACCTCCTCTTGTGGGGACAGGCGGCTCGGGGACAATTTTTATCAGCGGTTGTAATTTAGGCTGTGTCTTTTGTCAAAATTATCAAGTGTCGCAAGGAGCAGCAGGAACAGAAAGTTTGGGAAAAAAAGTTTCGTCTAACGATTTTGCAAAAATCTGCGAAGCATTGCGTGATGCAGGTGCAGAAAATATCAACATTGTAACAGGCAGTCATGCAATTCCTGCAATTATAGAAGGATTAATTGCCGCACGAGATATTGGTGTGCAAATCCCTGTTCTTTGGAATTGCTCCGGCTACGAAACGCCCTTTGCTTTGGAATTATTAAAAGATTATGTTGATGTTTTTTTACCCGATTTAAAAACACTGGATAGTGAAATAGCAAAAAAGTTTTTTAATGCACCGGATTATCCGGAAGCTGCGGTAAAAGCGATTTTAAAAATGATTGAATTAACGCAGCATACAGATAACGATAAATCCAAAGTAATTATCCGTCATTTAATAATACCCGGCTTTCTTGAATCAACACGCTCTGTTTTAAAATGGTTTTCAGATAAAACAAATTCTGTTTGCGTAAAAGATCATGCTTTACTTTCTCTGATGACGCAATACACTCCAATTCCAAACAGAGGGACGCACGGTTCTTTAGAAACGCAGATAGCTCCGCAACGTTACCTAAGCGAAGAAGAGTACTGCACTGTTTTAAATTGGTTAGAAGAATTTGAAATAGAAGACGGTTTTTGCCAGGAGCTTGTAACAGGAAACGATTGGCTTCCTGATTTTAGAAGAACGAATCCCTTCCCGTCAAAACTTTCAATTCCCGTTTGGTCAATGTAATTTTACAACAGCACAGTCTGTGCTATTTTTTTACTTACTTCATCTCCGAGTAAATACGCGATTATTGCAACAGCAAATTCCCCCGCTGTTCCTGCGCTGCGGCTGGTGATAATATTGCCGTCGGTAACAACTCTTGCCTCTGACCAAATGCCGTCTTTCACTTTTTCTTCCATGCCGGGGTAGCAGGTAAAATTCTTTCCTTTTAAAATGCCGAGCGGAGCCAGAACAAGCGCGGGGGAGGCGCAGATGGCGCAGATCAATTTTTTCTCTGCTGCCATCTTTTGTAATAATTCTTTTACTTCTTTTGATGCGGCAAGTTTTTCCGCGCCGGGTATTCCGCCGGGAAGAATTACCGCATCATAATCAGTCTTTACAATATTATTAATTGTCAGTGTAATATTTGCTGTTAATTTTATACCGCCCCATCTGCTTGTCACTTCTATTAGATCGGAAATTGACACAGTTGTAACTTCAATCCCTGCCCGCTGCAGGTAGTCGATGGGCGTTACAGCTTCTACATCTTCGAATCCGTCTGCCAGTAAGACAATTACTTTTTTTGTCATTTCTAGCGGTTGCGCTTTTCTTCTTCGGACTTACACTCAATGCACATAAGAGCATACGGGATCGCAATAAGGCGATCCTGCGGGATACGTTTGCCGCATTTAATACAATGACCGTACTTGTCTTGTTTGATGCGTGTAAGCGCCGCTTCAATTGATTTTAAGCGTTTCAGCTCCTGAGTGCCGATGGCTTCCAGCATCTTTCTGTCGATATCGTCTGAGGCAATATCAGCGATGTCTTTAGGTTCTGTGCCGTCCATAATTTCTTTAAAATCTTCGTTGCTGGCAATTAAATTGTCAACGATTTCAGCTCTTAAAGCCATTAGCGCGCCTTCCATCCTGCCTAGAAAATTCTCGTCAATCGGCGGAGGACTTTTTTTCTTCTTTTTACTTGTCGTTGCCATTTTATCACTCTCCCTTTACTCCGTGATATTCGACACCCGTCTTTTTATTGAACGGGGACACTATGTTAAAACACTTACGGTTTTAACAAGAGTTTACTATATTGTCATGCACTCTTCGAAATTGTCAATAGATAAAATAAAAAACTATAGGGTTTTTATTTTATCATATTCTTACCCCATCTTTAATAATGGAATCACAGGAGCTGTGAGTTCCATTACAGCGGGGAAATCTTCAGGCTGTAATAAAATGGTTTCGCCGTCCATTTGCGCGAGTATGGGTTCGCTGCAAGAAAATTCTACCCGATGTGCGCTAAAAAGCATCGTATTGGAATTCTTTGAATGCTTGCCTTTTGTAACCTGATCTTTTATCGCTAATTTCTTTACAAGCGGCATTTGTTTTATACCGCATACATTATTTTCGTCCGGAAGTATTTTTTGCTGATTGCCGTAAGTTCTGTTGCCTGAAACACCCATAGCAAGTAAGAGGAGTTTTTCTCTGAAAGAGAGTATTTCTTTATTATTATTATCAAGAGCCCTTACATTCATATAATCAACTTTATATTTTTTATCGTAAGAAAGAGCGGCAATATCGATCCAGAATTTATATGATTGACCTTTAGTTTTTGATTTTAATAGATTTGTTTGATGCGTAACAAATGCATCAAGCCCTACAGATAAAATGTTGAATGCAAGGAAAGGCCCCTTCCAGCCGGACGGTCCTTCTTTTGCAGGTACCAATTGCACAGCCGGTGCATACTCAACATGAACAGGTTTAAGAAGTAAGTCCAACGCTTCCCCTAAATCGTTGCTGTCGGCGCCGTCATTGCCCGTTCCTAACGGGAGGCGTAAAACAGCCATGTTTCTGCGGACATGGGGCGGTGTGTTATAAATAGCTTGCATAACTTCACCGTGAGTTCCGTCACCGCCTGCGCTTATTATTAAGTAAAATGGTTCGGGTTCTTTTTCAACTCTGTTTACAAATGATTTGGTTATCTCCTGTGCTGAGCCTTTACCTTCTGTTATGTTCATAATTACTGTTTTATAAATTTGTCTGGTTGGATTTGATTTTGCTTTTTCTTGATATTTTGTAAGTGTCTTTAAGTGTGCAGCCCATTTTGATGGGATAAAAAAGCCCCCTGCGACAGGGTTAACAACAACCATACACCGTAACGGCAGTCCCGGAGCGACCATTGAATGCTGACAGATATCTGTGAGTACCTGAGCGAAATAATAATCCATAAATCATAATTACATATAATAAATGTTAGGTCAAGGCTATTAATTTAATAATTACACAAACAAGGTTTGTATTTATTACTATAAGCGCTCCTTATTCTCATTTTTATAAAAATTCTCTATAATTTTCTATTATGGCAAAATATCCTTTTGAAACAATCGAGCCCAAATGGCAAAAATATTGGGCAGACAACAAAACATTCAAGGCAGCGGAAGATCCCGCTATTCCCAAAGACAAGCGCCGCTATGTGCTTGATATGTTCCCTTATCCTTCGGCGCAAGGGCTTCATGTCGGTCATCCCGAAGGCTATACGGCAACTGACATTTACTGCCGTTACCTTCGCATGAACGGTTATAATGTTCTGCACCCGATGGGTTTTGACGCCTTCGGTCTGCCCGCTGAAAATTATGCAATTAAAACAGGCACGCATCCTGCTGTTACTACGGCGGCTAATGTTGACCGTTTCCGCTCTCAGATAAAAGCGCTCGGCTTTTCTTACGACTGGGATCGCGAAGTGGATACCTCCGCAGAAGATTACTACCGCTGGACGCAGTGGATTTTTCTTAAACTATTTGAAAAGGGGCTTGCCTACGAGGCGGAAAGCCCAATCAACTGGTGTCCGTCCTGCAAGACAGGTCTTGCCAACGAAGAGGTAAAAGACGGACTTTGCGATCGCTGCGGGGAAAAAGTAACCCGTAAACGCATCCGCCAATGGATACTTAAGATCACAGCATATGCCGAACGCCTGCTTGCCGATCTTGATTTGCTTGATTGGCCTGAGTCTGTAAAACTTATGCAGCGTAATTGGATAGGAAGAAGCGAAGGCGCGAATGTCATTTTTAAAATAGAGGGTTTTTCTGATACTCTGGAAATCTACACAACACGCCCTGATACTCTTTTCGGTGCAACTTATATGGTGCTTTCTCCCGAACATCCGCTTGTTAATAAAATAACAACGGCAGAACAAAGGAAAGCTGTAACTTCTTATATTGAAAAAGCGGCTTTAAAGAGCGATCTGGATCGAACCGATCTGGCAAAAGAAAAAACAGGTGTCTTCTGCGGCTCGTATGCAATCAATCCCGTTAACGATCAAAAAATCCCGATATGGATTGCCGACTATGTTCTTATCTCTTACGGCACAGGCGCAATCATGGCTGTTCCCGCGCATGATGAGCGCGACTGGGAGTTTGCAAAAACTTTTAACCTGCCGATTATTTTAGTTGTCTCTGATGAAAAACCGATTGATGGAAAAGACTATTCAAGCGAGCCGTCTGAATGTACAGCGGCAGACGGCTATTCTGTAAACTCAAGTTTCATTACAGGGTTATCTACCGCAGAAGCTAAAACAAAAATTACTAAATGGCTTGAAGAAAAAGGCTTAGGAAAAAAATCTGTAAATTATAAATTAAGGGACTGGAACTTTTCCCGTCAGCGTTATTGGGGCGAGCCGATTCCGGTTGTGCATTGCAATAACTGCGGTATTGTGCCTCTCCCGGAAAGCGCTCTTCCTTTAAAGTTACCGGAAGTGCAATCATATAAACCTACCGGCACAGGCGAGTCTCCACTTGCGGGAATTGATCAGTGGGTGAATACAACATGCCCTAAATGCGGCGGAAAAGCGAAGCGCGAAACTAATACCATGCCGCAGTGGGCAGGCTCTTGCTGGTACTACATCCGCTATCTCGATCCTAAAAACGAAAAAGAATTTGCCTCTAAAGAAAAGATTGATTATTGGCTGCCTGTAGATTTATATGTCGGCGGCGCGGAACATGCGGTCTTGCATTTACTGTACAGCCGTTTTTGGCATAAGGTGCTGTATGACTTAGAGCTTGTGAACACAGTAGAACCTTTTCAAAGATTGATTAATCAGGGGATGATCTTAGGGGAAGACAATCAAAAGATGAGCAAGAGCAAAGGCAATGTTATTAATCCTGATGATGTAATAAAAGAGTACGGGGCGGATACCATGCGTCTTTATGAAATGTTTATGGGTCCCCTAGAAGTGAGTAAGCCATGGATAACAGCAGGTTTAGTAGGTGTTACGCGATTTTTAGAACGCTTATGGCATATCGGGCAAAAGAGCGAAGGAGAGATCTCTGCCGAAGAAAAAAATAAGCTTTTAAAGCTGATGCATCGAACCATTAAAAAAGTGACAGAAGATACTTCAAGCCTTAACTTTAATACGGCGATAAGCGCTATGATGGTATACTCAGGCGAACTTGCTAAAGCAGAATTTATCCCCCGCGATTTATGGCAGCCGCTTGTAATAATGGCAGGCGCATATGCTCCTCATCTGGGGGAAGAACTCTGGGAAAAAATGGGCGGCAAAGGTTCTGTTTCAGCTGCTTCCTGGCCCCCTTATGAAGAGGCTCTTACACTCTTTGATGAGGTAACTGTTGTTGTTCAGATAAACGGCAAGGTTCGGGAAAAATTTACAGCCGCAGCGGGAACAAGTAAAGAGGAACTTGAAAAAACCGCTTTTGCTATGCCGGGTGTACAGAAATGGTTAGAAGGGCAGACTATAAAAAAATTGATTATTATACCTGACAAATTGGTAAATATAGTTGTATAATCACTAGATAACGATGGAGATTGAATTAGATTCGTCAGGAATGGCATATAAGCAAGGTTCGGTAGACCCTTATTTTCGCGAAGATCCCGGAGAAGGATTTCAGCGCAAGCAAATTTACAAGTTCGATTTGGAAAAAAATTTTTCTGTTTGGAAATCATGGCGCACTAACGACGGGCGTGTCCTTCCTAATCCGGCGAGCAGTTTTAGTCTAATTAATAACCCTTTTGAGTCCGGCAGTCTGATTTTGCTGACTACAAATTTTGATCCCGCAGTTGCAGGAAAATCTTTCGGCGGATTTGGAATGAGAGTGCCGATTAATCCTGCAATAGTTTTAAATAATCAAACTTATGTTGAGTTTGATTTTTTTTATCCTATAAGCGCTGTCAATAAATATATGAGATTAGAGGTTTGGTCTACTTCTTCAGGCGGAGAAGGGCATCAGGGTTTTGCAGGTTATCCGGGAACAAATAAGACTCAAGCCTATATCAGGGCTTCTGATATGGACAGGGTTGCCGGAGGCGATCCAAACTGGATTGGTTTTTTCAACGGTGACACATGGTATAAAAAAACAATGTGCTGTGTAACACCTGTTTCAGCAGGAACTTGGGAATATCTCAATATTGATTTGCATACAGAAACAGGTTCTAAAGTAAACGGCGATCTTCTTATGATTGGTAATATCAAGATCACGCAAACCGATGTAAACGGAGTGCCGATTCCGGATGTAATAAACGAGAAACGATTTTCTGAAGTTCCCCCTATACGAAGCAAATACAGCAAGGAAACGGGAAGTTTTTATACAGGTGTTTCCGGCACCGGATATGTTTTACCGGAGACGATACGTGGACATCATTATGAGATTTTTACCAGCGAAAATAACTTAAAACCGGAGATACATCAGTGTGCCCCGCAATGGTTAAAAAACGAATATCCCGGCTTTGTTTTTAAACCCTTAGAAGATGTTGAAGAATGGTCTCTGCCGACCGATGAATATTTAAATATACGGGACTCAGGAAAGCCGGGCGAATTTAAAGTGCACGGTCATTGCCTTGCATGGGTAAATCAATCCCCTGTTTGGATGCGGCAAATTATCCCTGAAAATATTTCATCTATGCAATGGAATGCCGACGGCCGTTTTTACATTGGCGGCAATAACGCGACAGGACCTTATAAAAAAGTTGATAAAATTACCGCCCGCCGAATTTATTTTGATCATATTTTATTTCTTCTGCGGCATTTTATGTCTACAGATACAAGATATCAATCCAGTGAAAAGAGGGGGATTATTCCTTTCCATTCATTTGATGTTTTAAATGTAGAAATCCATGAAAGCCGTCATAGTGTAATAATTCAAGAGAACCCCAATGGATGGGATGCGGCACTAAGGCATGTTTCATGGCTTATGGCAATGACCGATGATGATTTAGGGGATGTTAGGCAGCACTATGTATATCTTCTTTTTAAATACGCACACATTGCAATACCAAACGCACAGATGGCGGCAAAATACAAAGCGCATTACAACGATCCAAATATAGTTCCTGAATATATGAAAATGGACAATCACGATAAGGGCGGCAGTATAGATGCATATATAACCGAAAAACCTCCCATATTGGTTTTTAACGATTTTGAAGTGACCACATCAACAAAAGCAAAAGTTGCGTTTAATATGCTGAAAGAACTAAACACTGCATGGAAAACAGACCCTCTTTATGACGGCAGGAATTTGATCGAGAATCTGGGGCTGCAAGGGCATGATTTAGTTACCCAAACATTAGCAAGCCAGCATCAGCGTGCAGTAGCTCTTTTTTCTTCTTTGATAGACGAAGGCTTGCTTGACAGTATTTGTATCTCCGAATTGGATTTACGCTTGCTGGACTTTACACCGGGAGGGGAGGCTTTAGCGCCTGCTGTGTTAAATCAAAAACAGGCTGATTGTCTCGGCTATCAATATGCGCTTCTTTTCAAGATGTATTATAAGTATAGAAAATATATTGATCATGTGATTATCTGGGGTCAGCATGGGACAGGCTGGATGCATAGTTATATCCCCTTTGATCATGAGCTAAAGGCAAGTCAGATATATTACGGTATTATGGACCCTGACAAGTTTATTCAGGGACATTCATATCTGGATGAATTTTTTAAAGACGAAAATAATAAATTAGCAGACAGTTATAAGCCGGAAATAATCTAAAAAACAACGATTTTTGCCTAAAAACAGCCAAAACTATACTAATTACCTTTAATTTCTTTCTTGCTAAAATGACAAAGTGGGTGTAAAATTTCTTAATCGGCTCGTTGAGCCTAATAATGATAGAAATCCAAGGGGATTTTTATCAAGGGTGAATATAAAATATTTTATATTCATAGAAAACCACAATTTAAAGAGGTAGAGTTATGTTTAAAGACGGAATAGGAATTTTCTTATGGAAACTCGCAGTTGCGTTGTATTTAGTTGCAAACGGTGTTTTAGGATTAATCGGTAGAGGCGGGGATTTTCGTATAATCCTTACCAATACAATGAGATTTCCTTCATGGGTTGCAACAATAGTTGCTGTTTTAGCATTGGCGGCAGGTGTAATGGTTTTAATTGAAATGTTTAGCAGTCAAGCTATTCGTGTTTTAGATTTATTTGCATTAATTCTTGCAATTATTTGGGCAGTCTATATCATAATCGGTCTTGTTTCTTTCTTCACAGGCAAGAGCGGTTTAAATATCTGGGAAATGTTGCAGAGACTTGGCGTTCATACTATGGTTCTCGGTTCTCTTCTTGTTACAGCTAAAAAAGGCAAGTAAGATAGCCTAGCTATTCATTTTTCATGAAGAACCGCGTCAGCCCTTCGGGCTTTCGCGGTTTTTTTTATTAGGGAAACTTTTTAATCAGATTTTTAAATAGGAAAGGATCTGGCAAGCAAGTAATTTTATGTTAAACTATCTTTATGAGTAACGAACTGTCTGTAAGTAAACTGGATGAGTTTTTCAGAAGTTTTCTGGATATAGAAGGTTTTGCAAACGATGCCGCCCTTAACGGAATTCAAGTTGATAATGACGGCTCTCCCGTTAAAAAAATCGCTTTCGGCGTGGATGCCGCAATGGAAACATTTGAGCAGGCAGCAGCGCTTGGAGCGGGAATGCTTTTTGTTCATCACGGTTTATTTTGGGGAAAGCAGGTAAGGATTGCGGGAAATCTGAAACAGCGTATTAACTTTCTTTTAGATCATAATATCTGTTTGTATGCGGTGCATCTTCCGCTGGATCAGCACTCCAAGTTTGGGAATAATGCAGTAATAGCGCAGTTGCTGGAATTGGAAAACATTGAACCTTTCGGTGTTTATGCAGGGCGTAAAATCGGTTATAAGGGTATTTTTTCCAAACCGGTTGCAATTGACGAAGCAGTTAAAAAAATCAGTTTTATGGGAAGACCCCCCGCAGGTATCTTTCCTTTCGGGAAAAAAGAGTGTGCAAATGCTGCGGTTGTTTCAGGCGGCGCTGCATCAAACGTGCGTGATGCAATGGAAGAGGGGATAGACTTATTTATTACAGGCGAATGTGATCACAGCGTTTATCATGATTGCCTTGAATCCAAACTTAACATGATTGCAGGCGGACATTACAGTACTGAAGTTTGGGGAGTGCAGGCTGTTATGCGTCATTGTATAGAAGAACTTGGTATAGATGCACAGTTTATCGATATTCCTACGGGTTTGTAGTATTATTTTTTTTCAAACCTTTTTTAACAAAAATAGGATCAAAATATTTTTCTACATTCACTTTTGATATTAATAATTTTAATACAATGCGGTAAACAAAAAACGAAACCGCAAGCGATGCCAATAAGATAAGATTAAAACCCCATGAACGTCCGCTTGGCGGTATATGCGGTGCTATAAAATTTATAAATATAATTGTAAATAAAACAAAACTAATAACGGCGATTAGAATATTAAATAATGTTGCTCCAAGAACAAACAGGAGCGTATTAACTTTCTTGTTCATTTATTATTTCCGCTTTTATGTCGTCTTTTTCTTCAATTTGTTTTACTTCCGGTTCTTGCTTTTTTTCATTAATTTTTTTAGTTGAAATAAACAGAGTAATTAACAAAATAATACAGCATACAACAACAGAAGCATCGGCAATATTAAAAGTAGGCCATCTTTGCATGCCAAAAAGCCCGTAAATATTTACGCTGATAAAATCCACAACTCCGTCCGGACGGAAAATTCTATCAATAAGATTGCCGATTCCTCCGCCTATGATACCTGCCGCCGCCCATCGCTGAAGAGTTGTAAATTCATCGGATTTAAAAAAATACCACATTAGAAAACCTAAAACTAAAAGAGGGAAAACAATAAATACAATTGGTTTTAAAAATTCAGGAAGGTTTTCACCCATACTAAAAGCAATCGCTTTGTTCCGCACATGATATATCCAAAGAAAATCATTATTAAAAACATCTTTTATAAGCGCAGGATGAAAAGGCTGCACCTTTACAATAATTGCTTTTATAATTTGATCTGTAAGAATAATTATTGCGGTTAACGACATCGGCAGTAACCGCTCTTTTATAATTGGTTTCATTTAAAGACTCCGTTTTTATAGTTTATGGATTATACAGGAGTTGGTCAAGGTTTGAATTAATTATCTGACCTACTTAGTAAGAACAGGAAGAACAGCGTAACAAGATCGATTTTACCGCCTATGTAATATCTATGCATCCCGTTAATATTGCGGTATCCAACCTCTGCAGAAAAAACATTGTAATTTACTCTGCCGATATTCAATCTGAAACCTATGTGGGCACCGGCGGAAAAAATATATTTATCCCAGTGAAAATTCTCATCTACAAATATATAATTGATTGATGCATACGGACCTATATAAAAATTACTTCCGCCGTTAAAATAATGGTTAAGAAGATTCCAATAAATTTTTAAATTGAAAAGACTTATATTGTCTGCCTCAAACATATTTTCACTGTCTTGATATTCATTGGTTGACCACCCAAAAGCATAAAAAGGGCTGAATTCAGCTCCAAGGTTTGTAACAGTATTGTCTATCCCTACACTTATCAGTGATAAAATAAACTCTCCGTTATAATTATTACGAGCCGGTAAATTTGCCCCAAAACCAAGATTTCCGATATTAAAATTGAAAACATTTTCTCCAATTTGCGCAAAACCGGGAATTGCAACAAGAATCATAATAATCAACAGAAAATATTTCATATTATCATTATATACAAAAATGCTGATAAAAACCAATTTTTACAGCTTTTTTTATCTTTTATAAAGCAGAAAAAAACAGTAAATTAAAAATGATATGTTATTAAAATATACTGAATCCGGCTTTCTTTGTATTTCTCCTGAAGATGACTGCAAAGCTATAGTTGACGCTATGCTTAAAACCGATTACAGCGAAGAATTTTGTATATCCAATGTTTTTGAAGCGGATTTTATTGCCAAGCTGATGGAAGCGGGTTTTTTAGTAATGTCTATCGGATTAGAGAAAAAAACTGAGAATCCGGTTTATTTACTGTTACCTAAATTGCATCTTGTTCGTTCCGCTTTGTTTTTCGATAATCTTCATGTAAAAAAATCGATCCGCAGATTATTAAACCGTTATGAATTGCGCGCAGATGCGGAATTTGAGCGTATCGTTGACCGTTGTGTTGAAAAACACGGAACAGATTGGCTTACACCTCCGCTTGTGGATTGTATTAAACAGATTCGCATAAAAAATAAAGCCCAAACAGAGTCTTTACTTCCCGCTTCTTTCGCTTATCCTGCCTCTTTCGGGCTTTACCGTGACGGCTGTCTTGTCGCCGGTGAATTCGGTGTTGTTTGCGGCAATGTCTACACAAGTTATTCCGGCTATTTTGATGAAGATAATGCAGGGACAGTGCAGATTATCCTTGCGGCACGTTATTTGGAAGAACACGGCTTTTCATTTTTCGATTTAGGTATGCCCTTAGAATATAAAAAAACACTTGGTGCGGTAGATATAAGCCCCTTACGTTTTGTGCAATTATTCAGAAGGGGTAATGCCGTTAAAAGAATAAATAAATTTAAATAGGGTATTGAGTTATTTTATTTATTAATATAGAGTTATATTAATAATATTCAACACGGAGGTATTATGAAAAAGTTTCTTATTTTAGGATTTCTTATTGCGATTGCATTAACCTCAGTTAATGCACAGGGACTTTATTTTGATGCAGGGATTGGTGTAGGCTTACCCACAACAAAATTGAGCGGAACAAAGGTTTCTTTTTCTTCAGCAAATTTTACAGAAATTGGTTATGATTTAGGGTTAAAAGTTGGTTTTGGACCTATTGTGGGTCTTCCGCTTTACGCAGTTGGAGCATTTGGTTTTACCGGACACAGATTTTCTGATTCTGCTAATGATCATATTACATTTAATTCCTTTCTTCTCGGGGGGGGGGTAATTTTCTATCCAATTCCGCTTATTCAAGTTGCCGGCTCTATCGGTTATTCATTTGTTGCAAATGATACATCAATACCGGGATTTACTTTTTATAAAAGTGAAGGCGGGTTTGCATACGAAGTTTCTGTAGCAGCCGATCTGGGTTTTGGAAATTCAGGTATATTATTGGGAGCAAAATATTTCGGCGCTATTAATACTTTAGAAACTTCTAAAGTTAAGCAAGATCAATCTTATATAGGTGTTTTTGTCAGATATGCTTTAAGGAACAAATAAAGGTATTCTTCCTTAGTCCTGTGTTCAGTCTGCGGGCAGGGTAACCCCCTGCCCTCTTGAATATTTTCCTTCAATATCATAAACTTATACTCTAATTAAGTCATTAAGACCTTTTAAATAGGAGAAGATATAATGAAACGTACTTATCAACCCAGTAAGGTAAAAAGGAACCGTAAATTCGGGTTCCGCGCCCGTATGAAGACAAGGGGCGGGCGGCTTGTTTTAAAGCGCCGCAGAGCAAAGGGCAGGATAAAGCTTTCTATTTCTAACGAGAAAAAGCCGTATTAATATTAAAATTAACCCTGAGAAAACTCTTGCGGGTTTTTCTCAAGAAAAGGGGAAAAAAAGTCTAAAACGGAGTTTTAAGCGTAAAGAACATTTAAAGAGAAGGAAAGAGATTCGGGAGGTTTTCGGCAAAGGGAAAAGGTTTAGCTGTCAGGGCGCGAAGCTTTTTGTTATAAAAAATAATTTGCCTTATAACCGTATTTGTTTTACATTTTCCCGAGGTTTTGGGAATGCAGTTTCCAGAAATCGCGCCAGGCGGCTTGGAAGAGAAGCCTTTAGGTTAATGAAAGAAAGTCTTTCATGCGGTTACGATTTAATTTTGCAGATTTTTCCTGAAACTGAAAAAACCGCTCTTTGTGAAAGAAAAATACAGCTTGAATCTCTTTTTATAAAAGCCGGTTTATTAAAATGAAATATATATTGCTTGTTTTAATTAAATTTTATCAGTATGCAATCTCGCCGCATTTTCCGCCTTGCTGCAGGTATTCTCCAAGCTGTTCGGCTTATGCATACGAGGCTGTCAGCAAATACGGTTTTTTTCGCGGAAGTTTTTTGGCTGTAAAAAGGATTTTGCGATGTCATCCGTTTCATGCAGGCGGTTACGATCCTGTTCCGGAACATTTATGTTCAGATAAAAATTTATCAAGAAAGTAAAAAGGAAATATAATGGATAAAAAAACAATCTTGGCTATTGTGCTCTCCAGTATTGTATTAATCGTTTCTTTTGTGATACAAGGGGTTTTCTTTCCGCCCAAGCAAAAGCAATCGTTTGTAATACAAGATCAACAAACCGCTGTAACAGCAGTCGATACAACAGGCGAACCTCAAATTAATAATTCGCGCGGTTCGTCAGAAACGCACGGTTTGTCAGAAATAGAACCTTTTTCTACTGTGCAGCAGGAGATTGACGCCTCTGTGAATGTTGAACAAGAAATATCGGTTTCAAGGCAGCTTATAACAATCAATACCGAATTTTTTATAGTTGTTTTAACTAACGAAGGCGGTGATATTGTTTCATTTAGATGGAAAGATCCAAGAAAACATCCCAATGACAGCAGCGCTTATGTTGATTTAATACTTACAAATTTTAATGAAGCACAAGCAAGATCGGCATCACAAGTTTCGCGCGCTTTTTCTGTCGCTTTCGGCGATCATGAAGCCTTGCCTGTTTCGTCAAATTTTAATGTAAACCGATTATCAAATTATTCGGTTGAATTTTACCGCGATTTTGTTGTTCCTTCTTCTGCAAACAGTGTTTCTAAATTTCGTTTAAGTAAGCGTTATGAATTTAAACCAAGCGATTATATGTTTGAATTAAAAATTACTTTAGACGGCGGAAACTCCATGTCCGGATTTAATTTTAACGGCAACGCATATACTTTATCGTTCGGTCCGCAAATAGGTCCTCAATTTGCAAAGCTTGATAATTTATACGATTACCGTCATTTAAATATTTATTCAAACGGAAAACGAAGAGATGCAAAGTATAACGAATCTATCGACCGCCCGTCGTGGGCTGCGATTTCCGGCAAGTACTTTGCTTTCATTGCATATCCGTATCAGCAATATACGCTTAGATTTTCCAACAAGGAAGAGCCCGGTCTTTCTGCCGCTTCCAGAGTTATGCTTATAAGACCGTCTGTCAGTTTATCAAAGATAGAAGATACTTACCGTTTTTATCTTGGACCAAAAACACATGATATACTTGGAACTTACAACACAGGTAAAAACGAATTTAATATAAGAGATGCGCATTTTGCAGAGATTGCAAGTTCGCGCGGAATTTGGGGAATTCTGGCGCCGCTTGAACGTGTATTAAAATGGCTTTTACTCAGGTTTTATGACGGCGTAAAAAATTACGGTATTGCGATTATCCTGCTTACACTTTTAATAAAACTTCTTTTCTTCCCGCTAACAAAAAAAGGATCGGAAGCCACTCAAAGAATGCAGGCGCTAACGCCGAAGATTAAAGAGCTGCAGGAAAAATATAAAAACAATCAGCAAAAGCTGCAAACAGAGATGGCAAACTTTTATAAGCAGGAAGGATACAACCCGCTTTCAGGCTGTCTGCCGATGCTGCTGCAATTGCCTATTTTTATCGCAATGTATAACCTTTTTAACAATCATTTTGACTTGCGAGGTGCAGGATTTATTTCAGGCTGGATACCCGATCTTTCGCTTCCTGAAGCGATTTGGAATTTCCCCGAAGGTGTCAGGCTGCCGATTTTAGGCTGGACAGCGCTTCGTGCATTGCCGTTTATTTATGTTGCTTCCCAGCTGTTATACAGTAAAGTGACACAAATGCCGGGTCAGCAGTCGAATGCACAAATGAAAATGATGTTATACGCCATGCCGATTATATTTTTCTTTGTACTTTACAATGTTCCGTCAGGATTGCTGATCTACTGGATTTTCTCTAACCTTCTTACACTTGTTCAGCAATTGATCATCAATAAATATATTATAAAAAAACGCGCGGCAGAAACACCGCCGCCGTCCCCTCCGCCTGTGATAGCACCGCCACCGGGCGGCGGTAAAAAGAAAAAATCAAAAAGATAAGGAGATATTTATGGAATTTGAATTCGAAGGCCGCACAGAAAAAGAAGCAATTGATAAAGCTGCGGCAGAATTGGGGTTGGAAAAAGACGATTTTGATGTTGAGATTCTTGAAACCCAAAAAACAGGTTTATTCAAGAAAGGTTATGTAAGGATTAGGGTTCATACAGGCAATACAACTTTTAGACCAAATGAAGCGGGTTTTAAAGATACTCAGGCTTCTGCACCGAAAAGAGAAGCTGTTTTCGGCGAGCCTGTTCCGCAAAATGAATTTGAACAGAAAATGACAGATTTTATTTCCGGTTTAATTGAAAAGATGGGTTATCCGGGAAATGTTTCTATTTTATTCCGCGAAAAGAATAAACTTGGTATAAAAATCGATTCAAGTTTTTCTTCCATTTTAATTGGTAAGAAAGGAAAAAACCTTGATGCGCTTCAGCTGCTGTTAAATATTTACGCAGGCAGATTGGGAAAAGATGATGTAAGGGTTATTTTAGATACAGAAAATTACCGTATCCGCCGCGAAGAGTCTCTTGTGCGCCTTGCCTATAATGTTGCAGAAAAAGTCCGTGAAAGCCGCGGTTCAATTTTACTTGAACCAATGAACCCCTTTGACAGATGGCTGATTCACACCACATTAAATGATATCAACGATGTTGAAACCAAAAGCGAAGGAGATGGTTTATATAAACAGGTGAGAGTTTATTATCGCGGGTTTAAATAATGAAATGCAGTGCCGGTATTGAAAGGACAATTTTTTCAGCCGCTTTTTTCTTTGCGGTTCTGCAAATTTATCCGATACCGCTTGAAAGTTTGGTTAATCCTTCTCAGGCACAGCGTTTGGCAGAAAAGGACGAGTTGATAGTTTCAATACAGCTTGTAAATAATCCTGCGCCTGCGCTATTGCCTGTCAATAACGAACTGCGTCAGGCAGTTGCAAAAGCCCGGACTTCTTTTAACCCGAATATGTTAGTTGAATCTCTTTACTTGTATAAAAAACCTGAAAGTTTTCATACATCTGTTAGTGTGTGGAATGAACCGCAAAGAACCGGTGTTTTTAATCAGGCGGTTGCGCTTGGCACATTAACAGGTGTTCAATATTTTTCTGCAAGCCGAAGAGAGCTGCGTACTTTTTATGAATACTCCGCCGTGATAGACGGACCGCAGACAAAAAAACCGATCCCCGATCCTGTTTATTTGCAGCCTCCTGCCGCATTAACTTTATATGCAAGACAAAGAGACCTTACTTTCGGAGATAATATTTACAGTTACAATTATGCCGCAGAAAGAGACGTTATTATTTTTACTCAAGAGAATGTTACATCTTTAAGCGTTGGGATTATTCCTGTTATAAGCAGGGGAAATCTTAGGTCTGTAATGGCTGTTATAGACTGCGGCGATTCTATTTTAATATATGCTGTTTCTATGGTAAATGCGCTTTCTATTCCCGGAATGCGTGATCGCATTAGCAATTCATTCAGCAGCAGGGCAGAGGCTGTTTTAAAATGGTTTACTAATAGATTGGATAATCAGTTATTTAATTAATAAGTTATTGTTTAATTTTATTAATTACATCCTGGATTATTTTTTCTGCACCATCGTAATCTACCTGACAAGTACCGACCTGTCTGTGCCCGCCCCCGCCGTAAGATAACATGATCGATCCGACATCTGCGTTACTTGTACGGTTAAGAATGCTGTGACCTACAGTAATTGCAACATTTGATTTATTGCGCCCGTCTACAACCCATACCGAAATATTTTGTTCCGGGTAGAGTGTGTAAATTACGAATCTGTTTCCCGCGTGAATTGTTTCTACATTGCGAAGATCAACATATATTACATTGCCTTCTATTTTTGTATGTTTTATTACCATGTCTTTATAGAGCTGGCTCTGCTGGAAATATAAATCAAGGCGTTCTTTTACATCCGGCATTTCTAAAATTTCGTAAATTGTTTTTTCTGCACATGCCTTAGCAAGGCTTGTCATTAAATCGTAGTTACTTATTGTGAAATTTCTAAAACGTCCTAAACCTGTTCTGGGATCCATAATGAAGCCTAAAAGTATCCAGCCTTTCGGATCTAAAATTTCATCCGCTGTAAGGTTTCCGGAATCGACTTTGTCAACAAAATGGATCATCTCTGCAAATTTTCCTAATTTGTTATCTCCCCCGTAATAGTCATAAATAATTCGCGCACAGCTGGGAGCCGGTTTGGAAACTCCTTCAAAATAAGCTTTGCTTCCTAAACGTTCGGATTCACTGGAATGATGATCAAACCAGAGTTTACAACCCTTTATATATGGAATGTTTGCTAGAATATCATTATCTGTCGCTTCTACTTTTCCGTCCTGTATATCTTTTGGATGAACAAATTTCCATTCATCAATTAAGCCTAAATATTGCAGAAGTGCACCGCAAGCCAAGCCGTCAAAGTCTGATCTGGTAAATAACCTCATTTTATACCACCCTTTAGTAAATATAGTTAAATTATAATACAATTTTTTATTTTACGCCATTATTTGATTAGAAAAATTTATTTAACGTACAAAAGAACAATTTTTAATTTTTCTGTGACATAAATGCAAAGGAAAATTTCTTGCTAATTATTAAATTTGCCTATATAATGAAAAAGTATGTCAGGAAAAGAAACCTTAACACCTATTTCTAGGGTGTTATCGCTTCCAAATGGCGGCGGTGTTAATAAAACCTATGTAGATATCATAATAAAAGAAGAAATCCCTGTTTTATGCGTAAATAGAGGCGCTCAAAGAAAAAGATTGATGCCTTTTAAGGTTTTATATGACAATAAAGAGAATTTTTGGCTTTATGCCGGTCCTTGGGAATATTTTCTGACAGGCGACAGTATTGATAAAATAAACGAAAAATCTATCGTTAAATCCGGCGAATGGGACAAGGAAAAAACGCCGAAACCTGCAGAAAATCACGAAGAAATAGAAGAATTAGAGCAGGCAGACGAAGACACTGACGATGATGATGCAGACGGTTTCGGCAGTGATTATGCCGCTTTTACAAAAATGACTACCGAAGAAAGGGTAGAATGTCTTAATAAGGATAAGCAGCGTTTAAACGATCTTCTCTTGCACAGACCGAAAGACGGGAATGCAATTACAGAAGCTTTGGTCGATACAACCAAAGATGCCGCCCTTATTAACCATGCAACCATCGAAGAAGCAATGCGTCTCGGCGATGATGAAGCGAAAAAACTTACCCAAGAGATGGTAGACAGCACCAACGAAATGGTAAAAAGTTCGGCGCATCTTTTTTCCGAAGATGTTTTTAATGATGATTTAATGAATACCCTTGTTGAAAAATCTAATGGTACCATAGTCCAGCATATGACACGTGTTTATCTTAATGGGATTGCTTTTCTGACTTATTATAATAATTTAGTTTCTACATCCAGCGCCATACAAAAATTGCGTATCTCTTTTACGCCGAAGTACCGAAAATTTTATCATTCACTGCTTTCGCATTTAAGTATAGAAGACATTAATCTTGAGCGTGTGTTTTTAGGCGGCATGAGGGCTATAACTCCCGAATTATATTTTAAGTGGGCGGTTGGTTTTTTAATTCATGATGTTGGAAAAGCTTCCGCTGTAGAATATCATGAAGGCGTAGGCTCTTATGATCGTCAAATAGTTATTGACCATGTAAAACAAGGTTATAAGTCCATTATGACAAAAACAAATTATCCTATGGAAGCAAGTCTTATTACCGGGTATCATCATGAATATTACGGTGATTCTGCAGGTTACGGATATTTCCGTGCATATCTTCAGCAATATAAAAAAGTTAATCCTTTTGCAAAACAAGATTACGTTATTACTTACGATTTAGAACCTATTCTGGACTATCAGGCTCTTGCATATTTTCCCGCAAAAGTTTTAGAAATTATCGATGTATACGACAGCTTAACTGATCCTAACCGCATTTACCGTAAAACATTGTCTCCGGAAGAAGCTATAGTTATGATGAAAAGCGAATTTGTTGACAGCCATCTTAAAGTTGATCCTATCCTGTTTGATATGTTTGCTTCATTCATAAGAGAAAAAGAAAAAAATGTTAAAGTAGAATAAAAACTTTTCGCAATATCAACAAAAATATTTTTTAAGAAGTTCTAAATCCAATTCCGGGTAAACAGGAAATTTTTCCATTAATTTTTTTACCCGTGCAAGAATTTCGTTTTTTACAGTTGCATCTATAATATATTTTGCCTTGCTCTTTTTTGTTGTATCCTTTGCATCCTGCGCCTGAGATGTTCCTTTGATTGCAGAAGCTAACAGCGACCCCAGTTCTTTCATTTCAGTTTCTCCCATACCTAAAGAAGTAACTGCCGCTGTCCCAACCCTAATCCCCGATGTATACCACGGACCGTTGGGATCGTCGGGAAGGCTGTTGCGGTTTAGCGTTATGTGACATTCATGAAGAGCGCTTTCCGCCTGTCTGCCTGTAATCCCGTTTTTATGAACATTGATAAGGAGCAGGTGGTTGTCAGTGCCGCCTGTCAGTACGTTAAGCCCGTTATCCATGCAGGAAGCGGCGAGTGTTTTGCAATTGTCAACGATACGCTGCGCATACTGTCTGAACTCAGGAGAAGCGGCTTCGCAGAAAGCGACAGCTTTTGCCGCGATTACATGAGGGAGAGGTCCGCCCATAGTAAGCGGGCAGCCTTTATCCAGCGCTTCCGCAAATTCATTTACAGAAAGCACTAATCCCGCTCTTGGACCGCGCAGTGTTTTATGAGTTGTACTTGTTACAACATGCGCCCATGGGACAGGATCGAATTCGCCTGTAAAAACTTTTCCCGCTACAAGACCTGCAAAGTGCGCCATGTCTACCATAAAGACGCTGCCTGCCTTATCTGCAATTTCCCTCATACGCTTAAAATTAATTTTTCGCGGATAGGCGGAATAACCTGTCAGCAGAATTAACGGGCGCACTTGCATTGCTTGTTTTTCGATCTCATCATAATCAAGCAATCCGTTTTCTTTGGAAACCGAATAGCTGTAAACATCGAACATCCTACCTGTAAGATTATTTCTGTAACCGTGAGTAAGATGCCCTCCCGAATAATAATCCAACCCTAAAAGACGCTGGTTGCCGAGTTCCGCTCTAAGCTTATCCCAATCTGATTTTTCCAATTTATAAAGATTTGTTGTGCCGAATTTTTCCAGCACAGGATTTTCGATTCGCGTGGAAAGAATAGCCCAGTATGCAAGAAGATTTGCATCCGCGCCGCAGTGCGCCTGCACATTTGCATACTGCGCGCCGAAAAGTTTGCACGCTTCCTGCGCCGCCATAGCTTCGATAGCATCGACATTTTCATTACCCGCATAAAAACGATGATTTACAGTACCTTCTGCATATTTATCGGTGAGCAAATTTCCCATTGCAAGCTGCACCGCCATTGAGCAGTAATTTTCGCTTGCGATAAGTTTTACGCGTTTACGCTGATTTTCGATCTCTTTTACGATAGAAGAGGCGATTTGCGGGGCAGTTTTGGAAATCTCTGTCAAAGCGCAAAGATAAGCCAACAAGTTTGTGTTAATTTTTTCCGGCAGATTCTTCTCAAGATATGCCGCTACAGGGTTTGTGTTCATATTTTAAGATAACATTTTTGCGGTTTGGTCTCAAGGGTGGGGGAAATGGCGGGTGATAGTGGTTTAGTTTTTTTCTCCCCTTGACAAAATATATTTAAACGTCTGTTTCGGGTTGAAGAATAAGCTCAACTTCGCTCGTAATACGTTTTACTATTCGTTGGGTCAAGTCTTTTCGTTCTTTTGTCGTAAGGCTCTCAAGGTAATCTTCCGCTTCTTGAATACTATCGTCTTTTTCCTCTTTTTCGTCTACAAATAACCTAAAAGGTTCAATATTTAAGGCATTAGCGATTTTCTCAACCATAGCCAAAGACGGAACACGGCTGTTTATCTCAATTTCCCCTATGTAACTGGTTGATGTTTCAAGCATTCCCGCCAATTTCATCTGCGAAATACGGCGTTTCTTGCGGTACTTCTTCATATTATAGATAAAAACCTTCATCATTTCCATATTTTATATGCTAATTGTTGATAATCCATTGAAACAATACGGTCTTTGCAAATATTTTAACTATTTTATGCTCTATATGCGAATATTATTGACAAAAAAATCGATAATTGATATAAGGACAATGGTTAGTAAATTTATACATTTCGTATGTATGTTTTTATTTATTTCAAATGAAAATGACAAAGGCAGCATATAAGAGATAAAAAGATAAAAAAGAGGTTTATTTGATGAAAAATCTAAGATTATTTGGGATTATTGCGATAGTGGCAGTAATTGGGTTATCGCTTATAGTTTGTGATAATGGAACAAGTATTGATACACCATGTGCAGATGACTTTGAAATAGACAACCTTACGCAAATAGTGGGAAATGTAACAGCGGTAACTATAACGCTAAAACAGGGGAAATCAAATGGTACGATAACTATTTTTTATAATGGTTCGACAACACTACCAACAGTAGCCGGAACATTTCAGGTAACTTTTGATGTCGCAGAAACTTTAGGATGGAATACGGCAAACGGTTTAACTGGTGGTACTTTGACAATTAAATATGGAATTGTATTTGATAGTGCTTCAATTAAACTTTTTTTGGATAATGATCCGCTCCCATTACAAGAAGGCGGAACTACATCAATGAATAATGGAACAGGAGCATACATTGTAAGTATAGCTCCTGGAAATTATTCTGAGATAATCTGGTACTTGAATGGTGTAAAAATATCTCAAGGAACTTCAAATACATCAATTACTTTAACCAGAAGAAGTAATAATCATGTAACCGTTGAAGTAACGATTGCTGGTGAAAAAAATTCTGGGAATCACTTTTTTATGCCGCCGTTAGAAATTACTATTGCGATGTGGGATAGTTACGGTGATGGTTGGAATAATGCAGCTATTAAAATAAATGTTAATGGAGCAGACCTTTCTTCTAACGCACAACATTTCAGTGGTAGTGATCCAAGTTATTATAATTTTACTGTTAATGCAGGAGATGTGGTTTTGTTATATTGGGTTAGTGGTGATTACGATTATGAATGTGCGTATGCTGTGTATTATAGTGACGCGCCGCCTACCCCGTCTTTTAATCCTAATTCTAATAATTGGTCGTCTGCAAATGATCAAAATGGCAGAGTGTTACTCTATAGGCAATATAATACAGGAAATTTTGGTAACGGTACTTTAATGGGTTCTTTTACTGTGACAGGTTTGAATTAAGGAGGAAGAAATGAAAAAATTTAATTATTTTACCATTATTGTTTTTATAATCGCAATTATATTTTGTGCTTGTTCAAATCCATTTGATCAATCAATATTAAATTTAGAATTGGATAACGGAGAAGAGGTTCTTGTTAATATTTTCATAGGTGAAGAAGGAGCGATGCCATCTGCAAGAACAACCTCACCAAATGAGAGTGCTGTCGCGGGATACCAGCTTACATTTAGCGGCGGAGCACATGCTCCGTTGAACATTATCGGTTCAAATCAAACACAAATTTTTCTTGGAAATGGAAATTGGATTATAAGCGCAACGGCATATAAGTTAGGCGGAGAAGTTGGGAATAGCAGTGATGCAATTGCAACAGGCAGTATAATTGTAAATATTTCCAATGGTCAGATTAATGGCGGTACAGTTCCTCCAATTGTTTTAAAATCAATTGGAACAGGAAATGGCGCTTTGCATTATGCTATAAACATTGATACCGGTGTTACAGGTATAATGAGTTTATGGAATATAAACGGGAATGCAAAAATAACAGGATTTGGAATCAATGGAGATATAAACTTATCTACAGCGGCAGTCAGTGGTTTAGCAAGCGGTAATTTTATTCTTGCTACAGGACGTTATATAGCCGAAGTAAAACTAACAAATCAGGCTGGTAATATTGCTTTTAAACGAGAAGTAATTGATATATGGAAAGACACATTTACTACTTTTAAATTTGAACCATCTGTTTTTCTCGATCCTAGTTTTATATTGCCTAATAGTAAAGCGGTGTTATGTGAAACTACAAGTACTATTGGTGGTAGTATAATAGGAATCGGTAATGGTAGCGGTTTAACTGAAGGAGATCCAAAAACATATACTTGTTATCCGGTTAATGGAACAATTGACCTTCTTTTTAGAACAGATTCACTTTTTTCAACAGCTAGTTGGGTTAATAATACAGGCAGTAATCCAAATGGAATATTTCCTAACGATTTACTATCTTCAACTTCATTTAATCTTTCTACAAATAATGTGTTATGGGTTAAAGCAGTCTCAGAAGATCGTAGTGAAACAATATACTATAAATTTATTATAATACCACCGGTAAATTATGGTGATTTCAATATTTCTGGTACAAATCTTATAGGTATTTCTTTTGCAAACGGAATTTTATCAATTAATAATAATGGAATATATACTATAGGAATGAAAGACGATGTAACTAATACAACTAATCAAATTGTTATAGCTAGTGGGGTTAATGCAAATATTACTTTATCAAATGTTGATATAAATGCACGAAACGATGATAACACTTGTGCTTTTGATATGACTGGCGCGAGTGTTAATCTTACCCTTATTGGTGATAATACCCTTAGAAGCAGTGGACGAAGAGCTGGTTTGCAAGTACCTGACGGATCAAATCTTGTAATTATGGGAGAAAGTATTGGAACTCTCTCTGCAACTGGTGGAAGTTATGGAGCAGGTATTGGAGGAGGTGTTTATGGTACTGGCGGTAACATAACAATTTCAGGCAGTACAGTAACAGCAACTGGTGGAATTTATTCTGGAGCAGGTATTGGAGGAGGTTTTTATGGTGCTGGCGGTAACATAACAATTTCAGGCGGTACAGTAACCGCAACTGGTGGATTTTTTGATGGAGCAGCAGGTATTGGAGGAGGTCTTTATGGTGCTGGCGGTAACATAAACAGCATTACTGGTAATGCTGTAGTATTTGCTTCATCAATTCAACCTGATTTACCAACCGGTGTAAAGATGGGACCAGCTATTGTGTCTATCGGAAGCGAAGGTACTATGTACGGTAATGTTTCTCTTGCTCGCAATGTAATGATTCCTTCTGATGTGATATTAAATATTAATAATGATCAAACTTTGACTATTGAGAGTGGTTATACACTAATAAATAACGGTGCAATTATACTGGAAAATAATGGAAAAGTTGTTGGTACAATTACTGGTAATCAGCCAATAGAACCATCGTTTATTATTTCCGGTAGTACCGGTTACACTTATACAGGAGGTGCATTAATAATTACTGGAAATGGACAATACTCCATAGGTATGAAAACAGGTATAACCGCCACGAAAGTAGAGAGAATAAAGATTTCAACAGGTGTAACCGCTGATATAATTCTAAATAATGTGAATATTGATGTAAGCAATTATTATCTATGTGCTTTTGATATGACTGGTGCAACGGTAAACCTTACTCTTATTGGTGATAATGTTCTTAGAAGCGGTTTTAATAGAGCAGGACTTGAAGCACCTATTGGATCGACTCTTGTTATATCAGCAGTAAATAAAAGTTCTCTTATTGCAACTGCTGGTAGAGGAAGAGGTTTCAATACTGGAGGTGCAGCAGGCATTGGTGGCATTGGCGGTATCTCAGGTGGTACAATAACAATTTTGAGCGGTGTTATTATCGCAACTGGTAGTGAAGGTTCAAATAATATGAATCCTGAAGGAGGTGCAGGAATTGGTGGCGGTGGTGATAATGGTGCAGGTGGTACAATAACAATATTAGGCGGAACAGTTACTGCAACAGGATTATGCGGAGGTGCAGGAATTGGCGGCGGTGGATATGGTGCAGGTGGTACTATAACAATATCAGGTGGAATTGTTACTGCAATTGGCGAAGCAAGGGGAGGAGGTGCAGGTATTGGTGGTGGTTGCAACGGTGCAGGTGGTACTATAATAATTTCCGGCGGCACAGTAATCGCAAATGGTGTCAACGTGGATTATGGTTATAGTGCAGGTATTGGCATCGGTTTTAATGGATCTGGAGGTACTAATTCTATAAATGGTAACGCTGTGATTTTTGCTTCATCAATTTTTCCCAATGATCCAAATGTGGGACCTGCTATTGTATTTATAGGTAACAATGGAACTATGTATGGCAATGTCACCTTACAACAGAATGTTACTTTTCCTTCAGGGAGAGTGTTAGCAATCTCCGGTGGACAAAATTTAACAATCCCCAGTGGTATTACATTGACTAACAATGGGACGATTAATAATAGCGGGACAATTAATCGTTTTGGAATTATTGATGGGAATGGGAGTGTGGTTGGGAATCAACCTGTATGGTAAAGGGTTACTGTGAGAATGGAGAAAATCACTCTGCGCCTGCTTTCAGATACTATTTAGTTAGGAATATTTATTTGTATTATCGAGGTATAAAATATTATGTATAAATTAATTAAAATATCAATTATAGTTTTTCTAATAATTACTTTACTTACAGCATTACTTACTTTAGCTGGTATATTCTATTTATGGTTTATTAAAGGTGAATCCAATTTATTATTTATTGGGAGCTTTGTTGCTTTAATTACAGAAATAGCCGGTGTTATAATTCTGTTTGTAAAAAAGGGATTAAGATATTTTCCAGAAGTAAAAGAACAAAAAACAATGGAAGAGACAAAAGAATTTTTGGAAAAATTCATTACACTTGGAACAAGCGCGACCATAGTAGGAAATCGTTTGTCATGGCTAATAAATAATGAATCAATGATTAAAATATTGAATGAAAAGATTAAAGAAGGATTAAAAATAGAAATTATAACTCCACAGCCGATTAAAAAAGAAATTATTAATAAATTACCTGGCGTTGATTTTATTGTTTCCAATGATACAAATCCTGCAGAAGCTAGATTTATATTAATTAATGGTAATAGAAGGGGATCTGAAAGATTGGCAATTCCGAATGATGTTCATCCAGACTTTAAAACAACAATATTTGATAATATTTCTTGTCCTCAAATTATTGCAATGGCTAGAGAGATTATTAATAAATCAAAAAGAAGATTGCTTGAAGTAAAGAAATAAGTGTCTAATATTGTTTTTTCGTAACCGTCAAAACAACCACTACCATCCTCCCCCTTGACAAACCCCCCTATACTACTGTTTAGTAAAACAATGCGTAAATTCGAAGTAGTATCTCCCTTTCAACCTGCAGGCGATCAAGGCGAGGCGATAACGGCTCTTACAGAGGGTATCAAAGCGGGAGACCAATTCCAAACATTGCAAGGCGTTACAGGTTCGGGAAAAACTTTTACTATGGCGAAGCTCATCGAAGAAGTGCAGATGCCGACGCTTATTGTCAGCCATAACAAAACGCTCGCCGCTCAGCTTTACCGTGAGTTTAAAGGTTTCTTCCCGCACAACGCGGTGGAATATTTTGTTTCTTACTACGATTATTATCAGCCGGAAGCTTATGTCGCAAGCCGCGATCTTTACATCGAAAAAGACGCTTCGATTAACGACGAGATAGAACGTATGCGCCTTTCTGCGGCAAGAAGTTTAATGGAACGCGATGATGTAATCATCGTTGCAACTGTCTCTTGCATCTACGGTATGGTAACTCCCGATGTGTACCGCAAAATGAATGCAACCTTAACAAAGGGCGAATTTATTAATGTTGATGCGGTAATCCGCCGCTTCATTGAATTGCAATATGAGCGTAACGACAATGTTCTTGAGCGCGGGCGTTTCCGCCGCAGAGGGGACACGCTTGAAATATTTCCCGCTTACATGGAAGAAGCGTACCGCATCGATCTTGATTGGGATAAGGTTGAACGCATCCGCCGTTTTAATCCTGTGTCAGGTGAAATGCTTGAAGACCTTGACGGCGCATTAATTTATCCTGCAAAACAATTTGTTATGCCAAGAGAAAAAATTTATAATTCAATTGAAACAATCAGGCAGGAGTTAAAAGAAAGGCTTGAATATTTTCAAAATAACGGCAAGATCATGGAGGCGGAACGCCTTAAAACTCGTGTCGAGTACGATATAGAAATGTTAACCGAAATGGGATACTGTCCCGGCATCGAAAACTATTCTGCAATTTTAGCGGAACGAAAACCCGGAGAATCCCCTGACACATTGATAGATTATCTTCCAAAAAATCACCTAACATTTATTGATGAGAGCCATGTCACCTTACCGCAGTTAGGTGCAATGTATGCAGGAGATCGCAGCCGCAAACAAACATTGGTAGATTACGGTTTCCGTTTACCCTGTGCTTTAGACAACCGTCCTTTACGCTACGATGAATTTGCAGACAGATTAGATAAAACAGTTTTTGTTTCTGCAACTCCCGGAAAAACAGAAATTGAGCAATCTGTAAGAGTGGTACAGCAATTAATCCGCCCCACAGGGCTTTTAGATCCGGAAATTGAAGTGCGCCCCAGTGAAGGTCAAATGGAAAACATCTACGGCGAAGTGCAGAAACGCATCAAAGCAGGGGAGAGGTCTCTCATTTTAACTTTAACAAAAAAAATGGCGGAAGACCTTACCGATTACCTTTCCGGTCTCGGCTTAAAAGTCCGTTACATTCACAGCGAAATAGAAACAATAGAGCGCGTAGAAATTTTAACTCAGTTACGTCAGGGAAACTTTGACATCCTTGTAGGAATCAATCTGTTACGCGAAGGAATCGATCTGCCCGAAGTATCATTCATTGCGATTCTTGACGCGGATAAAATCGGCTTCCTCCGCTCTTTAACAAGCCTTGTCCAGATAATCGGGCGTGCGGCAAGAAACGCCGCAGGCAAAGTAATCATGTACGCCGACCGAATGAGCGAAGCGATGGAAAAAGCCATCGCCGAAACCAACCGCCGCCGCGAAATCCAAATCGCCTACAACCAAAAACACGGCATAACCCCAGAGACAGTAAAAAAAGCAATCGCAGAAATACTGACGCGCCACATCGAAGAAGCGGAAACCACAGCCGCCACCTCCATCGAAGTGCTTAAAAAATCTTTCAATGTTTTAATCCCTGCTCAGCGCAAACAATTAATCAAAGCGCTGGAGAACGAGATGCTTGAACACGCAAAGAATTTGGAATTTGAACAAGCAGCCGCTATCCGCGATGAGATTGCCCGGATTAAAGATAATAGTTTTTGAAGAATTGGTATAAGTTGATATAGTGTTTGCTTGTTATTTCTTAGTTAATAGTTTACACTCTAAAAAGATAAAAAATTAATATTAGGGGATAATATGCCTGTAATTAAAAACAGTGTTGATTTATTAAATAATTATAATGAAATATTGGAATATTGCCAAAATTACAGGGAACCAGTATTTATTACAAATAATGGTCAAGGTAATTTAGCTGTTATGAGCATGGAAACTTATGATCAATTATTGGGCAGATTGGAATTATATCAAGCAATTGAAGTTAGTTTAAATCAATTAGAAAAAGGTGAAGTAACTACAGAAGAAGAAATGATAGAAAAGATAAAAAATTTATAGGATTTAATCAATTATTTTATAATCAAAGAACATAAAGAAAAAGACAAAAATTTTATTTTTATAGCCAGATTTATGTATTGCAAAAGAGATTGGGTAACAATAATTAAAAATGAATCAATAAATGAAATAATATAAAATAGTTAAATCGGAGAGTGTTAACTACCATGTAATACTGAGTTCCTCTCTTTTAAAGTTGCGGTTCCACAACCAAACAACATTTTCATCATCTGTGGTGAATGTTGTTTTATTAACCCAAGCCGCAATTCTGGAGCTGTTTTTTAAATTTATAATGCCTTTATTTTCTTTAAACCTGATTGACCCTTGATCAATCAATTTTCCGTCCTTGTCACGAACAATTATCTGTTGTCCGCTTCCGATTTTGCTTCTATTAATAACAACATATCCAATTAAAGAAGAATCTTGTCTCAAGTAAACACCGTTTTGTAAGTTTTGATCTTTAGAATTTTTAATTTGTAAAAGTTGTATACATAAAATTAAACATAAAAAGGAGACAGCAATAAAACTTAAGATTTTTAAATATTTTCTATATTTCACATTCAATACCGATTATAAATCGTCCAAACTATTATTTTGATATGTTAAATTGAAATACCTAAACCACGATTCATTTGCTTTAACATTGCAAATTATGCATCCCGATAAAACTAAAGAAAGAATTATAATTATAAATAATAAGTTTATATTCATTTATCTTTCTTTTCGCTCAAAATAATAGTTTGAAAAAACTTAATAATTATTCAATGAAGCATCTCTGTCGAATATATAACCGGAATCATAACTATAACGTGTTGAGTTATAACCATCGACAAATCCATCCCAGAAATCAGTAGAACAGCTTGAAAGAACAAACCCAAATGCCAACATCAATGCCAATACGAAAATTATTAATTTTCCTTTTCTCATATAAAAACTCCTTTAAAGCCTTGATTTTTCAAGACCTTGATAAAATTATCCTGCCCTCAAGAGCAGATATTTCTTTTTCATAAATAACTTTTATAAATTTAAGTGTGAACTTTTTAGCCGATGGCAACTAAATATAAACATTTAATCTTTGAATAAAACTAACGGCGCCTCCAAGTAACACCATCTAAGTTGTCTCTCAAGGTATTATTGTCGATGACAGTTAATTCTTGTTGTGTATTAGTTACACCTTCCGGTGCTCTATTGTTAAAACTTATAATAATAATTCCATTTCGGTGTATCCATTTTCCGCAAAGCCGATATACTGTACCGTCAACAGTCATTTCTATATTTCCATCAGTCCAAAATTTGATAGAATAACTTGTACCGCTTGCACCAAAAGTTCCGTTATTGGGTGAAAATGCAAAAACGCCGGTTATTGCAATTATCGAAAATAAAACAAGAACAAAAAAAACTCTCTTCTTCATTAGTAACCTTCCCTTCGTAAGTTTATCCTCATTACGCGGAGCAATTGTTACTGTCCTTATACAAGGACAATTTGACAAGATTTTCAAAATAACGCCTTTTGCCATCGTAACGAAATTTTGACTATTCATGAGGTTATTTATAAAACCCTCGTATAAATAAAGTACACTCAATTAAAATACGTGTCAAGAACTAATAACAAAATATATCGTTATTTTAAGATATAAAGAGATTATGGGTAAAAAAAAGCAAGATTTACGGCAAATTTTATCTGCAAATATTAAAGAACAGCGTAAAATTCTTGGAATTTCACAGGAAAAATTGGCAGAAAAGGCTGGTCTTTCATGGCAAACGGTAAATAGTATTGAATGTATGCGGACATGGGTCAGCGATAATACACTGGAAGCGCTAGCCTCTGTCTTTAAAATTGAAACTTTTCAACTGCTTATGCCGTTTGAAACAAGAGCTGCTATCTCCCTTAATTCCACTAAAGCCTTGCGAAAACTGGCAGAAGCCAAGAAAGAGTATGATGAAACTTTCGCTGAGATATATAATCAATTAAAGTAAAAATTTTTCTTATGAGTATAGGAAGCCCGCCGCCGCTTTTCATCGCCGGTAAAGGAAACCCATTATTAAGCCGAAAATCGATAAAGAAGTAAAAATTGCAAATTTTTTGTGTCATTTTCTGTGTAAATGGGCTTGAAATGGCGTGTTTACTGCCTTTTTACATCAAATATTTGCATTTTTTTTGAATTTATATCATACTTTAAGGTAACGGTGAAAAATTATGGCAGATTCAAATCTAACAAACTATATTGATACGCTCCAGCAATGCCTTGATGCTAAAAGGGAAACACTGGATAAGTCCGATTTGGGACAACTTAAAGAAGAACTTAGAGCTTTTCATATTTCTTATGCGTCATTGTATAATCTCTTTTTAAAGAAAAAATTAATCGACGAAGACCCTTACAAACAAGAAGCAAAAATCACCGAAATTGAAGTGCCGGATGCTACCATTTTTCAAGAAGCAAAACGGATTGAACAGCTTACAATCAGGCTTGCAAATTATGATAATCAATTAGACTACTTAGTCAATTTTTATCAGCTCGGTATCGATTTCTTAAACCTTGATCGTATCAAACGTATTATGGGGCTTGTGCGGTATATCGACTGGTCTTCTTTTTCTGCGGATTCCCCGAATCAAATGACTAAGTCAGTCGCTTTGCTTACTAATCAATCGAAAACCGGAGTCGATGCGCTTACTCTGAATATAATCGGTGAAAGCACTCAAAGACTGAATAAAACAACCGGTACGATATTGAAAATTATCAAAGACCTCAGTATTTATTATCGTGAAAAATATAAACTCAATGTCCGTTTAAATATTACAAAAGATATGTCGGCAGGCGAAGCGACAATGGAAGGTATCAGAAAAAAGATGCCTTCTGCAATGCCGGGACAGCCTTTTTACAAAGAATTAATCGATGAACTAATCAAAGAGGATTATTCCGAAAGCGGTTCAGATTTAAGGGATTCCATTCTTAATATTTTAAAAGTTAAAGAAAATAAACCGAAAGCTGCAAAACCCGGAGTTGTTTTTAAAAATATTCTTCTTGACGGAATTCAGGTTATCGGCGGTTCGGCAGGAACGCTCTCGGAAATTGCCTCAAAGATAGACGAAAATCATAATGTCCTTGAGAGCCGGAAAAAATCTTTTTTTGAATCTATTAAAAAATTAATCAGGCAGATTACCAATGCAGCACCGGAAGAAATTTTTTATACCATTGAATATCTTGATCCCACTAAAGGCGCTCCTGTAAAAGAAAAAATAAATTATCATCAGTTTAGGGATGATCTTGATAAACGAATTAGAATTTACAACAGTTTTGCACGAGGTCCTGCTTATCAAAAAATTGCCGCCATGACAGAAGATCAGATAATCGTTTATCTGGAAAGATATATCAAGGAATTAACACAACTTCACAGGACATTAAATTCTTTTGATGAGTTTTTTAAAGCAAATGTTGAGCCCGGCGAAAGGGATAAAATAAAGGGTATAAAACCTGATCTGTCTGCATTAAAAAACTCTTATGTAAAAGCGAATCAGCTGCGGCATGAATACAGTGCTCAGAAAGAAGAAGATGATCAAATGAAACGTCTCGGTGTCGGTACGTCTTCTCCTCCGCTTCCGCCTCCGCTCGCTCCGGCTAATGCGCCTCCTCCTGCCCCGTCTGCTTAAGAACTATCAAAGACGCTTGAATTGCCTCAAAATTTAGCCGATAATAGAAAAAATGGGTTAAAAATTGTCTAGTTTTATCAAATTGCTGTTAGCGTTCATAATTTCGATTCTCGTTATTGCAGGATTTATCTTTTTGGTAGATTTTGAGCTGCTGGAATTTGTTCAAGCGCGTTTTTATAACCCATCTGTTTTTAATTCTTATATCAAAGAAAATAATATTGACGCTGATATTGCTCAAAATCATATTTACGATCTTCAAAAAAAATTTGAAACTGTTTTAAAAGACCCTTCTGTACGCCGAAGTTTTTTATATTCACAGAGCAATGAAGATATTTTTGAAAGGTCGCGTATTTTCGGCATACTTTTAGAAACAACAAGCGGGCTTCAATCTGTTCAATTTGTTGACAGTAACGGATTAAGACTTCACTACTCAACCTCTCCGCGTGATATTATCAGCCAAAATATTAATTCAACGGCTTACCGTAATTACAACGAAGATGTTTTAGCATTGTCTTATGATACGGTTAATGTTCTTGCAGGCAGTGATGCGAAATTTACGATGGACGAAAAAACAGACAGGATCATTTTTTCTTTTCCGTTTAATGATTCAATGGATGTTTACAGAGGTACTGCGCTTTTTAATGTATCTGTCAGAGCCTTAGCCGAAAAATTTATAGAAGAGGGGCGTTTAAAAATTAATGAAGATGTTTCGTTGATCGGAAACCCTCCCGGTATTGTTTTAGGAATTCCAAGTTCTTCAAAATCAGATATTCTAAAAAAAATATCTGCAATATGGAACAGCGATCTTCCTGTTGCTGTTTTGTCATCGGTGCTTACAGCAAATACGGAACAAAATCGTTCCGCTCATACTTTATTCAACCGAGTCACAATTGATGCGGCAGACTCAGGCGTTAAGTATTCGCTTATTTCTTTAAAAACAGATCGCGGTCTTTTTTTCGGGCGTTTAACAAACGAGTATTTATTTACAATTTCAAATTCCATGAAGCTGATCTTACAGCTTTCTATTTTTTTAACCATCTTTCTAACGCTTTTTTTTATTTTTAATTTAAAACCTAATGCAATAACACTTGTACGAAACCGCATCAAACATCTGCGCGAAAACCTTTTTGAACAATTATATGTAAATAAAACCAGCCACGAAAGAGCAAAATGGATTCTGGAACTTGAACAGCGCCGCGAAGAAATCCGCACAGCATTAAAACGAAATCTTATATTGGGAAAACATCAAAGAAAAAATATCGACAGTATTATAGATAAATCGTGGGATGAATTGTTAACCGTCATTAAATCAGGCAGCGGAACAGAGCAGAAAACAGAGAGTAAAGAAAGTATTGTTGAGCTTGAAGAAGTTGAAGTGTTAGACGAAGCAGAAGCGCTTGAAGAGATAGATGAAGCTGAAGAACTCGAAGAAGTTGAAGCGTTAGAAGAAATAGACGAGGCGGAAGAGCTTGAAGTAATAGAAGAACTTGAAGAGATAGATGAGGTCGAAGAACTTGAAGAGGTAGAAGTATTAGAAGAAATAGGCGAAGCAGAAGAACTTGAAGTATTAGAAGAGCTTGACGAAGTTGAAGAAATAGAAGAAGCGCAAGAGCTTGAAGTTTTGGAAGAACTAGAAGAGGTTAAGGAAAATGCCGGTGCAGAAATTAATAGAATCGAAGTAAATGATGATATTGATTTTATTGAAGAAATTGATGACAGCGAAGAAGAAATTGAAATTAATTATGTAATTGAAGCGCCCAGTTTTGCTGATCTTGAAATGGGAGCATTTGACGAAATAGAAGAGTATTTTGAATTAGATGAAATTGAAAAAGAAGCAGAATTTTCAAATATCGAAGTTCTTGATGAAATTAAAGAAACAGAAGTAATTGAAGATATTACAGAAAAAGAAGAAACCGCTTTAATTTCTCTTGATGGTTTAGATGAAATATTTGACAGAGCCGATGCCGAAGTTTATGCAAGGAAATCAATTTTTGGTTCTTCAGAAGGTCTTCTTAAAAAAGCAGAGAAAAAAAGCAAACAAAAACGAAAAGGTCTTCTTGAAGCGGCAAACAATGTATTTAAAAAAAATAAAAGAAAAAGAAAGGGAAAAGGTCTTCTTGCTCTTGCAGCCGAGATCGAACCTGAAAAATCAAAATCAGGTCTTCTTGCAACTGCCGATAAAATTAAACTAAGCAAAGAAAATATTTCCGACGAGATTGATATTGTTTCTCCGTTTTCTTCGATGTTTTCTAATTTAAAAGATGAGTAACAAATTAGCGCATTAAAATCAGCGGATTAACCGTAGCTCCGTTTTTAAAAACTGTAAAATGCAGATGAGGACCGGTACTTAAACCGGTGTTACCGACATCGCCGATGCGTTCATTCTGAGCGACATATGCACCTGTTCTTGTCCGGATTACACTCAAGTGTCCGTAGAGGGTGCGGTAACCTGAGTGATGGTTGATTATTACATAGTTGCCGAAGACATTGTCCCATCCTACCCATCCTACCCTGCCTGCCATTGCAGCTCTGACCGGTGTGCCGACTCTTCCGCTGATGTCGATGCCGTCGTGGAATTGGCGGCGGCTTGGGTTGAAGGGGTCTCTTCTGTAGCCGTAATATGAAGTAAGAGCGCCTTGAAGCGGCCAGATAAATAAGTCGCCGTTAATCTCCTGAAGCCTTGCATAATCAAGGCGGGCGCCCGGTATAAATAGGTCTGTCCCTGTCACTATTCTTTCAGAAAAAAGTTCGTTTACTGCCTGAATTGCTTCCGGCTCTAATTTATATTTTTCTGCAACAGCGCTTAAAGTTTCGCCGTTGCGGACAGTGTGTATAATTCCGTCTTGATTTGGAATTTTCAATACTTTGCCGACTTGAAGAAGACGGGAATTTGTAACTTTATTGACAGTAATAATTGTATCTTGATTTAAACCGAAATTGACGGCGAGCGTGCTGATATTTTCTCCGCTTTTTACTGTGTAAGAATCGTAAAGGAGGGTGCGGGTTTTAGATAGGGTATCTGCAAACTCTGTTTGTGCATCAGTATCTAAGGGTATCTCTGTATTATTGGCATCGGCGGTGATTTCTTCAAAAAGAACGCCCCCTCCTATGCCGTGTTCATCGATTGTTTCCGGAATTTGCTGTTTTTGATACTGTATAGGGCTTAAAAGAAAAACCAGACATAAAAAAGCCATTAATCTGAAGAGATTTTTGCTTTTTATACCTAAAACCGTAGTTTCAGTTATACTTTTCTCATACAGTGTTTTCATAAAATCAATATAACCTTTTTCGCAACTCAGGTTCAAGTGGCAGCCGCTGTCAGATTGTATTATTTTGCTTCACTTTCCAGCATTTTTAATAAATCTCTGATTTCTGCCGCTTGTTCGTATTCTTCTTCGGCAACCGCTTGTTCAAGTTGTTCCCTAAGAGACTTATACTTATTATCGGAAATTTCTTCAATTTCATTCATAAAATAAGACAACTCTACCCCCGTTTGTTCAATAATTGAAGATGCAATATAGATAGGGCATTTTTTACGGGCTGCAATGGCAAGGGCGTCAGAAGGGCGGCTGTCGAGGATTAGCGGGTTTTCGTTGGTATATTCGCCGCCTGTTATTATTAACCGGGCATGAAAAACATCATTTTTTAATTCAAAAACTTCAATTTTCTTTACAGCAAGATTTACGCAGGCAAGCATATTTAAAAAAAGATCGTGAGTATGAGGGCGCACCGGATTTAATCCGTCTTTGCCGATTAAAATCGACTGCATTTCCAAAGTGCCGATAAAAATCGGGACGGCAACTTCTTTGTCTTTCGGTTTTAACAGAACGGCGTTGCCGTGACTTGTTTTGAGAATCGACCATATTTCACTGATGTACATATCTTTCACATTTTTTCCTTAAATCGCATCGCACGCCGCTTTAGCCGCGCAGATTAACTTATTATTTTGAGAAATCCTTCAAGTAATTTTCTGCCGTCCTCGTTTATTGCAAAGCTTGCAAATTCATCTGAGTTAAAAATATCTTTTGTTTCTTTTAAAAACGATTTTGCTTTTTCTTCCGCTTCTGCAAAAACAACAGAATTGGATAAAAGATCGATCATATCTTCAACTTCAGGTGCGGTTGAGCCTGACATTTTTGCTTCGCTGAAATAATAAAAAACTTGATTCTTTTTATCAGGGTATTTATTAAGGAATAAAAGAATTGGGAGGCTTTTTTTCCCTTCCACTATATCATCTCCGCGTTTTTTTCCATAAACACCTGTTGTAAGGTTTTTTACATCATCAAGTATTTGAAAACCGATTCCCATCGAGTCTGCCGCTTCGCCTAAAAGTTTTATTACTTCCTGCGGAGCGCCTGCTGCAATTGCACCTAACTCTACCGCTAAACGTGCAAGACTTCCTGTTTTTAAAGCGCACATTGTATAGTAGTCGTCGATCTCAGGAACAAAAGTAATTTCTCTGTGCCAATTTATATCCAGCGATTGCCCTAAATGAAGCCTTCTTATACACTCTGCCCATTTTTTTAAGATTAATTCTTTATTATTAATTTGGCTGTTTTCCAGACAAGATAAAGCTAAAAAATATAAAAACGAGCCTGAGTTTATTGCTATATCTTCGCCGAACATTTTATGAATGGAAGGTTTTCCGCGTCTTTCATCAGATCCGTCTTCGATATCATCATGTATTAAGCTTGCGTTATGCGCAAGTTCTGTAATGGGTGAAAGCGGGATAGCGTTGTCTCCGCCACCCAAAGTTTCGCAAACCAGAGACATTAACAAGGGGCGCCAGCGTTTTCCGCCTCTGAAAGTCAATTCTCTGGGCGGAGCGAGCAGCATTTTCTGCGCTTCTGTGCTTATTTTTTTACCGATAGTGCCGAACACAGTTTCCGCCCAATCAGAATTCGGTTCTTGAGGCAGCCATTGTTCCAGCACTGTTTCAATTTTTTTAAGTCTTTGTGTATACTCTTGATCCATAAGTTATTATACTGAATTTTAATGGCAGATTACAAGAAACCAGACCACTGGCAGCAGAAAGCGCGCAAGGAAGGGTATCCTGCCCGTTCTGTTTACAAATTAAAAGAGATTGATGAAAAACTCGGTCTTTTTAAAACATCCGGGCAAATGTTACGCATACTGGATATAGGAGCTGCACCCGGCAGCTGGAGTCTCTATGTTCTGCGTAAAATACCTTCTAACAGTTTTCTTGCTGCCGTCGATCTTTCCCCTCTTTCCCGCGAGTTTGATAAAGGGCTTTTTGATAACGGTAATTTTTTCTTTGTTCAAGGCGATGTTACGGCACAGGATGTAGGGGAGGCTCTTTTATCAAAAGGACCTTTCTCGGTCATCATAAGCGATGCAGCGCCCAATACCACAGGCAATCATACAGTGGATTCAGCCCGTTCGCTTGGTTTGGCGGAAACCGCCGTTTCCTTTGCAGAGACTGCTCTTGTTTCAGGCGGCAATCTTGTTGTCAAAATTTTTCAAGGCAGCGGCACTGACACCCTCTTAAAACATATGAAAACTATTTTTAAAACAGCAAAGAGCTTTAAACCTCAGGCTTGCCGCGGAGAATCGGTAGAAACGTATTTTATCGGATTAAGTAAGTTATAAAATTCATAAAAATATACAATAGTTTTCTTTATTTACTTCAAAATATTGATAAATCACTAAAAAATAATAATTTATTATGTTTATTATGATATTGTTAGAAATTAAATAATTTACTATAATTATTCTTATGACGAGAGGAACTTTTATAGTAGGAAATGAATCTGCACTTTGCCGTGCCGTTGAAGCTGAAACTATTAAAAGAGTTGATAAATATGCTTGTGCGTTTATACCTAATAAACTTTCCGAAACAATTTCGTCAGATTTATCCTCTGAATCTGAAAATGAAAAGTGTCAGTCCCTTGATTGGAATCCTTCAAGTCCTATTTCGGCAAGAGCTTTGGTGCTTGCCGCAGAAAACCGTTTAGAAGCTATTGATGAGGCGATACTTGTCTGTTCACCTCCTGTTATCCGCAGCAGCCCTTCCGGGCTTTCTTTTTCTACTGTAGAAATTATGGTAAACGACCATATTAAAGGCTGGTTTTTTCTTGTAAAAGAAATCACAAAAATGTTTAAAAACAGGGAACGCGGAACCTTAGCCCTTGTTTATCCCGATATTGCTTCCGGCAAAGAAGTTGATATTCTGGGGGCATCGGCTCTTTCATCTTTCCGCACTTTAGTTCAATGTTTGTTATCTTCCGCCAACAAAGAACCGTATTCAACCATCGGTTTTTCAACCACTGATTCAGGAAACGAAACCGCTTTCGCTTCTTTTATTTATAAATCCATTGATGAGCTGTCAAAACGCTCTAACGGCAAGTTGTTTAAGTTTGGTAAGTTTAGTTTTTTTAAATAATTATGTTTATAAACAGAGTTTGTAAACTTTGTTTATACAGCTTTTTATAATTAGAATATGAAAAGGATGGATAATTTAAAGTGAAAACTATTTTTGTTGTGGACGATAACAATGTAAATTTGGTTTCAGCAGACGAGGCTTTGTCAAAGCATTACCGTATTTTTACTTTACCTTCCGCTGCCAGTATGTTTGAACTTTTAGAAGATATAAGACCGGACCTGATCTTATTGGATATTTTAATGCCCGATATGGACGGTTTTGAAACATTAAAACAATTAAAAGAAACAATCCATTTAGCCGACATTCCTGTTATTTTTCTTACAAGCAGAACCGATGCATCAACAGAAGCGCTTGGTTTTGAAATGGGAGTTGTTGATTTTATTTCCAAACCTTTCTCAAGACCGGTTTTATTAAATCGTATAAAAATCCATTTGGGAATTGAAGATATAATTCATGAACGCACAGACAGTTTGATGAAATTAAAAAACGGTATTTTATCAGTTTTGGCTAACATGGTTGAAAACCGCGACGGTATTACAGGCAAACACATTGAGCGCACAACATATTTTATCAGATTGCTTCTTAAAGTAATGATAGAAAAAAAAGTTTATTTTGATGAAATATCGCAATGGGATTTAGAGCTGGCGATTTCTTCTGCGCGTCTGCATGATATCGGGAAAATTACCATAACAGATTTAATTTTAAACAAGCCAGGAAATTTATCTGTAGATGAATTTGATACGATAAAAACCCATGTTGCAGAAGGCGAAAGAATAATCGACAGGATTATGGAAGAATCAGGTGACGAAGCGTTTTTGCAATATGCAAAATTATTTGCTGGTTATCATCATGAAAAATGGGACGGGTCAGGTTATCCTTACGGATTAAACGGCGAAAATATTCCGCTTCAAGGGCGCATCATGGCGATAGCAGATGTTTACGATGCGCTTGTTTCCAAGCGTTCTTATAAACCTGCGCTTTCACATGCAGAAGCTGTAGATATTATCCTTAAAAACAGCGGGAAGCATTTTGATCCTGATTTGATAAAAGTATTTTTGTTATGCGAAAAAGATTTTGAAAAAGCAGGCAGTGAATGAAGCGGTTGTTAAAGAATTGCAGAATTCTTTTTTTCTTTTTATTTATTTTATGCCTTGCAGGGTGTGTTAAAAAAACAGAAGAAATTCATTTATCTCCGATTCAAACATTTCAATCATATATAGATATTCCCGGTATAACAAACGAGGAAATTGCTGCCATAAAGTTATTGCAAAAAAATCACGCTTCTTTTAATTACGGAGTGATTCATTCAACAGAAGCGTTTATAAAAAATGACGGCAGATTCGGAGGTTATTCTTCGTTGTTATGCGAATTACTGTCAAATCTTTTCGGGATTCCTTTTAATCTTAAAATATTCAACTCGAATGATTTACTGGATAAATTAGATTCAGGGGAGATTGATTTTTCCGGTAATATGATGACCAGCGAAGAATATTTAAAAAAATATATAATGTCCGACACAATTGCAGAACGGCAATTTGTAAGGATCAGACTGGAAAGCAGCCCCTCTGTTGAACAAATTCAAGAGAAGCGCAAGGTAAAATATGCGTTTGCCGCTGACACGCCGATAGAAGACGCTGTCGGGGCTGTGATCGGAAGAGATTCATATGAACCTGTAATGGTAGATAATTATTCGCAAGCATATCAAGTTCTTGAAAACGGAGAAGCAGACGCTTACATTGCGTCAAGTGTTAATGCCGTTGCATTTATTGATTACGATGATATAATCATCGAAGATTTTTTCCCTTTAATTTTTAATCCGGTATCAATGGCGGCTGCAAAACAATCTTTGCAGCCGATAATTTCTGTTTTTACAAAAGCTTTGCGGAACGGCATGATGCCGTATTTAAATAAATTATATAATCAGGGATACAAAGATTATTTAAAACATAAAATGTCTGTGTGGCTTACAAATGATGAGCGTGTTTATATTAATAAAATGACTGCACAAAATAATTCAATCCCTATTGCAGCCTACAACAGCAATTACCCGCTTAGTTTTTATAATATACGCGAAAGAGAATGGCAGGGTATTTATTTTGATTTATTAGAAGAAGTAAAATTACTTACGGGGCTTAATTTTAATGTTGCACATGATGAGTTTACCGGATTTCTTGTTATAAATGAAATGCTTTTAAGCGGAAAAGCTGTTTTAATTCCTGAGTTGATTTGGAAAAAAGAAAGGGAAGAATTATATATTTGGTCTGATAATGTTATTTTAAATGATCATTATGCGCTTGCTTCAAAAATAGAGCATTCTAATATCACACTGAATGATATCTTGCATGAAAGAATCGGTCTTGCAAGAAATACAATTCATGCTGAAATGTTTATGCAATGGTTTCCAAACCACATGAATATTGTTCAATACGATTCCATAGATGATGCTTTTAAAGGTTTACAGAATAATGAAGTAGACATGGTTATGACAACGCAAAGAAGGCTTTTGCAGATAACGCATTTTATGGAAAATCCGGGTTATAAGGCAAATATTATTTTTAACCAGCCTATAGAAACCAGATTTGTTTTTAATAAGAATCAATCTATTTTACGTTCTATTATTGAAAAAGCGTTAAAATTAACCAATGTTGACGGGATTGCAGTACAATGGACGCAGAGAACCTATGATTACCGCACAAAAGTAATAGAAGCGCAAAGACCGCTGATGTTAGGTGCAATCATTTTATTCAGTTTAATTTTAATTTTAGCAACAATTATTTTTATTGTAAGTAAAGTTCAGTCAATTAAATTAAAAAAAGATCATGAGCGTACCAGAGTTATGCTGGATACACTTCCTATGGCATGCTTTATTGGAAATGCGGACGGATCGATCTACGATTGCAATACCGAAGCAGTGCGGCTTTTTGAATTAAAAAACAAAAAGGAATTTATCGATAATTTTAAAAAACTTTCGCCGGAATATCAGCCCGACGGGCGAAAATCAATTGATGCGACACTTAATAACGGGTTTATGGCAATGAAAGACGGTAAATATGTTTTTAATTGGACGCATCAATTACTGGATAAAACTCAAATCCCTACAGTTGTCACACTTGAATCTGTTGTTTACAGAAATGAAAAAGTCCTGATAGCTTATGTCCGCGATATACGCGAGCAAAGAAAAATGATGGGAGAGATCGAGAGGCAAAACGAACTTTTTAAAGCGGTGAACAGTGTGTCATCAATTTTGCTTGATCCGGATATTCAAAACTTTGATGATAATTTAATAATATCGATGGGTATTTTAGCGAAAGCAGTGGATGTCGATCGTGTATGTATATGGAAAAATCATAAAAAAGACGGGAGGCTGTGCTGCACCTTAACTTACGATTGGGTAAGCAGTTTCCGTCCGCCTGTGTTAGGTGAATATTACGAAGAAGCGTTTTATGATGAAACCTTGCCGGGTTGGGAAGAAATTCTTTCTCAGGGGAAATGTATTAATAACCTTGTTCGTGATTTATCTGCTGCTGAGCAAATGATGTTTAAGGCAATAAGAGTTTTATCAGTTTTTATTGCACCTGTGTTTGTACACGATTTATTCTGGGGTTTTGTCGGCTTTGATAATTGCCATAATGAGCGTGCATTCACGGATAATGAAAGTATGATTATGCGCTCTTCAGGACGCATGATCGCTAATGCATTTATCCGTAACGGTATGACCCAAAATCTTCTTGATATTACAACAAAGCTGGAAGCAGCGGTAGATAAGGCAAATGAAGCGAACACAATTAAAACAAAATCGCTTAACTCTCTTGAGCGTATACTTGATAGTATAGATGCGTTTATTTATGTAACTGTTCCCGGTACAGGCGAATTGCTTTTTGTTAATAAAAAAATGAAAAAAACGTTTAACATTGAGCATGATGATATTGTCGGGAAGTATTGTTACAAAGTTTTCGGAAGGAACACCGATCAGATGTGCGATTTTTGTCCGTGCTTTCAGCTTAATTATGAGCCGGATAAGATCATCGTTTGGGATGAATATGCTGATGTTCTTGATCGTTATATCCGTCATGCAGATTGCTATATTGATTGGCCCAGTGGCGAAAAAGTTCATTTGCAGCATGCTGTTGATATTACAGAATTGCTTGTTGCAAAAGAACAAGCCGAACAAAGCAGCCGTTACAAAAGCGCATTCCTTGCAACAGTGAGTCATGAGATACGCACTCCGATGAACTCAATTTTAGGTATAGCGGAAATCCAGCTGCAAGATGAAGACCTTCGTCCGGAAACAGAAGATGCGTTTAGTAAAATATATGAGTCAGGCGATTTGCTGCTTAATATTATTAATGACATTCTTGATCTTTCAAAAATCGAAGCCGGTAAATTAGAAATCGCTCCTGTCAGATACGATATAACAAGTTTAATTAATGATACCGCCCAATTAAATTGCCTGCGTTATGAAAGCAAGCCGATATTATTCAGCGTTCAAATTGATGAAAACACTCCTCTTGAATTATTCGGTGATGAGCTTCGTATTAAACAAGTGTTGAATAACGTTCTTTCTAATGCGTTTAAATATACCGATGAAGGCGAAGTTGTTTTTACAGTTAGCTCTGAAATTACTTCAGAAGTGCAAACTGTTTTAACTGCACAAACACATGATAATGTTGTGCTTGTTTTTAAAGTCAGCGATACAGGGCATGGGATGTCGGATAAACAAATTAAAAAACTTTTTGATGAGTATACACGCTTTGATACTGATGCTAACCGTACTACAGTCGGCACAGGTCTTGGTATGAATATTACAAAACGTCTTGTTGATTTAATGGACGGAAACATTATTGTAAAGAGCGATCCGGGAAAAGGTTCTGTGTTTACGGTGAGCATTCCGCAAAAACGTATCGGCACATTTGTCTGCGGTCCAACATTCGCCGATGATTTGAGAAATTTCCGTTTTAAAACAGGTACAATCAAGAAAAAAACACAATTTTTGCGGGAATATATGCCTTACGGAAATGTTCTTGTCGTTGATGATGTTGAGTCAAATATTTATGTTACCAAAGGTTTATTATTGCCATACGGTTTAAATATAGAGACAGCAACAAACGGGTTTGAAGCAATTGAAAAAATAAAAAACGGCAATGTATACGACATTGTATTCATGGATCATATGATGCCTAAAATGGACGGCATAGAAGCAACAAAAATTATCCGCAATATGGGATACACCAATACAATAATTGCATTAACCGCCAATGCTCTGATAGGACGGGCTGAGATGTTCCTTAGAAACGGATTTGACAGTTTTATTTCTAAACCGATTGATTCGCGCGAGCTAAATCTTTTATTAAATGATTATATAAGAAATAAAAAACCGCCTGAAATTGTTAATGCAGCACGGCGTGAACAAAAAGAAAAAAACTCAAAAACTGCACAAACAAAATTTGCAGTTTTTGAAAATATTAAAAGTGTATTTGAAAAAGATGCGTTTTTTGTACAAGACGCGGAAAATGCAATAACAGTACTCAGCAATTTATATAAAATAATAGATAACATAGAAGACGATGAGTTAAAATTGTATATCACTACGGTTCATGGAATGAAAAGCGCTCTTTCCAACATCGGCGAAAAAGATTTGTCTGCCAATGCATATAAATTGGAAAGAGCGGGCGACGAAAAGAATTTCTCTGTTATAGCAAACGAAACTCCTATCTTTATAGCTGATCTTAAAACTTTAACAGAGAAATTAAAACCGGAAGATAAAGATAGTGATATAGAATTAAAAGAAGAAGATAAAGTTTATTTACGGGAAAAAATCACATTAATAAAAACTGCTTGTGAATCCTTTGATAATAATACTGCAAAAGAAGTCTTAGAAGATTTAAAAAAGAAAGAATGGACAAGGCAAATAAATCAAATTTTAAGTGAAATTACAGTGCATATTTTACACAGCGCGTTTAAGAAAGCTGTGGCTGCAGCGGAAAATTTAATTACTATGATTTAAAATTATAAATTTAATTTTTAAATTTATAAATGCAAATTAGTAAACGGAGATAACATGACCGCTAGTATTATGCTCACTATTACAATGGTTTCATTATTATTATTTGTCACGATGGGATTATTATATTTCAGACTTATTGTTGAAAGAAGAGAAGTTAAAAATCGGGATATATTGCTTAATACAGTTAATGAAGTAGCTTCCCTTCTTTTAAGTTCAAAAACAAATCAATTTACCAGAGATATGAATTTTTGCATGGGTTTAATTGCATCTGCTGTTAAAGTAGATCGCGTATATGTTTGGAAAAATGTAACAATAGATAATCAGTTATGTCACACGCAAGTTTATGAATGGTCGGAAGGCGCAAAACCGATGCAAGGACATGAAAGCACAATAAATATGCCGTATGATAATGTTCCGGGCTGGAAAGAAAAACTTTCTTGCGGATATTGCATCAACGGTATTGTGCGTGATATGACTCCAAAAGAGCAAGAAATATTTGTCCCGCATGATATAATCTCAATTTTAATTGTACCTGTTTTTGTAGATGATCAATTCTGGGGTTTTGTCGGTTATGATGATTGTCATAAAGAACGTCATTTTTCTATAAACGAAGAAGCAATTTTACGCTCAGGCAGTTTACTTATCGCGCACGCCTTAGTCCGTAACGAGATGACAGAAAACCTTTGGGATTCAACCGCGCAAATGGAACAAGCTTTAGATGAAGCACGCAGCGCTAATGAAGCCAAGTCTAATTTTCTTGCAACAATGAGTCATGAAATACGCACTCCGATGAATTCGATTATAGGAATAGCGGAAATTCACCTGCAAGACGGTAATCTTAACCCTGACATGAATGAAGCGTTTAACAAAATATATGAGTCAGGTGATATGCTTCTTAAAATTATAAACGACATTTTGGATATTTCTAAAATAGAAGCGGGTAAACTGGAGCTTAACCCTATTAAATACGATGTCCCAAGTTTAATTAACGATACCGCTCAATTAAATTGTTTGCGTTATGAAAGTAAGCCTATATTATTTACTATCAATGCAGATGAAAACACTCCCAATGATTTAATAGGCGATGAACTTCGCATCAAACAAATTTTAAATAATATTTTATCCAATGCGTTTAAATACACAGATGAAGGAAAAGTTGATTTTTCTGTAACAAGCGAAAGAAAAATTGTAAACAATGAGTTAGGTGATGAAGTAATGATTGTTTTCTGTGTTAAAGATACTGGTCAAGGTATGACGCAAGATCAAATAGGAAAACTTTTCAATGAGTTCACGCGATTTAATATTGAAAATAATCGTACAACTGTAGGTACAGGATTAGGTTTAAGTATTACAAAACGCCTTGTTGATTTAATGAACGGAAGTATCATTGTAGAAAGCGAACTTGGCAGAGGAACGAGTATAACAGTTTACATTCCGCAAAAACGCATAGGTACTGATGTATGCGGTCCTGAAATTGCAGAAAAATTGCGTAATTTCCGTTTTGAAAGTGCTGCGTTTAAAAAGAAAATGCAATTTTCGCGTGAATATATGCCTTACGGGAATGTTCTTGTTGTTGATGATGTTGTCTCAAATATTTATGTTACTAAAGGAATGCTAAAACCTTACGGATTGAATATCGATACTGTTTTCAGCGGCTTTGAAGCGATTGATAAAATAAAAAACGGCAATAAGTATGATATTGTTTTTATGGATCATATGATGCCCAGAATGGACGGTATTGAAGCGACAAAAATAATTCGCGGTATGGGATATACAAAAACGATAATTGCACTTACTGCCAATGCATTAATCGGACGAGAACATATGTTTTTACAAAACGGTTTTGACGGTTTTATTTCCAAACCGATAGACTCGCGTGAATTAAATCTTGTGCTGATAGAATTTATTAAAAATAAAAAACCTCCTGAAATTATTGAAGCTGCAAAACAAGAACGTGCAAAACATCTTACTAATGAAGATGCAAACTTCGTTTGTGCTTCCAAAGAGTCAAGCAGCGAAATGGAAAAATGTTTTGTACAAGATGCAGAAGAAGCCATTAATGTTTTGGAAAAACTGGGAGAAAGTTATGCTGAGTATAACGAAGAAGAAAAAAAGCTTTATACAACTACCGTTCATGGAATGAAAAGCGTTCTTGCCAATCTTGGTAAAAAGGATTTATCTGCAATTGCAGCAATACTTGAACTTGCCGGAGAAGAAAATAACACAGCATTAATGCAAAGAGAAACCGCATTTTTTAAGTTATCGCTTAAAATAATGATTGAAGAATTTAAAAAGAAAAAAGAAAGCAAAGAAGAAATTGAAAATATCTCTGATGAAGATATAGTTTATTTAAATGAAAAAATACAATTAATTAAACAAGCTTGTGCAAATATTGATAAAAATGCGGTAAAAGAAGTATTGGATAGTTTAAAACAAAAAAAATGGACTAGCCGAATTAATAAAGTATTAGATGAAATATCTTTGCATATATTACATAGTGCTTTTAAAAAAGCTATAGCAGTAGCAGAGCTATTCTTAAACCCTAATTAAATAGTATGATATAAAAAGGCGGGTAAGTATGTGAAACAAAAATCAATATTTCTCAAAATAAGAAAATATACAGGGCTTATTGTTGCTATCGTAGTAGTATCGTTTACTGCGATTATGGGAGTAGGATTGTATGTCTTAAGAGAAAATGTAGTAAGTACAAGCACATTTTTGGGACGCACAGCAGTAACCGAAGCAAAACATGCAATGTTAAAACATATTAAAGACTATGATTCTATCGAAGCAGAGGAAATAATAACTACAACATTTGATATAGAACAAGATATTAATAATTTAACAAAATCAATAATAGAAGCTATTAATTTAGTGTTTGTTACTATTATTATAATTTCGCTGATCGTAATCGGTATTGTTATTATTTCTGTCTATTTTATTTCCAAACGGCTTGCAAAAAGCATAACACAGCCTATTCAGAAATTAACAGACGGTGCAGAATTAATTAGCAGCGGAAAGATAGATCATATTTTAGAAGTTAATACCGGAAACGAAATGGATAAACTGGCAGCAACTTTTAATACAATGATCTTAAGTTTAAAAGAATTGTCTGCCGAAAAAAATAAAGCGGTTGAAGAAAAAGAATCGTTGGTTATCTTTGAAAATATATTAAACGGATTAGATGTAATGATATACATTACAGATCCTAAAACAAGTAAGATTCTCTTTATGAATAAAAATATGAGAATACATTACAACATAACAGGTGATTGTGTCGGAGAATTATGTTATGAAATTTTACAAAAAGATTTTACCGAAAGATGCAGTTTCTGTCCTTGTTTTAAATTGGATATAGACCCTTATAGAGCGATCATATGGGAAGAACACAGCTCCTTAACAAAACGTATTTACCGGAATATAGACAGATATATAAGATGGCCTAACGGACAGATGGTTCATATGCAGAATTCTGTTGATATGACAGAACTAATAGAAGCAAAAGAATATGCTGAACAATCAAGCCGTTATAAAAGCGCGTTTTTAGCAACAATGAGCCATGAGATTCGCACTCCCATGAACTCTATACTTGGCATTGCAGAAATACAATTACAAAATACAAATCTTTCCGAAGAAGCAGAAGAAGCGTTCGAAAAAATACATGAATCCGGTGATATGCTGCTTAACATTATTAACGACATCCTCGATCTTTCAAAAATTGAAGCAGGTAAAATGGAATTGACTGTTGCCAAGTATGATATTCCCAGCTTGATTAATGATACAGCGCAATTAAATTGTTTGCGTTATGAAAGCAAAGCGATACTTTTTAATCTTCAGGTAGAAGAAAACACGCCTCTTGAATTATACGGCGACGAACTTCGTATCAAACAAGTTTTGAATAACGTACTTTCCAATGCATTTAAATATACGGAAGAAGGAGAAATTGTTTTTACAGTTTTCTCTGAACCTGCAGACTTAAATAGTTCGGATAACGATGATGAAATAACAATTGTTTTTTGCATAAGCGATACCGGCAGAGGTATGACGCAAGATCAAATAGATCAATTATTTGATGAATATTCGCGTTTTAACACAGAAGCAAACAGAACAACAGAGGGCGCCGGATTAGGAATGAACATTGCAAAACGCCTGATTGATTCGATGGACGGAAGCATTACTGTAGAAAGCGAATGTGAAAAAGGTTCTGTGTTCACTGTGCGTATACCGCAAAAAAAAGCAAGCGATGATGTATGCGGAAAAGAATTGATTGAAAAATTAAAAAATTTCCGTTATCAAAAATCATCGATAACAAAAAAGACGCAGTTCTTGCGTGAATATATGCCGTATGGCAGTGTTTTTGTAGTAGACGATGTAGAATCAAATATTTATGTTATTAAGGGAATGTTGCTGCCGTATGGTTTAAAAATAGATGTAGTAAGAAATGCGTTTGATGCAATTGATAAAATTAAAGCCGGCAGCGAATACGATATTATTTTTATGGATCACATGATGCCGAAAATGGACGGAATGGAGGCTACAAAAATAATACGCAAAATGGGTTATAAACATGCTATTGTTGCATTGACAGCGAACGCTTTATTAGGACGGGCAGAAATGTTTCTGCAAAACGGTTTTGACGGTTTTATTTCAAAGCCGATAGATTCACGGGAATTAAATCTATTGTTAAACGAGTTTATAAAAAATAAAAAACCGCCCGAAGTAGTAGAAGCGGCACGTCAGGAACAAAGAGAAAAACAAAATAAAAATATCGTTGTACAGCATACGAATGCTTTTGAAAAAGAGGCATTTTTTATTCAAGATGCAGAGAATGTGCTTCTTGTGCTGGAAGGTTTCGGCGATAAATTACTTGAGCTTGATAATAAAGAATTAAAATCCTATATAACCGCTGTTCATGGAATGAAAAGCGCTCTGGCAAATATTGGTGAAAAAGATTTATCCGACGTTGCACTTAAATTAGAAAAAGAGGGAGAGAAAAATAATTTAAAATATCTTTCAACGGAAACTCCCGGTTTTATTAATGCACTGAAAGGATTGATAGAAAAATACAGAATTGTTGATGATGAAGAAGAACACATTATAGAAATATCCAGCGAGGACGCTGTTTATTTACGTGAAAGATTAACTCAAATAAAAACAGCTTGCCAATCATTTGATAAAAACGGCGCAAAAGCAGCATTGGAAGATTTAAAAAAGAAAGAATGGCCCAAGCACATAAATGGCGTTATTCATAACATAGCAATGCATATTTTGCACAGCGCATTCAAAAAAGCTGCCGCTCTTGCAGAAAATTTTACATCAAGGGCTTCTCCTATTCGCGGGCATCATCAGGACGGCTGGTAAAATTTATTTTTCAAAAATAGATTTTTTAATTCTGCGTAAGAGGCTGATTTTAGCAAGCGGTATTCGTAAAAGTTCTTTTTGTTTTCCGTCGTTTTCTCCGTCCGGAACAACAATCAAGAAAAGTTCATTTCCTTCTTTCTCAAGAGCTTTTGGTATTCCAAATATTTTTTCTTCGTCCGTTTTGCTTCCTGCTTCTTGCTTCGCGGCACCGGAAGTGTCGTTTTTTCGAGGCCAAATAATCTCAACAGGAGATTTTTGAATTATCGCTTGTTTTGCAATATTTTGTTTTCCCGAATAATCCATGTGCCGCGCTTCAATTTTCTCGTAACGGATATCCGTTTCTTTTAACTGCATTTCGCAAACTACAAGCCGTCTGTCTATCCTTGCGGAAAGTTCTTTTCTTTCAGAATCACTTATTGGTAATTTTTTTAATATAGCGTGAAATTCCGCCCCCGCAGTTTTTGCTGCGCCCGATGCTTTAGCTGTACCTGTTGTATTTGCTGTTTCATCAGTTAGGAAAATATCTTTAATTGAAATAATAGAAGGCGAAGGGAAATTTTTAAATGATGATGTAAAAAGAGAATTTGCTTCATTGTTCCGTATAAAAACAGTTTTCTGTTTACGCTGTTTTAACTGTGCAATAATATCAATGCCTGCATTACGAAGCGCTTCTGCCGCATTTTCATTTGAGCTTTCGTCAAGTAAATATAAACCGGGCGCTAATGTTTCAATAATAAGTTCAGAAAGAGGCATTGTCTCTGTTAAATAACGGTGTTCCTCTGAAAGTTTTAAAATAACACCTTTTTTTAATGAAACTTCTCCGTATCGTTTTTCCCAATCTTTTAAATTCCAGATTAAAGTTTCATCTGCTTTCTTGCAGGATAACTTATTTAATAACGAAATAATTTCTTCTGAGTTAATATTGTTGTTAAATGCGCGGAGAACTGAATCTCTGTCTAGTTCAAATCTGGAAATTGTGCCGTATTCTTTAATATTCATAAAAGAAGAAAGACTGATTGCATCACAAAAACTAATTTCCGGATAGACCAGAATTGAAATATTAGAATCAAATGCTATCAATGCTTTTTCATTATCATGTTCAGCGTGTTTTTTTTCTTGAGTGTTTGCAATGGAAAATATTTTTTTGCCTTTTTCTGCATTCGGCGTTGTGTTTATAATCAAACCTGTATGTTCCATTGCCTCAGCCAGTGCGGATGAATTAATGTTAAATCCATTGCGCGTATCTAAAGCGGTTTGCGTTTTAATAATTTCTAATATTTTTTTTAGAGTTGATTCAGGATATTGATAATCTGTTTTTAATGTATCAATGAAACTGTGAATCCAATTAATTATTTCTCTGATTTTATTTTTATAAAGAGGCGGTAATATCTGTGTATGATTTACAGAATAAAGTGAATAACTCTCTTTATAAATTGCCAATGATGCTGCGTAATATTCTTTTCTTTCGCGTATTGATAATGAATTAAATTCGTTCAAATGTTTCATATCGCAGACTAAATTTTCATTATCAATGTAAAATAAACCTAAAACAAGCAAACCGCCTATGATATTGTTTAAGTTAATTTCCTGAAAGCAAGTTTTACCGGCTTCTATTACACGTTTTCTGATACCTTCCGCTTTATAAAAAGGCTGCCACTGAGATGCGAAAGATAAAATTCCTGCTAAGACAAGATCGTTAAAAATTATTTTGGTGCTGCATAATAATTCTTTTTCCGCAGATGAATTAAAAAAAGGGAAGAGCATAGAAGTGTTTTTTGTAAAAGGAAAAAGAACAGTTTTTAAAACGGGATTTAATGCAAGACGGTTACAAACAGGGTTAGATTTATCTTCGATAAAACGATAAATTAAAAAGCGCTCTTCCATATTTACAATTAAATCCTGAAGTTCAGCATTGCTGAAATCATTAGAGAAAAAGTTTTCCAGTTGTCCGGGAGAAGGTTCGCCGAAAAGTGCAACAGCAGTTATTATTTTTGAATCATTTTCATCGATGTAAGCAGAAATTGTTTTTTGTATATCTTCGCGTAACAAGAAGTGTTCAAGGTCATTTAAAAGCTGTTGTTTATTAAAAGGTGTTTTTATTTTTCCGAAAACACTGCGTAATAATTCAAAGAAAGAATTATCCGGCATTGAAATACATGCGGATTTCCAAAAACTTACAGGACGGAAAACTTTATCTTTCATTTATCTGCCGCCCATCTTTGAATAGTATATTTATAACCTTGTTCTGTTAAAAACTTTTGACGGTTAGCCGCAAATTCTTCTTCTGCGGTGTAACCTGAAACTAACGAAAAAAACCATGCGTTTCGCCCTTTGGGTCTTAGAATCCTTCCAAGCCTTTGCGCTTCTTCTTGTCTTGATCCGAAAGAACCTGAAACCTGAACAGCCATGCTGGCATCAGGAAGATCAATTGCAAAATTCGCTACTTTAGAAACTACAATGACGCGAACTTCTTTTTGTTTGAAACTTTTATAAATACGTTCTCTTTCTGCGTTCGGAGTTTTTCCTGTAATGATAGGCGCATTAAGAAGTTTAGAAAGTGAATTTAACTGTGTAAGATATTGACCAATAATTAAAATTTGATCTTCAGGATGATTTTCTATTAATTGCAAAACAACATTTTCTTTTAATGGATTTTCTGCGGCTATCCTGTATTTGTCTCTTATTTTTGCAGTTGCATAAGGAATTTTTAATTGCTGAGGTAAATCCAGTCTAATCTCTGTACAAATTGCTTCCGCAATCCAACCTTGAGTTTCAAGATTTTTCCAAGGTACATCATATCGTTTAGGACCGACAAGACTGAAAACCGCATCTTCTTCTCTGTCTTCGCGGATTAAAGTCGCTGTCAATCCAAGCCTTCTGATTGCCTGAAGTTCTGCTGTTACGCGAAATACAGGAGCAGGCAGCAGATGAACTTCATCATAAATGACAAGCCCCCACGCTCTTTCACGAAATAATCTGAAGTGAGGAAATTCTCCNTCCTTATTCGCTCTCCAAGAAATAATNTGGTAGGTTGCAACAGTCACAGGTGCGACAGATTTNGAGTCTCCTGTGTATTCTGCAATCTGCTCTTTTGTTAAATCTGTTTTATCCAGTAATTCCTCTATCCATTGATGAACTGCCGCTACGTTAGGTGTCAATATCAGCGTATTTGTTTTAAGCATAGACATTATCAGCATGCCGACTATTGTTTTTCCCGAACCGCAAGGAAGTACAATAACCCCGTAACCGCTGCCGGGACCTCCCGATCCGATTAAAGAACGAGCCGCCGCTGATTGGTAATCCCTTATTATAAACTCTCTGCCTGAAAGACAGCGTTCGCGTATCGTTATCTGCAAATCTTCGCCGTTTAAAAGTGGTGCATCGTCCTGTACAGGCCAGCCGATGCGTATCAATTCGCGTTTTACTGTCCCTCTGTCGATCAAGGCAAGAGAAAAGCCGTCATTTATTTCTGTAAGATATTTTTTAAGAACTTTAATTTCGCCTATCTCAATGCGGATCATCTCATCTTCAATTTGTAATTTTAAAAAATCAGCGCTTCCGTTATCAGAAAGGTTTTCGATCATTTTTATTTTACCGTAACGCGACATTAAAAGAGAAAAACCTTCTGTAATTCCCGATGGTATTTCATAACGGCTGTATTCATTAAGAGTATTAACAACATCCTGCGGTGTAAAACCTGCGCTTGCCGCGTTCCACAATGAAAGAGGAGTTATACGGTAAGTATGGATATGCTCAGGCGATTTTTCCAATTCAGCGAAAGGAATAATCGCCTGCCTTGCATCTTCTGCCGACCGGCAGTGGACATCAAGGAGAAGTGTTCTGTCACTTTGGACTATTAACGCACGCTGTTCTTGTTGTGCGTTTTCATTATCTTTCGCCATATCAGTATCTTTCAGAATAAACTATACAGTGATTCAAGGCAACAGGTTAAAAAATTTTACTTTTTTTCCCAAAAGTATATTTACATTAATTTTTCATTTATTTATAATGAGGACTATGGAACCTCGGATTAAAAACAAACAAAATTCCAAATCCCATGAGAAAAACAAAGAACCCGAGCAGTATAAAGTCATTCTTTTAAATGACCATTTTACAACTATGGAATTTGTAGTAGAAATCCTAAAATCTATTTTTCACAAAAGTATCGAAGATGCCTTCAATATCATGTTTGACGTACACAGCAAGGGAAAGGGTGTTGTAGGCGTTTATACATGGGATATAGCCCTAACCAAGATTGATCAAGTTCATGCACAGGCAAGCGCCAATGAATTCCCGCTTCGCTGCGTTATGGAACCTGTTTGAGCATAAAATCGTTCTAAAATGCAGATAACCCGTTTTAAACCAAAACCCCCTCAAAAAATAAAACTTGACTATTTACTGCTTTAAGGTAGAAAATAAAGATAGATAGTTAGGATAATTTATATTATATTTGATAATGAGGCAATAAAATGAGAATTTCCAGCCACGTGCAGGCAATTATTGACGCTGCATATAATGAGGCTAAACTAAGAAACCATGAATATCTCACACCGGAGCATATTTTATATGCTGCTTTGGCTTTTGACGAGGTTCAGGGTGTTTTATTCTCCTGCGGTGCGGATTTAGAGCAGCTTAAGCACGGAATGGAAAATTATTTTGAGCAAAAACTCCCCGTTACAATTACCGGCGAACCTACAAAAACGGTCGGTTTTCACAGTATTATTGAGCGCGCTGTAATTTTCAGCAGATCGACTCAAAAAGAAATGATCGATGTGGCGGACATTCTTGTCTCGCTTTTTGATGAAGAGCGGTGTTACAGCGCATATTATCTGCGTAAAGCGGGAATTAAAAGGCTTGATCTGCTGCAGGTGCTTTCTCATAGTTACGGAAATGAAGGTTTTCAAAATACAGGCAAAGATAATGAGCATTCGGAAGGTCAAAGAAAGTCAGGTAAAAAAACAGCGCTTGAACGTTATGCGATGGATTTAACCGCTCTAGCCCGAAAAAATAAACTTGATCCTGTAATCGGCAGGGAAGAAGAGCTGGATCGTACAGTGCAGGTTCTCTGCCGCAGATTGAAAAACAACCCCATTCATGTCGGGGATTCCGGCGTAGGAAAGACAGCAATTACCGAAGGGCTTGCACAAAGAATTATTGCAGGTAAAGTGCCTCCCGCATTAACAGGTTTTAGTATTTATTCTCTTGATATGGGCGCGCTTATGGCGGGAACAAGGTATCGCGGCGATTTTGAAGAACGGATTAAAAAAGTTGTGGAAGAAGTTTTAAGAAAAGAAAAAACAATACTTTTTATTGACGAGATTCATACGATAGTAGGAGCGGGTGCTGTTTCAGGCGGTTCTTTAGACGCTTCAAATCTATTAAAACCTGCTCTTGCTTCAGGAAAGCTTCGCTGCATCGGATCTACCACTCATGAGGAGTTTAATAAATTCTTTTTAAAAGACCGCGCGCTTTCACGGCGTTTTCAAAAGATCGATATTAACGAACCTTCTCAGGAAGTAGCGATAGACATTCTTAAGGGGATAAAATCTAAATATGAAAGTTATCATCATGTTACATACAGTGATGAAGTTTTAGAAACAGCGGTGCGCCTTTCCGCACAATTTATCACTGAACGCCGCCTGCCCGATAAAGCAATTGATGTAATTGATGAAGCCGGCGCATACACAAGAATAGAAGCATATAAAACAGCAGAGAAAGAAGCTGAGAAAAAACTTTTAGCCGAACAAACAGAGGTTGCCGAAGAGATCGAATCGATAGAAATAACCATTCCTGTAATAGAAACTGTTGTTTCAAAAATTGCGCGTATACCTCAGAGGTCTGTAGGAGAGAGCGAAAAAGATAAATTAAGAGATTTGGATACAAGACTGAAAGCAAAGATTTTCGGTCAGGATGATGCTGTTTCTTCTGTTGTAAAAGCTGTTAAACGATCAAGGGCGGGCTTTAGAGCGGAAGGAAAACCTGTAGCGAATTTCCTTTTTGTAGGACCGACAGGTGTCGGAAAAACAGAACTCGCCCGCCAGCTTGCAGATATTTTAGGCATTGCAATGATCCGCTTTGATATGAGCGAGTATCAGGAAAAATATACAGTTTCGCGTCTTATCGGTTCCGCACCCGGTTATATAGGTTATGAAGAGGGCGGTCAACTTACCGATGCAGTACGCAAACAGCCTCATGCAGTTGTTTTGTTAGACGAAATTGAAAAAGCGCACAGCGATATTTTTAACATACTTCTTCAAATAATGGATTATGCAACTTTAACTGATAATCAGGGGCGCAAAGCCGATTTCCGCAATGTAATTTTTATAATGACGAGTAACGCAGGCGCAAGGGATATAGGAAAAGGGCTTATAGGTTTCGGAGATCGTATAATGGACGAAAGCGCGGTTGACAACGCAGTGGAAAAATTCTTTACTCCCGAATTCCGCAACCGCCTTGATTCTGTTGTGCGCTTCGGTCATCTTTCGCGGGATATTATGGTTTCTATCGTACAGAAAGAAATTGATGCGTTTAAAGTCCAGTTAACGGAAAAGAATGTAACACTTACTGTGACTGAAATTTGTATAGATAAACTTGCAGAAGAAGGATACAGCCGCGAGTTCGGCGCAAGAAATGCAGGGCGTCTTATCGAAGATAAAATTAAAAGTTTCTTTGTTGACGAAGTACTTTTCGGCAGACTTAGCGAAGGCGGAAACGCAATTGTTGACTGGAATGATAAAAGCTACGTTATGGACGTTCAAGAAAAATAGAAACAATCAAAAATGTTTTCGTTTAAACCCGGTCCCGATCCTGATTTTCCTTATCTTGATGAAACAGTAAATTTTAATTTTTCCGATCCTAAAGAATGGGACGGTGACATTGTTGCTATCGGCGGAAATCTTTCGCCGGGAATGCTGCTCTCGGCATACGAGCAAGGCATTTTCCCCTGGTACAATCCTGAAGACCCTTTAATCTGGCAATCCCCTGATCCGCGCTGCGTAATCTTTCCAGAAAAACTGCACATATCTTCTTCAATGCAAAAGATTTTTAAAAACAATGTATATGAAATAACTTTTGACAAGGATTTTTTCGGAGTTATGACAGGTTGCAAAGAAATTTTCCGTCCGAATCAAGGCGGTACATGGCTTTCCGATTACATAATAGAATCGTACATGGAAATATTTAAAATGGGATGGGCTCATTCTGCTGAAAGCTGGCAGGACGGAGAGCTTGTCGGCGGCTGTTACGGTGTTTTGATGGGAAAATATTTTGTCGGCGAGTCTATGTTTTCCAAAAGAAAAAACGCATCTAAAGCCGCTTTTTTAAGTTTTGCAAAAATGCTTTTTGAAAAAGGAATAGAAGTTGTCGACTGCCAAGTACCGACAGATCACTTGCAAAGTTTAGGCGGAGAGCCGATGACACGTAACGATTTTTTAAAACTTTTAAAAAAATTAAAAGTTTCGCGGCTTTAAAAATTATGCGTCTTTTAAGAAAGCGATATACCCTTTTAAAGTCATATAAAGATCGATTTTACTGATCACTTCAAACGGAGAGTGCATCGATAAAACAGGCACGCCGCAATCTAAAACATCTATCCCTAAATTGGCGGCATAGAGTGCGATAGTTCCGCCGCCGCCTTTGTCTACTTTTCCCAATTCGCCGCATTGCCACTGTATTTTATTGCGGTTTAAAATCGCCTGCACCTTTGCGCAATATTCTGCATTAGCGTCGCTTGCACCGTATTTGCCGCCTGATCCTGTGTATTTTTCAAGCACGATTCCCTTTCCGAGAAAAGATACATTTTTTTTGTCGAAAACGCCTGCGTATGTAGGATCGAATGCCGCATTTACATCTGCCGAAAGCATCGAAGAGTTTGTGAAACAAAGACGGGCTTGCGCTTCAGTTTCGCATAACATCGTAAGAAAGTTTTGAAAGTTTAAAGACCTTGCGCCTGTGTTTCCTGCCGATCCTGTCTCTTCTTTATCTGACAAATAACACACTAAAGTTTTTTCCGGAATCGTCTTTTCATTTGCAATTGAAAGAATTGCCTGCACTGCGGGCCATACACAGCAGCGGTCATCATGCCCGTAAGCGCCGATCATACTTCGGTCAAAACCGACATCGCTTGCTTTAAATGCAGGAACAAATTCAATCTCTGCGCTTATAAAATCTTTTTCTGTAATACCGTATTTTTCGTTTAACAGCGCGAGTATATAAAGTTTTACTTTTTCCTTTTCTTTTTCATCTTTGTCATAAGGGCGGGAGCCTATAAGAATATCTAAATCCTCGCCTTCCACCGCTGCAGACGCTTTTTTATCCATCTGCTCTTTTGCAAGATGCGGTAAGAGGTCTGTGATTGTAAAAACAGGATCGCCGGGCTCTTCTCCGATTTTTATCACAGTTTTTTTTCCGCTTTCATTTATAAATACCCCGTGCATTGAAAGCGGGATAGCTGTCCACTGATATTTTTTTATACCGCCGTAATAATGAGTGTCGAATAACGCAAGATCGCTGTCTTCATAAAGCGGTTTTTGTTTTAAATCCAAACGCGGAGAATCAAGATGCGCTCCGAGTATATTACAGCCGTTAGCCGCTCCTTTTTTCCCGATGATCGCTGCAATGACAGATTTTCCGCGTATATTTTGATAAACTTTCATGCCCGGTTTATATGTTTTTTGCGTAATATTATCGATATTTACAAAGCCGTTTTTTTCAAGCAAAGCGCATATTGTTTCAACACATTCTCGCTCTGTTTTTCCCATATCAAGAAAATTTTTGTAAGATGATGCTAGTTCTGCAATTTCTTTTTCTGTTTCTGCAATTTCTGTTTCTGTTTTCTCGTTTAATACTTCCCAGCAATTTTTTAAATTAAAAAAAAGTTTGTCAGAAAGTTTTTCTTTTTTTCCCGTAGTTTTACCCGTTGTGCTTTTTGTTGATTTCGCCTTTGCCATTTTTTTTCTCCTATTATATTTGTAATTTTTTTAACGCTTTTTCTATCCGCTCTATTGAACGTTCCGCTCCAAGCAGGCGAAGCGATCCGAAAAGAGGCGGGCTAACGCGGCTTCCTGTAATTGCAACGCGTAATGGCATCATTAAATCGCCTAGTTTTACTTCGCGTTTTTCCGCCTCTGCTTTAATAAAACTTTCTGCCTTTTCATCATCGCTTGCCTGCGCTAAGTTACGCGCAATTTCTTTCCCTATTTGTAAAAGTTCTATAGTTTTGGCAAGATCGCACTTCTTTGGAATAAATTCTTCTGCCTCAGGAATCTCAGGCTCTTTAAATAAGTACGCGATTTTTTCCGGCACTTCATTTAAAAAGACAAGGCGTTCTTTTACAAGAGGCATTGCACTAATAAAAATTTCTTTTTGCTGCTGCGAAGGATTGTCTCCTTTATTACTGAAAAGCCGCGCTTCTATCGCATAGGGAAGGCAAAGAGAAGCAAGTTCTTCATCGCTTTTCATTCTGATGTACTGACCGTTATACCATTCAAGTTTTTTATAATCAAAAACAGCGGGCGCTTTATTTAATTTTTCTAAAGTAAAGCGCTGTGCGAGTTCTTCCAATGTGTAGATATCCTTGCCTTCTTCGTAAGAAGCGCCCAAAAGCGCGACATAATTTATCAGCGCTTCTGGAAGATAGCCTTGTTTGCGGAATTCGTCAATGCTTGTCGCGCCGTGCCGCTTTGAAAGTTTTTTCCCATCCTGCCCCATTACCATAGGAAGATGACAAAATTGAGGAGGGGTCCATCCAAAGGCGCGGTACATAATCACATGAAGAGGGGTGGACGCTAACCATTCCTGTGCGCGTAACACATGGGTTATTTCCATCAAGTGATCATCAACAACATTTGCAAGATGATAAGTAGGGAAGCCGTCTGATTTTAACAAAACAGGGTCCGGGTTAACATCATCATTTTTCCATTCGATGTCACCTAACAGATGGTCGTGAAAAACAGTTGACTCTCCCAATGGTATTTTTAATCTGACAGTGTACGGCTCGCCTGCTTCGGCTTTTTTAACAGCTTCGTTTGAATCGATGTTGCGGCAGAAACGGTCATAACCGCTCTCTGAAGAATGAGAAGCCTCTCTTTGCAGGCGCACTTCTTCGATTCTTTGCGTTGTACAAAAACAGCGGTAAGCATGTCCCTTATCAAGCAATTCCTGTGCGAACTTTTTATACAAAGAAGACCTTTCAGATTGAATGTAAGGAGCAAAAGCGCCGCCGCAATCAGGACCTTCGTCCCACTTTATTCCAAGCCAAGAAAATGTATCGTAAAGATTCTGCACATAACAATCTTCAGAGCGGGTTCTATCGGTATCTTCCAAACGAAGAAGAAACTTTCCGTTGTCTGCTGACCGTGCAAAAAGGTAATTAAAAAGCGCCGTCCTTATTCCGCCAATGTGCTGAAGCCCTGTGGGGGATGGTGCGTATCGGTCTCTGATAATCATGGATTTACTATATAAAAAAAATTGAAATATCTCAATGGGGAGAAAAAGAAAATATTATTTAAAAATTTATTTGTTAATAAGTTTGTTTAATTCTTCAAAAACAGTTTCTAAATTTTCAAAACAGAGTAAAGCTCTTTTATCAAGCGGAGTGGGCATATTATTAACGATGATGATCTTACCGCCGTTACGCAAAGTGTATTCTGGCATACCCGCAGCAGGATAGACAGTGAGGCTTGTTCCCAAAACAAGCATTAAATCCGCTTGCAGTGATTCTTGTATCGCTTCTTGCAGCGCATCGGCAGGAAGCCCTTCCCCGAAAAAAGTGATTGCAGGTTTTAAAATGCCGCCGCATTTAGAGCACTTCGGCATACCGCCGTTACGGACTATCGCAGATGCTTCTTCAAAACTCATTTTGATATTTTCGCAATGCAGGCAATAATGAATTACAAGCGAGCCGTGAATTTCAATTACATTTTTGCTTCCGCCTTTTTGATGCAATAGATCGATATTTTGAGTGATCAGTGCTTTTAGAAAACCTTGCTTTTCAAGATCACCTAACACAGTGTGAACGATTGACGGCTCTTTCTCATCAAGATTATAAATGAATGAACGCGTGTTGTTGTAATAAAAAGCAGGGTCTTTATAAAAATAATCAAGATCAAAAATTTTCGTTGCATCCATATCGTTATAAAGCCCGTTCTTTCCGCGAAAATCCCGAATCCCGGACAAGGTGCTGACACCCGCTCCTGTAAAAGTGACAAAATGCTTTGCATTTTTTATTAGATCGTATATTTTATAGATATTTTCTTTTGTATCCATGCGGTTATTATATCAGATGATAAAGGATATATCAATTTTAATAATGATAATAAAAAAATCAGATTGGATTATTGGAAAATTTTAAAACAATATTTTATAATTAAAGCAAGGAAAATAAATGAATATTTTTAACAACTGGACAATAGATAATTACCTGTCGCTGCTCCTTATAATTGGAATGGCGATAGGAAGTATTTTTGCTTTAATTCAATGGAACTCTTCGATTAAAATAAGAAGAACCGAATTCCTTGATGATATAATTAATAAACTTTGGTTTGATCAGAATACTGCCAAGACCATGAACACAATTGACAACAATCCGAATTGGTATACGGAAGATTTTCATAAAACATATTCCGATCTTGCGTATCAAATAGATAAATTACTTTCGTATTTTGATTTTATTTGTTATTTATATGATATTAAAAATATCAGGTTTGATGAATTTAATGTTATCAAATATGAAATTGACAGAGCTTGCACTTCTCCTTCTGTTCAAGCCTATTTATGGAATTTATATCATTTTTCAAATAAGGTGGAAGCAGGCTGTTCTTTTATGTATTTTATCAATTACGGAATAAAGGAAAAAATGATTGAGAAAGAATTTCTCAGTAATAATGAGGATTTGTTTAATAAATATTTAAAGTTTTAAATGCACATCGTTTATAAGAAAATTAGATTAAAATATTAAACTGGTATAAAATAAAATATTTTGTTATAATGATGATATGCCTAAAGTTTTTATTACCGGAGCTGATCGCGGTCTTGGTTTTGCGTTATGCAAAGAATTTCTGTTACGCGGTTGGACAGTCTTTGGCGGAAAATATTTGCAGGACTACAGCTTACTTGAAAAAGAGCGCGAAAAAAATCCCGCGCTGCATATAATTCCGCTGGATGCAGGCGATACATCATCAATTGTTAGAGCAAATAATCTTACATCAGAAAAAACTGACTCTCTTGACATGCTGATCTCCAATGCCGCACTGATGGGCGAGGTGCATTGCAGCATTGATGAGCCGCCGATGGATTTACAAGCGACATGGAACAGTTTTAGCGTTAACGCTCTCGGTCCTGCACACATGGTTGAGTTTTTTCTTCCGCTCCTTGATAAGGGAAATTTGAAACGCCTGTGTTTTGTTTCCTCAGAGGTTAGCAGCATTACGTTGATGAAGAACCGAGCAGGAAACAGTTACCCGTATTCAATGAGTAAAAGTTCCATGAACATGGGTGTCCGGCTGATGCACAATCTTTTGTTTCCTCAAGGTTATTCTTTTCGTCTTTATCATCCCGGTTGGATGAAGCGGCAAATGCAGGACGGCACGCTTTCCGAAAAAGCTGCGCTTGATCCCGCAGACACAGCTGCTCATGCTTCAAAATATTTTGAGACACCGTTAAAAGATGAACACAGACTTGTGATGTACGATTATTTAAGTCAAGAATGGCCGTTTTAAAAAGGAGTGCCGGATGAAAAATATACTGATTACTGATTTAAAAAAAGAATTTGATAAGAAACTTGCCGGTGTTTTTGTGAGGGAAGGCTATAAAGTATATGCAATTGGAAATGATCAAGTTGACAAAGTTACATTGATTCCATTGGATTTAAAAGACGCTGCCGCTAAACTTAAAAAAATTACAGACCGTATTGATATCTATATTGATCTTAGCGATGAACAAAGTATAGATGATAATTTTAATATCCGTTCAGGATTGAATGATCAAGTTATGCGAAATCTTTATGATGCAAATGTGATAAAGCCAATGTCAATGCTGGAAACCTTCTTTCCGTTTCTTGAAGCCGGTGAAGGAAAACGTCTTTGTTATCTGACATCGGCGCAGGCAAGCATTAACGAAACGAATGATACAGACGGATACGGTTACAAAATGGCAAAAGCAGGGTTTCATAATTTTTTACAGATTACACGCAATGTTTTAGCACCTAAAGGATATTCAATTCGTGTTTTCGATCCCTGCCTTTGCGTTTCCGATGATAATTCAAATAACAAATCAGAAATGGCGGCAGAAGCCGCTTTTAATTATTTTACACGTAAAAGAGGAGTTGAACGCGGCGATACAATGCGCGATGACGAAAACAATCTTGTGTTTCGTGATATGTATGGGAGGCAGCATTCCTGGTGAGGGATAAATCGGAAAAAAAGTTTTTAACTGTTTATAAGCCTTGATAAATTAATAACAATCTTGTATAGTAGTATCAAGTAACAAACAGCCGGCGTGGCGGAATGGCAGACGCAGTAGACTCAAAATCTACCATACGCAAGTATGTATGAGTTCAAGTCTCATCGCCGGTAAAATAGAAATACGAGATGAGCCGCTTTACCATTATAACTATTAAGACGCTTAGTTTATTGGGTTAATATAACTGCTGTAATAATAATTCCATAATGATTCTGATATGTATGCGTTAATATCGGGAACATAAAATTGCCGGTTACTGTCGTTGCCATAAAACCAGTTGGAAGGAGCATCTTTATTATTTTTCCCTTCTTGCTTAAGTTCGGGCGGATTTACTGCAAGAATTGTAACAGAAGATAAATTTGTACAATTGGAAAATGCGCCTGAATGAATAGTTTTAACACTTACAGGTATTGAAACACTGGTTATGTTTGTGTTTCCTTTGAAAGCATCTGAGGAAATTTCTGTTATCTGAAAGATCAACTCTTGATTTTGTGAGTAAAATAACAGGTCTTTCACTTGATGAAATCGGAAAAATAATAAATTAACTATTTTCTGTGGAAAAGGTGACAGAAGCCTATGCTATATGTCTGCCGCCTTTTCTGGCTCACCGTAAACCTAAATTCTCAATTATGATGTTATTTATACGGATGCCTGCAACTGATTTTTTTTGTAAGCCGCTAATATGTAAGGTGCTAATACGTATCCTTTGATTTCCGATTATTACTTTTCCCTCGTAATTGTAGTTTGCTAAAAAGTCAGATGGTATCTCACAACTAACGGTAATCACAGATGTGTCTGAAATATCATCAAAATTGCTCTTAAGCCAATCATACGGCGGTTCCGCACCTTGCACAATAATTTTGGTATTGTCGTCCTCTAATAGATTAGCACTGACAGTTATTTTATATTTATTAGTACTAAGATTCAAATTATCAATACTTATATCCAATCCTTGCCAGTCTTCATCGCGTCCTTTTATTTCTATTGCATTATAATTGACAGTATAAACTAAACCAGGTCCATATGTTTTGGAAAGCGGAGATTTGAAAGCTGCCGACACTGTTTGATTATTCGGATAGTTGTTTGCAAGATAATCTGACAAAGAAAATACGATCGACTCTATCGCATAGAATCTTTCAGGGCCATAACGTTTTCCCCAATCAAGATGTTCCTGATATTCACCAAGAATGCTCTCGGGAACATGGAAAGATAATTTTTCATTTTCGAGCCATGTAAAGTCACCACCTTCACCATCTTCACCACCTAATAAAATAGGAGGATTTTCCGTCATAATAATAACACTTGTCAGGTTCTTACAATCACCAAACGATTCATAAATGCTCTCCACGCGTGCAGGTATTAGGATATTAGTAAAATCATTTAAAACAAAAGCAATCTCGCCGATAATCCTTAGATTTGAATTTTGTGATATTACAACACTAGATAGATGTAATTCAAAAAACGCGCCTTTCTCAATAATTTCCACACTGTCGGGGATGGTAACACTGGTTAATTTTGTTTGACAGAACGCGTCCTCGCCTATAATAATTAAACTATTAGGTAAGCTAACGCTTGTTGTACCTGTAAAATTGAATGCCCAACCACCAATTATTTCCACATTATTTCCGATGTTTGCACTTGTAATATTCATATTATGTTTAAATGCGTCTTGAGCAATTTCCGTTACAGGTAATAATTCCGACTTTTCGGTTTCTTTCCACACATCAGGTATATTCACCGCCCCTTTTGTCGCGGCGCTTCCTCTGACAATGAATCCGCTGCCTTCATCATTAAGCCTGAAGATTAACCCGTTTTCTCCGCTTTTTACTTCTTCAATTGTCATAGAGAAGTTTGTAATGGTCGCCTTTACAGTGCCTTCTGGTTCGCTTGATTCACTTGATTGATAATTGCTTGCCAGATTGAATATTACATTACCTTGATTTCGGTTTGTGATTTCATTATTAGTAACTACATAAAGAACTACCTCAAAAGCTCCTGATGTTAAATCAATTTGGCTAGTAGTACCGTCAATAAATACTGTCGCATTATTACCTATACCTAACTGGAATTGACCTTCGACCCTTTCCATCTCTGCACTTGAATGTCCTTTTGCGGTAATTTTATACACAGTATTACTCTTAATTGAAAGTAAATATTCAGGTACTACATATATCAACGTATTCCTGTCATGCCCCGAAGACCAGCCGCTTTGTGGATTTCCGCTTTTTGATATATTGCTCCACACCACCATATCAAAAGATAAAGATTCTTTTACCGTCATATT
>WQSW01000009.1 GCA_009787695.1 Treponema sp.
TGTCCCGCCTGCCGATACAGTCAAATGAGTGCTTGAACCGGCGGTGTAGTTTAACGTACCTGACGGACGGTTCCACGCGATTATCACGGCGTTGCCCGGAGAAGCGCTGTTGAGGTTATGGGTTCCGCTGACAACTGCAGCGACATTCCTGCCTTCTTCGGCAACTACGCCGCCGTTTAGGTTGACAGTTCCGGCGGATATGCGTATGCCGGAACCTCTGCCTGCGGTATTACCGCTTATTTCGCCGCCGTTTAAGTTGAATACAGTGCCATCGTTCGCTATCGCAACGCCGCCGCCGTCACTGCTTGCGGTGTTGCCGCTGATTCTGCCGCCTTTCATGGTAAATGCTGCGCGGCCGCTTAAACGCACTCCGCCGCCTATCGTGCCGCTATTACCGCTGATTTCCCCGCCGTTCATGGTGAAAACACCGTTTGCTATAGGAGCGCGCACACCGCCGCCAACATCGCGGGAGGTATTGCCTGAGATTTTACCGTTGTTCATGGTAAATACACCGTCACGCAGCATTACACCGCCGCTTGTTTGTGCGGTGTTGCCGCTAATCTCGCCGCCGTTCATGGTGAATGTGCCGCCCCTCGCTATATACACGCCGCCGCCGTCGCTTGAATTTATATTATTACGCAGCACCGCGCCGTTATTCATAATGAGCGTGCCGCCTGAATTTACCCGCACGAGCGTGCCCGGAACGGCTGCAGCAGTCCCGTCCGCAAGAGCCCCCTCAGAATTGTTATCGGCTTGAGGGGCAGGCGGAGCGGCAATAATGACATTGCCGCTTTCATCGGCTTCACCCTCCTCGTCATTATCGTAGACTATAAAATTACCTCTGCCGCCGCCGTCAATAATGATGTTTTCCAGAATAAGCGCGGTGCGGTCGGGTACGGTAAACAGATTGCCGACAGTGCCACGGGTAATCGTAACCGGCGCGTTGGGGTTTGCGCTGCGGATTGTTACCGTTGCGCCTAAGGTGCGGGGCGCAGGTAAACTGATAAGCGTATTTAGCGTCAGATTCTGATTAAGTGTAACAACCACATTACTTGTTGCCATTGCGGAAGCGTATATGTCATCCAGGAATTTTACTTCCGGCAGCATCTCATCAACATAATTTTCAAAGCCCAAAGTGAACGATATTGTATTTCCTGCGCCGCTTATCCGGGAAATGTTTAAGCCCGACGGTGTTCCGTCTCGCCAGTTGGATGAAGGAGTGGTTGCGCGGTCGAAGCGGGTTCTGACGCCCTGGCGGAAAAGGGCGTATTGATTGCTGTTTCCCATTTCGCTGCGCCCGTTCGCGTGGACAAGTTCCACGCGCCAAAAACCGGTTGCGTTAGCCGCGTTCGATCTTGATCCTGCCTCATTAATATGCCATATCAAAAGCCCGCTTTCACTCATACCGATTGGAAACCCGTTAATGCTGTCGCTTTGGCGCGCCTCAATATAAAACGCCTCATTCGCGTTTCTCCTGTACACAAACGCCTGATTGCTGTTCGCTGTCAGAGTAAGCCTTGTTCCGCTCGGCATTTTGGTAATGTCAACCGGGTCTATCCACCCTGCCATGTGCCTGTAAAAAGGGTTGGGCACCCAGCCGCCTTTCATAAGGCAGCGCCCGAGTGCCGATGCCGGCGCGGCATGCGGCCAGCCCAGAGCGTGGCCGATTTCGTGTAAAAGCACCCTCATATCAACCGCCGGGTTACTGTTCCGATTGGTACTCATTCTTGTCCGCGAATGGCCCCTGCCGCCGGAGGCGGTGGTAGTACCGCCAACTCCGGCTGGGCTAACCGGACCGGAAACCAGCATAGTGATGAAAGCCGGCTCGCCCCGGCTGTTAAGAGTAACTCCTCTCATATCAAATTTCATGTTATCTAATACTTTCTTTACCTCCGGCCAAAGATCGCTGGGGCTGCTGCGGGGATCCCCGCGCTGCGCAAACGTGTACGGCAGGGTAACAACCGGCGCCACGACATGGGTAAGTTCAAAACGCCCGTCAGAAAAACGTTTGTAAAAGTCATAAACGGATATGGGCTCATTACTACCCCTCATGCCGCCCACACGGTTGAACATTTCATCTACCTGCTGCCTTGTGTGCACAGTCCTGTGATCCTGATACTCTACAATGACCGCCAGCCCTACGAGCTTTCCGGTTTTTGCTGTCTGGGTGTAAGCCGTCCCCGCCAGCGCCAAAAAGAACGCCGCCGCCAGTATCAATGCCTTAGTTTTAATCATAATGCCTCTCTTTTGTTGTTTGTTTTTCTTTATATAACATTTCTTGCTATTCATTGTTACTTATTATTAAGAAGGGGATTTATAAATGTAACATATTTACTTTTAAATATACAACGGAGATGCTGTATAAGCATTTTTTGACTTTGCCGGCAAGAAAGAGTAAATATGGATATTAAATAATTGTTTGCTAGAACTTTTTTTACTGTCAAATCAATTTCAAGAAAAGAATTATCAGGAAATTATTACGATTTGTAACTAAAAAACGGTTGCACATCTCTTTTTTTTCGTGTATAAAGGAGGTTATATAAATGAATGATAATTTACTCAAATACAAAGATTATTACGGCAGTGTAGAGTATTCAGCAATTGATGAATGTTTTTTCGGAAAAATAATTGGAACAACTGACCTTGTAACTTTTGAAGGTAATAGTGTAGATGAACTTAAAAAAGCTTTTACCGATGCAGTTGAAGATTATTTAAGTTTATGTAAGGAAGCAGGAAAAGAACCGCAAAAATCCTATAAAGGTTCTTTCAACATTCGCATTTCACCTGAACTTCATAGAACAGCTGCAATTTTTGCAAGCAAAGAAGGGATTTCTCTTAATGCATTTGTTGAAAGAGCTATTTCTGATGAAGTAGGTTCTTACAACGAAGTTTCTAGTACGAAGTTTTCCGCGCAATGAAAAAACACAGGTAAAAATAATCCGCGAAAATCAGCTGATAATGTATTACCTTAAAACTTCAGCATTATTAGACCTATTCCACCTAACTGCAATATCATAAGGGCTTTCCGATGCAAAGTTTCTGATTGTTTTATTTGCTCCAAGTTCAACAAGAATTGCAATGTTGGCAGGCGTGCCGTAACGGGCTGCTGTGTGTAAAACTGTGTTTCCCGCGCTGTCTTTTGAGTTTATCGCTCTTCCTGAAAAAATTGCTTTGATGCAGTCATCGCCCTTTGTAAAAGCAATCTCTGCCGCTGTTCTGTTGTCTACCGCAGGAATAAAAGGATCGGCGCCCGCATCAGCTATCGCTTTTGCAGATTCCCAAGAGTTTAAGTCCACAGCAAGACGTAAGGGGGTTTTACCGTTGCTGTCAACAGAGTTAACCCTTGCGCCTTTTGTGATTATTAAATTAATCATTTCGTTAGGTGCTTTTTCAAGAACGGCAATGTGTAGCACGGAGTTTCCCATGTCATCAGAAATATTAATTCTGTCTGCTGTTAATAATGTTGATACCATTTCAGATGATGTGTTAAGCGCAATTTGATAAGGCGTTCTGTTTGTTGTGTTACGTGCATGAATCGAAACATTGCCTATTCTTAAAAGCCTTGCTGCCATTTCGCGGCGGTTTCCTGAAACTGCAATATGCAATGGGGTGTCGCCTCTTATATTTCTTGTAGATGTATCTGCTCTTTGAAAAAGCCTTTCAACCGATGCTAAATTATCAGCTCTTACAGCTTCCATGAAAGGTGTGTTGCCGTCTATGTTTTTTGCTTCAAGGTCTGCGCCGTTGCGAATCAAAATAGATTCAATATCATTCATTCTTAAAATTACAGAGTCATGAAGCGGTGTATTGCCGTTATGTGAATGTGCATCAATATCCATTTTAAGAGAGATAAGTAATTCAACAGTTTCTTTTGCATTCCATCTTACGGCTGTGTGCAGTACTGAATAGCCTAAAGCATCGCGTGCATTTAAGTTTGCGTTATTTTCTACAAGAACATTGATAGTAGAAGGGCTGTTGTATTTTACCGCCATAAAAACAGGTGTTTCTCCTGTAGCATTCGGCTCTTCGATTGATAAACCGCTTTTAATCATAATAGGTATTACATTGTCTAATTTCCAGCCTGCCGCAAGATGAAGCATATTATTTCCGCTGCCGTCTTTTGCAATCATTGTTGTAGGATTAATTATCCATTCACGCAAAGGAGTGCTTGAAAGTGCGACAGATAAAGGGCTTTGATCTGAAGAATTAACAAGGAAAATATTTGCCCCTCTTGAAATTAAAAATTCCCCGCTTTCTTTTTGATTCATTCTTACTGCGATATGAAGGGCTGTATCACCTTCCCTGTTTATTGCATCAACTAAAGCTTTATTGTCAAGAATTCGCGATATTTGTGCCGGATTCGCACGGTTTCTGACAGCGGCATGAAGCATGGTATTTCCTTCGCTGTCTCTTTGATTAACAGTTTCAGATGATATCAGCATATTAAAAATAGTATCATTTGCTATTGCCAAATCAAAAGGTGTTTTTCCGGAATTATCCGCCGCAAAAATCTCTGATCCTTTTGCAAGAAGGGCAGGGATCAATGATGAGCGGTTTTCCTGTACCGCAATATAAAGAGGTGTTTTGCCTTCGATATTTCTGATGTGTACATTACTGTTGGCATTTAAAAGTGTTTGAATTACATCCAAAGGGCGGTTAAGAATTATTGTTATGTGCAATGGCGTTGCGCCGTGATTATCGCGCAGATTAATATCAGCATTGCGGTTTAATAATAATGTTATTATTTCTTTATGAACTTCGGCAGGAATTCCCATATGCAAAGGTGTGTTGTTATTTGCATCTTTTGCATTAACATCTGCATTTGCATTTAAAAGCATATTGATAACCGGAATGTTCCCGATACGAACAGCCTCGTGCAGAGCTGTAGCTCCTGAAGTGCTTTTTATATTGATATCGATATCTTTGCCTAACAGATAAGAAATTAATCCTGAGTAGCTGTTCATTACAGCAAAATGAATAGCCGCAAGCCCTTCATTGCGGCGGATATTATAATTTCCGCTTCTGATTGCAGGACCCAGAAAGCTATAAATTACATTATTTGAAAATGCATTTTTTAAAATAAGCTGTTCTGCTATTTCCATGTGGCTTCTTGAATTAGGCAAATCCAAAGAATAATCAAGAGCGTTTTTATTTAAATTATCAGTTTTATTTACCAAATTTGATGATGATGGAACAAGAGCGAGAATCGAATAAACTCCAGGAATATTTCCCGCGATAGCAGCCATATGAAGTACTGTTCTGTTATAGTTATTCCGATCAACCGCTTCAATATTTGAAGGAGTTAATAATGATCTAAAAAGGTTAGGATCCATTCTGAGTGCTAAAGCGGCAGGAGAGATTTCATTTTTAAAAACAAGATGGATATCAGCTCCCGCTTCTGCAATAAGTTTAGCAATGGCTGCATTATTTTTTTCAACACTCATTCCAAGCGGGGTTTGAAAATCTAAATCGTGAACATCAGGTTTTGCTCCGAGTTTTAAAAAGAAATCAACAAGCTGGACATCCTGTAATTCAACCGCATAATGAAGCGGTGTTCTTCCGTTGTCATCTGTGGCATTAACTTCAACCTCGCTAAGAAAATAACCTTTAGCATTTTGATCGCGGGACAACAATAATTCCCAAATGGTTCTTTCTTGAGCGGCAGGAGTGCTTTTACAGCCGATAACGCAAAATACGCTTGTGTAAAAAATAATGATAGATAAAGTGCTCAGTAGAGCAGGAAAAAATGATGATTTCTTCATGTTTAGATCATCGGCAGAAAATTAATCGGGAATTAGAAAGGTTATAAGTTCTTTTTTTTGCTAAAAATTGATACTTTTTACTCCCAGCCGCCGGCTGCTCCCCGCTGATTGCTGTCCATGCTCTGGCTTATACGTGCGGTGGTGTTTCGCTTAAAAGAATTACCGCCTGCTGCTCTAATAAAAACTGCATTACCTCCGTCGTCAGCCTTATTTGCCTGTTCTTCAGATGCGTTTGAGCCATAAATAATACCGTCAGTGCCTGATTTTTGAAAGGTACTTGATCCCCTTTTCTAAATCTCAGAGCGATGAAGAAAAAAATCAGAAATAAAAACTGAATTCAAAAAAATTAAATCTTTCCTTGAAACAATTTTTCTCCGAATTCTTTTGTAAAGATAAGCGCTTTATCAATTTCGTCATTAATCATTTTTATTGATTGATTAAGACTTTCGATTAATTGTTTTTTTGCAAAAGATTTTCTGCTGAAAAATAGGATAATAAAACCGACTAAAGGTATAGAATCGAGTAAAATTATATGCCATAAAGGAAGTTTTAAATTATTATACGAACCGCTTATTCGGGAGTAAAAATCTTCTGCCTCTTTAATTGCAGAATTATATTTATCAAAAATTTCCTTTATTAAATTTTTAACAGCTTCCTGAAGACGGTTTGCCTCTTCTTCGGCTTGTTTCTCTAAAGTAGAATTAAAATCAAATTCATAAAATTTTTCTATTTTTTTAAATTGTTCAGAATAAAAGTTATTAGTTTTTTCTTTGCTTCTTTTATACCAGGTTTTTATATTTGCCACTAATACTTTGCTGTAATTGGAAATAATATCTTTTTCAAGCTGTTTAAATAATTCTTCTTTTCCAAAAGGTCTTCTGGCTGTCTTTTGCCCCAGTTTTTGAACTGCTTCCGCGCAAATATCAACTGTATCAAAATATTGAAGATAATCGTTCAGCTCTTTGTTTAGTTTTTCTCTAAAAGCAATTTTTTTAGTTTCATATCCGCTGTTATCTGCATTAGTTAATGCGATTATAATTTTATATCCTCTGTTTAATAATTCTTTTATCATTGATATTTCAAAATCATGTATTCTGTCCTGAGAATAAGAAAGACAATATATAATGCCGAAAATCATGTCTTTGTAGGAGAGAGTAGAGGTAAGCTTTTCTTTTATGATCTTTTTCCATTCTTCCGCTTTATTTGATTCAAGACCCCAGCTGTCATAAAAGGTATGGGTTATACTCGGTTTTAAAGGAGATTGGATTTTTACTCTTGTAAAATCACCTTTAGATGTAACAGGAAGACCCATTCCGGTTTCAACTACTTTTTTTCCGTATATGTAATTAATCAGCGTGCTTTTTCCGGAACCGGTTTGCCCCAAAATGAGCATATTGATGTTTATATCAGACATTTTTAATCAGTTGCCTTTATTTTGCATGTTTTGTTTCACTAAATCAAAAAACGCTGAAGAAGATAATAACTCTTCAATATCAAAAAGAATTTCTTTTCCGCTTAGCATATCCTTGCACTGTTTATAGCATATTTCGTTTAATGCAGCACCTATTGCTCCTGTAAAAGCAGCGGCAACAGTGGCATTAACGACACCTCCCACAATAGCGCCGACGACAGGAATAAGTTTAAGAAGACCTCCTGCGGCAGCTCTTCCTAAAGCGGATAATCCTATACCTGCCAGCATGGAAGAAATAGTGCCTTCAGCCAGTTTAATGCCGTAAAGGTTTAAGATACGTAAAATTAAACCTGATTGAATTGGTATAAGAAGAGCTGCATCGCTGAACGGAATGGGGCTTGCCCCGACAACCGCTGCCGCAGCAGATGCGAGTCCTATTGCAATACCGGCTTGTTTATGTTTTTCTGCAAGACCTTTGCGTAACCCTGAGATAAATCTGTCTTTATATACATCAGGAAGCTGATCGCATGACCACTCAATTAATTTTTCCCAGTCACAATATTTTTGTATGTTTTCTTCATCAACTATGCTTAATTTAAAAACTTTTACATTGGGTATATCTTTTATTAAATCGCCGGTAATTTTTTTAAGTTGATCTTCCGCTAACTCATCAATTTTTGTAAGCAGTATACATACAGGGTATTTTGCTTGAGCGATTTGTTTTATCAAAGCAATATCGGTTTCTGTAAATCTTTTACCGGCTGCTGAAATTGTATACCACACAAGATGAACGCCGTCTGTTTTTTGATTTTCCGGTTTTAATAAAAAATCATTAAAAACCAATTTTTGGTAACGATCTTGTTTGCTTCCGCCGATTTCATAACCTTCACTGTCGTATATATTTATAGTTGTTCCGGGATAAAACTTTATATCTTCCGTACAAGGCTCCCCTTTGTTTCCTACCTCTGCAATATCATCCTTAAAAATAAAATTGATGGCTGAGGATTTTCCGGAACCGGTTTGCCCGCAAATAAGCACATTCGGTGTTTTCATATTTTCTTGCATTTCTTTAATTTTCTTTTCCAGCTCTTCCTGTGAATATTCTTTCATATTTGCTCCTAAAATTATTTAATATAATTATCATTCAGGAAATAGAAATTGGCAAGAAAAAAACACTATTTTTTCTTTAATTTATATGATAAAATACTATATACTTGAAACAGAATCTTTTAGAGATAACTATTAAAGATTTTTAAGAATGTAAGAAAAATGAATAATTACTAAAATAGGAGACATATATGAATACAGAAAAATTAAAAGAAAAAATTGAAACTACTGAAACCATAGGTAAATTAATGAAGATTGGAGAAAAGGTATTTGAAAAAAGCGAAGATGCTGTTTGCGCTGTTACATACCTTATTGAACGTGCATATATATTAGGGAAGAAAGATAATAATGCTGATTAAGAAAATCTAATCTAATTCTAATGCGGCCTAGAAGACTCGAACTTCCATACCTCTCGGCACTAGCACCTCAAGCTAGCGTGTCTACCAGTTCCACCAAGGCCGCATTAAATGTTTTTACATTTACGAAATAATGGCATTTCATAGGAAAAGTGTCAAGCCATAAAGAATTCTATTATTTCCGTTTCTTAGTTTTTTTTATTTTACCGTCAATCTTATATTGTTTTTTAAGACACTTAGAGCATATAAAGTTCTTTGCTTTTTTTCCCACAGGAACGCCGCATTTTGGGCATAGCCCTTTCTTTTTTCTTTGTTCATAACGTTCTCTGCGTGTTTCATTAATTGTGTCCGTATTTTCATTTTGGTAGTTCCGGTAAAATTCCCTGCAAGTATCGCAGGTTTTATACGGGCTCGATTTTCTTACCTTTCCCCCGCATCTGGGGCAAAGTCCGCTTCTAAGGCGTTTGTGATAAATTTTCTTTTTTTCTGGGGCTTCTGTCATAAGTTAAAGATATAAAAAAAATAAAATTTATTCAATTACTTAAAATCAAAAAGTTTATAAAACAGAAATTTCTTAATGTTTAAAATGCCTTGTTCCCGTAAAAACCAGCGCAATTCCGTGTTTATCGCACGCTTCAATAGATAAATTATCATTTTTTGAACCGCCGGGCTGGATAATCGCTTTTATTCCCGCTTTTGCAGCTTCATCTACTATATCCGCAAAGGGGAAGAATGCGTCAGATGCAAGAACTCTTGCAGGAAGACAGTCGCTCCACGGGATGCCTCCTGTATCTGCGCTTTCTCTGGAAGCCGCTGTCATAAGAGCCGTGCTTCTATCCAGCGCTTGTTTTGCGGGCCAGATGCGGTTCACCTGTCCTCCGCCGATACCTGTCGCAGATTGTTCTTTTACAATGATAATTGCATTTGATTTTACAAAAGAAACCGCTCTCATGCCAAAGATCATATCTGCAATATCTTTTTCTTCCGGAGCTTTTTTTGATACTACTTCCCATTTTTCAAAAAGTATATGGTTGCATTGCTGAGTCAAAAGACCTCCGTCAACTGCAATGTACTCATGAGTTTCTTTCGGCGCTCTTTTTAATTTTATTACTCTAAGATTTTTTTTCTTTTTTAGAATTTCCAGAGCATCATTATCAAAATCAGGGGCTGCTATCACTTCTAAAAATAACTCTGCTAAATGTTCTGCCGTAACGGCATTTACAACAGTGTTACAGGCGATTATCCCGCCGAAAATCGACACAGGATCGCAGGAAAAAGTTTTTCTGAATGCATCAGACAGATTATCGCCCAGCGCGATACCGCAAGGTGTATTGTGTTTTACCGCAACACAGCAAATTTGCTTTTCTAAAGAACTTTTTGCAGCAGGAAACAAGCGTTTTATATCATCTGCGCCGAAAGGAAGCGTTCCGTCAGTTTTTAATCCGAATGCGCAAACCGCTTTCCATGCAATATCAAGGTCTCTTATATTATTATATCCCATTTCTTTGCCGTTAAGCTGTTCCATACCGCAAAGAGCGCCCGGTTTATCGGTATGTAAATAAAGCGCCGCGCTCTGATGAGCGTTTTCCCCGTAACGAAGAGCGCTTTCTTTTTTTAAGGAAAGAGGCAAATATTCAGGGTATTCTTCGTCTAACAGATAACGGGCAATGGCGGCATCATAAGCTGATGTAAGATCAAAAACTTTTCCCGCTAAACGCTTTTTAAATTCAAGAGGGACTTTTCCCGCTTTTATATTTTTCATCGCCTCTTTATAATCTGCCGGGTCTGTAAGAACAATCACATCGCGGTGATTTTTTGCCGCAGATCGAAGCATACCGGGACCTCCGATATCAATAAATTCGATTGTTTCTTCTTCTGATAAGCCTGCCTGCACTTTTTCAAAAAAAGGATAGAGATTGACGCAAACAAGATCGATAGTTTGCAAATTTAAAGATTTTAAAGTATCAACATGACTTTTTACATCACGGCGCGCAAGGATTCCCGCATGGATTGCAGGATGCAAGGTTTTAACCCTGCCGTCAAGACATTCAGGAAAGCCCGTAACAGATGAAACATCGGTTACAGGTATTTTATTTTCTTGCAGGAATTTAAAAGTGCCGCCTGTAGAAATTATTTCCCACCCGGAACTATTTAAAAAAGAAGCTAATTCTGCAGCGCCTTCTTTATTATATACACTGATTAATGCACGTTTTTTCATTTACCCCTCCGTAATTGATAGGGTAATATGTTTTTTTAAATCTGTCTACTGTTGATTAAATTGCAAAAAAAAAGCGCACAAAGGAAAAAGAAAGCAAAGAATTCAGCTTTTTTCTCTTTATGCGCTGTTTTTTTAATCTAGAAACCCATGTTACTGGAATTATCTGATGAAATAGGAGTATCTGTTGCGGGTGTTGACGGTTTTTCTGCGGCCGGAGCATCAGTCTTTTTAACTTCTTTTTTTACTGTTGCTTTAGTTGTTTTAGGTACTGCGGGTTTTGCAGCGGGTTTCTTTGCTGCTGCCGGTTTTGCTGCGGGCTTTTTGGCTGCTGCAGGTTTCTTTGCAGTTGTTTTTTTAACGGCGGCTGGTTTTTTCGCTGCTGCGGGCTTTTTAGCCGCTGCAGGTTTCTTTGCAGTTGTTTTTTTAGCGGCAGCTGGTTTTTTCGCTGCTGCGGGCTTTTTAGCTGCTGCAGGTTTCTTTACAGTTGTTTTCTTTGCTACTGGCTTTTTAGCCGCCGGTTTTTTAGCTGCAGGTTTTTTTGCAGCCGGTTTTTTCGTTGTGGTTTTAGTTGCCATTATTAACTCCTTAAAGTTTTAAAAGATATATTAATATGTTAGTGCTTAATGTCAATTAAAGTCAAGTAGAAAAAAATTAATTTATAATTAATTACTATAAAAACAAAGAAGAAATAAAATGATCAAAGAATAAAGAGCACAAAAAAGGTTTGCTCAACTTTAACTGCGTAAGATAATTTTTATTTGTTTTTTGCTCTTTGTTTTCTGATTGCTTCAAGACATTCACGGACAAAGATTACTACAGAAAGCCCTTTGTATTCGATTTCTGTTTTTAATTTAACAGCATTTTCTTCGACAAGGGTTGGTTTTGCATCAAGAATCAACAGATGATCAGGGTTTACACCGCAGCCTAAAATAAGATTTTTCAAGTTTTTTGATTTAACTATAGTCGGCTGGCATCCTGTCATCGCTACACTTGAATTATCAAGAATGATGAGAGTCATTGCTGCATTTGCGTCTACCGCATCGATTAGAGGCGTGATACCTGAATGAATAAAGGTAGAATCTCCTATTACGGCAAGCGCGTATTTAAGACCTGCCTCTGATGCGCCTTTTGCCATGCCGACGCATGCTCCCATGCAAACTATGCTTTCAGGAACTGCCAAAGGCTCTGCCACACCGAGGGAATAACAGCCGATATCGGAATTAATGCCGACATCAGGATGTCCTTGACGCGGATCGAGAGCAAAAACCGCTTTTTTTATTGTTTGATAGCTGTCGATATGAGGGCAGCCCTGGCAAAGTATAGGAGGTCTTTGAGGAAGATTATCAATTTGTAAAGAAATGCTCTTTCTTGGCGCAAGCCCGAGCGCTTCGCGGATATTATCAGGGTCAAGTTCCCCGCATGGAATGATTGATTTTTTATTTCCCGCAATACCGAAGATCATCTGCATGATAAAAGGCTGTCCTTCTTCGATAACGATCACTTTTTCCGTATTTTTGCAAATAGAACGAACTATTTTTTCCGGTAAAGGATATGCGCCGATATGAAGATGAACAGGCGCGTTTTTCCCTTCTTTTTTGCGTAAAGCGATAAATTCTTCAAGGTTTTCTTCGTAATAATTACAACCTAAACCTGAAGTAATGATAGCAAGGTCTGTAATAATATTTTCGTTAATCGAACCTGTTAATTTATTTGCAGGATGATTTGATGACCACTCTTGTATTTCTGTTTGCTTTTCAAGCAGTGCGGCATAATTTTTGCGCGCTGCAGAAGGGATTAAAACCCATCCGTTTGTTTCAGTTGTTTTTGAAACGGGATTCTTGGCGCGCTCTTTTCTTGGGGAAACTGCCGCCCTTGCATGTGCAAGACGTGTTACAAGACGGACAAGGACGGGAACATTAAACTTTTCTGAAATATCAAAGGCTTCGCGGATCATTTCGTATGCTTCCTGCTGATTACGCGGTTCAAGGCACGGAATCATAGCAAAGTTAGAATAAAAACGCGAATCCTGTTCATTTTGGGAACTGTGCATCCCGGGATCGTCTGCAACGGCGATTACAAGCCCGCCTTTTATTTTTAAAAGAGCGGCATTTATTAAGGGGTCTGCCGCAACATTTAGACCGACATGCTTGGTTGTTACAAGCGCCCTGCACCCTGCAAATGAAACACCCAATGCAGCCTCTAAAGCCGTTTTTTCATTGGAACACCATCTTGCGATAGGTCCTCCTTTTTCAAACTCATCAATCAGATACTGCATAATCTCTGAAGAAGGGGTTCCGGGATAACCGTATGCTGCGCTTATTCCTGCATGAATAGCGCCTAAGGCGACAGCCTCATCGCCAAGTAATGCTAATTTTTCACTCATTATTATTTTCCGTTATTGATTTACTCTTTCAACATATTCGTTGGTTTCTGTATTTACAAGGATTTTTTCGCCTTGTTTGATAAAAAGCGGTACACGAACCGTTAAACCGGTATCAGTTATTATAGGTTTTGTCGCGCCTGTTGCAGTATCGCCCTTTATATAATTCTCGCTTTCCGCTACGGTAAAAATAACCTTGTAGGGAATCTGAATATCAATTACTTTTCCTTCCCAGATTGTAAGCTGATAAGCCTCGCCGTCTTTTAAGTATAACTTTTTATCAGGATTTTCCTCTATGGAAACTTCGTATTGTTCAAAAGACTCGCTGTCCATAAAGTGATAGTTTTCTAAATCCGCATATTGATACTGGCTTGGACGAATCTCGACCTGCGCGTCTTCAACTTCCTGCTGAGTAGGTATGGTAAGACTTAAAACAGAACCGTCTTTTATACTTTTCATTTTAATTCTGGCAACTGCTGTTCCCTTGCCGGGGTTGTGAAATTCCCTGTCAACGACAAGGTATGGCTGCCCCTTTTGCAGAAGGCATGTTCCTTTTACAATATCTCCGCCTCTAATCATTGTTTTCCTCGTTTTTTAATGTCTTTTAATCAGTTTATCAAAAATACCGTTTTGTGGGAAGATAGTTCTGCTAAAGCGGTTCGTTCTTGTCATTATTATTGTTATTTGATATTGTTTATAAATGAAAAACAGCAACAGTGTTTATAATGAGTCTACATCATATTCGTTCAGAAAAACATTTTATACCCCTTGTTTGCGTCCCGTTCTTTTTACATGCTTGTCTAAGATATTTTATAATTTTTTTATACGCCAGCATATAGCGGCTTTTTTACCGGGCAGAATACCTATATCAAAAGTTGATCATCAATTAGATGAAAAGATACCGTTTACGCCTTCTTGGATATATATATATTTTGATTTTGTACAATTTTGGGTAAGGATGGTTTCTTTTTTTCTTCATAATTACAAACGCAAAGCGTATTCAGTTGTAAAAGAGATAATGCTGTCAATGGGAAATCTATATGCTTTTGCGGCAGAGGTTTATACCAAACATTTATCAACTACAAAACGCCCTTTTTATATCGCGCGTCCGATTTTTTTATTGATACATCTTGTAGACCCTCATCTTATGTGCATACCAAGTTTGCATGTAATGGTAGCCATTCACGGTTATACCAAATTTAAAGAGATTTCCAAACGTCTCGGCGATGAGGAAAAGTTAAAAGATCAAGCAGAAATTATGAAGAGGGGCGCTTTAGCGATATGTCAGGCTATTCTTTTTGTTAAACAGCACAGTATAAATTGTATTCCTGCAGCCCTTTATGCAATGACCTGCTATACCCCAGACCTTTTCCCTCCTGAAGAAGCGGCATATTTTACAAAACATCTTTTTTCCCCACCGCCTGAAAAGAAAGATATCTATAAAGGAAACCGAGTACATCCTGCATATGCACCCTTAACAAAAATAAAGGAAGAGGATCAAGAACAAATAAAAAACCGCATAATGACTTTATACAATCAATTTTTAGATGAGGGAAAAACATCAGCTTCATGGAAAGACCCTATTTTATGCTTTCTAAGATCATTTAATAGGGTGTAGTCTTAATTTTTTATTATAGGAGAATTTTATGAAAGGAAAAATTTTTATTAGTTTTTTTCCGGTAATTGCTTTGCTTCTGGTATTTTTCGGCTGCGGAGTTAATGCAGAAAATAATATTGATGATTATGATGATACTGTTATTCTGCATACTAAATGGCAATTCCCGGTTGGAGTTGCAGTTCCCGGTGCAAAGACAACGAATACTCCAAATGATAACGCTCTAAAAGCAGATAATCCGCAGCATGCATTACTTAAGCATTTTAATGTAGTAGTCGCAGAAAATGAGATGAAACCCGGTAATATTTTGCCTTCAAACAAACCTTCTAAAGAACCGAAAGATTGGAGTCATGACGATCCATTTTTTACTTGGTCTAGTGCAGACGAGCTTGTTAATTATGCTAAAGAAAACAGCAAAAAAATACGCGGTCATACATTAATATGGCATGATCAAACCCCGGATTGGTTTTTTAAAAGTAGCAGCTCAAGCGGAAGAGCAACAATAAATGAATTATATGCTCGTATGGAGCATTATATAAGAGTTGTTTTTCAAAAATACGGTAATGATATTAAATGGTGGGATGTAGTAAACGAGGCTGTTGATCATGATGCAAGCGGTCCCAGAAAAGATTCAAGAGGCAGATATACAGAAATTATGACAGATGCCGGAAAAACAGGAATGGATCGATATGAATATATATTAAAAGCTTTTCAATGGGCACGTCAATATGCAGATTCAAATTCTGGAAGTGATGTTGAGTTATATTTAACCGATTTCGGTGTTGAAAGACCATTTACCAGAGGCGGTTCTACAAAACAAGCTGATTTTAAAGAATTGGTAGAATGGTTAATTGAAAAGGAAGCGCCGATTGACGGTGTTGGTTTTCAAGGACATTTCAGGCTCTATGATCATCCTGTAGACAAAAATAGCTGTCTTACTTGTATAGATAAAACTACCTGCAATCATGATATTAGTTCAGGTATAGATTTATTTTCAAGTATTGAAATATCATCAGGTAAAAAAATAAAAATCCAAATATGCGAACTGGATATTTCTATTTTTAGTAATGCAAAAGACGAAGCAAGCAGTACAAGTATAAGTAACAGCAATCTTCCAACCCGCCTTAGCGATCTTGCGCAAACATATCTGGATTTTTTTGAAATGTTTGAAGAAAAATTTGATGAAGGTAAACTTGATATGGTTGTACTATGGGGTATTGCTGACGGACACAGTTGGTTAAACAATCATCCTGTCAGCGGCAGGAGAGATCATCCCTTGCTTTTTAACAGAAAATACAGGGCAAAAGAAGCGTATTTAAAGCTGGTTGATAGATGATCCAAAATAGATATGGATAAATCCCGTATTCTCTATCAAAGTGAAGCATGTGTTGTAATAAACAAGGCAGTAGGGGAGTCGGTAAACTCCGTTTGTGCAGAAAGTGTTAACAAGAATAGTACAATGGTTAACGTATCTTTTGAACTTAAATCCTTGTTAGGTGTAAATTTTGCAGAAGCCGTTCACCGCATTGATGTTCCCGTAACAGGATGCACGCTTTTTGCTCTAAAGCCTGACGCTCTTTCATTTTTGAACTCGGCTTTTGCGCGGGAAACTTCGTTGCATAATGCAGGTAAAAATGTTGTTAAACGCTATTGGGCGATAGTAGAAAAAACAAATTTTAAACTGCCTGCAAACGGCGAACTTATTCACTGGATAGAAACAAACACGCGTAATAATAAATCATTCGCTCATAACGAAGAAAAAAAGGGATGTAAAAAAGCTGTTTTAAAATACCGCATAATAGGTGAAGGGAAAAATTATCTTTTTTTTGAAATAGAACTGCTTTCAGGAAGGCATCACCAAATAAGAGCGCAATTTGCAGCCGTTGGTTTGCATATTAAAGGAGACTTAAAGTACGGGGCGAAACGCAGCGAAAAAAACGGCGGTATCCGCCTTCATGCCCGTTATCTGTCATTTCCAAATCCATTGGAAAAAAGCAGTTTTATCAGCATAACGGCAGACCCGCTTGAGGCGGATGCATTGTGGGAAGCTGTGATGGGTTATGTGTAATATGGATTTAACAATAGGAAATTATAAAAGCCCAAGTTCATTATGAAAATATTTTAACGCAGAAAATCGGCACAGCGAAGATACAGGAAGTGAAGGATTTTTCTTGCGGCGTTTAATTTCTTTTTTATAGGCTTTTACATAAGAAGAAAATTGTTTATTAATTAAATATTCGTTTTGTTTTAATACATTATATTCATGTTGACGGATAGTCACCGGATTTGAATCAATATATTTTGCTACATCAGATATTACTACAGCTTTTGAGTAGTCAAGACCTTTATTTTGACCGTCAGAATTATCTGCAATATAACAATAAGAATGAGTAATGTGTGAACGAAGCGGAATAGCATATATGAGCCCGTCTAATTCCAGAAGTGTTACATAATAGGGGCGTTCTTCTTTTGTGAGAATTTCTTCACAATGGCTGAAATGGGCATAAAAAGCAGCACTTAAACGATGAAATTCCATAAATACCCGAAGAAAAATAACCCCCAATTGGAGGCGTAAAATCGGGCTTTCTTTTGATTAACGTGATTGCGCCCTACAATCACTTCACCGATCGAACTTTCTTTTGATTAACGTGATTGCGTTCTACAATCACCTCATACAAACAATGTATATTATTTTTTTTGTATTGTCAATAAAATTTTGTTTATAAACAAGAAAAAAATGAGCGTATCATCTTAACCCCGCTTTCATACAAACGCTTTTCCATTTCCACAAAATAGGACCTGCTGTAATTCGTGCGCGTAACGCTTCTTCTATCAATTTAAAATCACTTTCATTTAATTTTTCCGCCATGAAAGAGCCCCAGCGTGATTGTTCGGTATTAAACCATGAGGTAAGGTCTTTTTCTGTGATTAGACGCTCTTCTTTCTGATCTATAATTGTAAGTTCAGCTGAAAAGCCTTCCTGTTCAAAGGCAGAAGTTAAATCGCGCTCGTCCCAAAAATTTAAACTTAGGCTTCCTTTAGTGTCGGAAAAAAACTCTTCTTCGGCTTTCGCTAATTTAGCAGTTGTTTTTTTATCGCTCATTAGTTTTTCTTCGTTTAATATGCGGGAAATTCTTTCTCCCAACCGCACAGGGGAAGACAAAAGTATTAGTTTTCCGTTTTTTGAAAGCAGTTGTTTTGCTCTCTTTGCAAGAGATGAAAGTGATGTTGTTAGACGCAATGCTCTTATCAGGATATGATCAAATTCAGCGCAGTCAAATTGTTCATGACATAATTTTTGTGAAGGAAGTATTTCTTCTGATGCAGTAAGCGCAATTTGCGGCATTTCAATTTCGTCTAACACTTGAGCATATCGCAATAACGCTTCTTTGGCAGCTTCTGTATTTACCAGTGCTGCGGTTAATCCTTCCGGGCAGCGGCGAAGGCTTTCCCATAATAAAAGACCGTCGTTTGCAAGGGGGATAAGCACTCGATCCTGACGGGAGGGGTCTGCCTCTTTAAAAATAATATTTCTGTCGCGAAGTAATAGAGCGCTTCTCCCTGATTCCAAGCGTTTAAACCAACCCTCCCTTCCTTTTGCTGCTGCCGACCATGAAAGAAACTCTCCTCCTGCATCGGAATCGCCTAAGACAATGGCGGCTTGCAGTTCTTTTTTGTGTAAAACATCTTCGCGGATTTTTCCTTCATAGCCGATGTTAGAAGGGATGTAAAATGTCCTTCCCTTTAGTGTGTTAGGCAAATATTGCTGAGCCGCCCAATGATCGCGGTATGCATGGGGGTAGACATATCCTTCGCCGTGACCGAAACTTTCAGCGTCGCGGCTTGCATCGCGTAAATGGTTGGGGACTTCAGCATCTTCGCGTTCCACTTCTTTGAGCGCGTCAAAATAAGACAGGGTTGTGTTGGATTTGGGAGCGGTTGCAAGATACAGGCATGCATGTGAAAGAGGGAAGTTGCCTTCCGGGAAACCGATGCGCTCGAAAGCCTGAGCGCAGGAAATTACAACAGTAAGCGCGTTTGGGTCTGCTAACCCTACATCTTCGCTTGCAAGAATTATCATCCTTCTGAAAATAAACTTTGGGTCTTCTCCCGCGCGTACCATTTTTGCAAGCCAATATAAAGCGGCATCGGGATCGCTGCCGCGAACGCTTTTTATAAATGCGCTGATCGTATCAAAATGATAATCGCCGTCTCTGTCGTATAACAGGGCGCGTCTTTGTATGCTTTCTTCGGCGGCTTCCATAGAAATAACGATCTCAGTTCCGGCAGCGGGCGGCCAGGGTGATACGCTTGTTTCTACAGCAAGTTCCATTGCGTTTAACAGGCTTCGCGCGTCTCCTCCTGCAATTTCTACAAGGTGGGAAAGCGCGCCTTCTTCAAAACGCACATTCCATTTACCGTATCCGCGCTCTTTGTCACAGAGGGTTCTCATCGCTGTTTCTAAAAGTTCGTTTTCACCTAACGGCTTTAATTGAAAAATACGGCTGCGGCTTACAAGGGCGCGGTTAACTTCAAAGAAAGGGTTTTCTGTAGTAGCTCCTATTAAAATTACAGTTCCGTTTTCCACCCACGGAAGGAGCGCATCCTGCTGAGCTTTATTCCATCTGTGCACTTCATCTACAAAGAGGATTGTTCTTTTACTGTAGAGCCTGTTTCTGTCATCTGCGCGGTCGATTACTTCCCTGATATCTTTTACACCTGAAAGGACTGCGTTTAATTTTTCAAAAGCTGCTCTTGTTGTGTTTGCGATAACAGCTGCAAGGGAGGTTTTTCCAGTTCCCGGAGGTCCGTATAAAATGATCGAAGAAAGACGGTCTGCCTGAATTGCGCGGCGTAAAAGCCTTCCTTGCCCAACGATGTGATCCTGTCCTACTATGTCTTCCAAAGTGCGAGGGCGCATTCTGTCTGCAAGAGGGTTAGAATTTTGTGATGTTTCATTTTTAGAAGAAAAAAGATCACTCATTTATACATGGGCACTTCTTAATCTTGCAAAGTAAACACGGTTGTTTTGGTGTTTGTACTTCTCCATTGGGTCTTTGGATTAATTTTATGATACAGCCGCATTTGACAGATGCATGATTTTCTTCATTGCAATTAGCGCATAATTCCATATTATCTGCATTCCATGATACATCGCCTTGTCTGAATGACCAAATACCTTTTTGCTGTGTTGATGCAAAAAGTATACCGTCTGGGACTTCTGTTGTTCCAGGAAAATGGAAAAAATGATTAATAGGTACAACACCTATTGAAGATTTATAAGTTGTATTGTCATCAACAGATGAAATACTGCCGCCAGGATCTTTAAAAATATTAGTTGTAGAAAACGCTCCGTCACTACCGGCAGGATTAAATCCGCCGGATGCGCTTAGTTGCATTTCTCTATAGCCGTGTGTATAACCTGAGGTGGTGGAAGTTGATGTATCTGAAGTTCCGACAAGTAAAAAATAATTTGAATTTATTTTGCAAACCGCAATTGAACCGTTTACACGCCGGCTGACATTAATATTAGATATTAATGTTGCATTTGTATCTATTTTATATAAAGTACCATTTCTGGTAATTGCTGCAATTGTATTGTCCGCTAATTTGATAATTCTGATGTAATCAGGCTGTGATGATGATGATGCAGGCGGAGGTATCAGTGTATTAGAATCATCTTTGTATATACCGCTTCTTGTACAAATAAAATCGGAAGTACCGTTAGTTGCAACACCGCGAAGTTCTTCATTTTTTAAAACCGCTGTTTCGTTGCCAAATCTTCCTTTAATACCCGTTTCAGTAAAATTTGTGTTATCAGTTGTTTTAAAAACTTTAAATCTTTCACCTGCATTAATACTAGGAACTTTAGTTACAGCACCTACATATAAAGTATTATTCGCCGTATAAATTGCTTGAATCTCATTATAATTATAATTATAATTATTTATTTTAATTTCTTTTTCATCCCCTTCTCCTACCCAAACAGGCTTTCCTGTATCAGGCATAGGATTGGCAGAGCATTTTAAGATAGTTTTGCCGGATGATGAAGTATCCGGAAAAGAAAGAATATAAAAATATGTGTCCGTTGCTGCAAGTTGTGTTATAAAAAATTCTAAATTAATTTCTTTCCAAATCATTCCGTTATATTTATAAAGTTTTTTTCCTGATGCGACATACATTTCGTCTTTAAACATAACAAAATTAGTAGGAGAGCCTTTAATATATGCTGAAAGAATTTTAACTTCTTCAGAAATTGTATGAAATATCGCTTCATTGCAAGAGCCGAGTGCAAGAATTATTAAAGATAAAATTAAAAAGTAAATTACTGTTTTTGATTTCATTACAACCTTCTTTAAAAATGATAACGCGCTGTAAGCATTAAATGAACAAAATTTCCGTTTACACTTTGGTTTTTATCATTTGTCCACTGAGGAAACCACGCCCATTCGCTTGATAATCCGAATGACCAATCTTGTGTCGCTCTAAAATATGCGGCAACCCCGCCTTTTAGATACATCCCATAATGAACCATATTGATGTATGTATGCCAGCACATACCTAAGGTAAGTGAAATAGGGAATTCAAAACGCTTATATACAAATTGTGTGCCGGCCTTAAGCCCCAGCGGGATTATAAATAAAGTATTCCCTCCTAAAGTGTGTATAAAAAGCCCTGAAATTTCACCGCCTAAGAAAAAATAAGGACCAAAATAGTAATTATAATTTAAAGAGCCTGTGCCGCCGACAGAAGGATCAAATTTATTTGGATTTAATTTTCCGGCGTTATTAATAAAAAAAGTCGGGAAAGTTACCCCAAGTGAGATTACAAAGGTTTGATCTCCTCTATCATATAAACCGTCATCTTGATATTCCCAGTCCGGCTCAATATCAGGATCGAAACCTTCTTGAGCAAAAAGAGATAAAGGTAAACTTATCAGTAATATAAATATCATAACCCGTGCTAAAAATGGGTTTATTCTATGCTGCATATAACTCCTTAAAAGCTTCAAACTCCGTTTGTGCTATCATTACCTTAGTAAATAAATATACATTTTATACCCGTATACATCAATATAGCGGTTTTATGAATTATAAACAATTATCAAAATAGACGGGTTACTGATTATCTAATCCTAATTGCATATATTCAAGTAAAACAGGGTATTTTGTAAGTAAAGAGCCGTATTTTTCCAGTTCTTCAAAACGAATTTGGGCTTCGATATGGGATTCCGCCCTTCTTCCGAATGAAGATGTTACATAATCACGCTGTTCGTCAAGGAATTCCTCATATAAACGGCGTAATTGGGTGTAAAGGATAAAATCAGGGAATTTTGCCGATTGAATCATAAACCTAAAGTCGCTGATTTCAGGAAATTTTCTTTTTATTTCCATTTCTAATTGGGGATCGGTGTTTCCTGACATAATCCGTTCAAGACGGCCGGTGTCTGAGACAGAAATTTCTGTAAGTGTACGCAGGATTATCACTTCTATGTCTTTTGCGGTCTTTTCAAGGTGTGCTTCTAAATCACTCTGTGATAATAGGCTGTATGCTGATGTAATATTAACCAAATATTCAGGGTTTAGGCTGAAAGAAATTTCCCCTTTTAAATTCCATGTAAAATCAACATTTGAAAGACCGGCAAAGGTAGCATAAGTGTTTCCTGACGGCAGAGTATTGTTGAAATTGAACGGGAATTTTGTATGTTCAAGATGAAAGATGGAAATTTTGACATTTGTTGGTAATAATCTATACCATACCCAGCGGAATTCCCCTGAACGTACAAGTTTTTGATCGATACCATGTGTCTTGGAACTGATTACCCCGTATTGACCCGGCGGGATTTGAAATTGTACCCAGCCGAAGAAAAAAGCTGCTCCCCCAAGAATAATTAATATAAAAAGGGTGATAAAAAACTTTTTCATACTGTACTATAATAATACATAAGATGATTATTTGGCAAGCATCATGCGCAAAGAAAAAGGGTTTGATATGTCACTAGAACAAGTTACTAAGAAGCGCAAACAGGGTTTGCGGTATATCAAAGATCCCTTATCATGGCTGTTGTTTATTAGTTTTTTACTTTCAATTTTTACTCTTGTCCTTTACTTTATAGGGTCAAGGTTTTCTGATGAATTTTTGTTTTTTTTGCTTTCTGTCAGTAAATATTCAGCGGTTATTGCGCTTTTATGTTCAATCTATAAATTGTTAAGAAATTTAGTATATATTTTTTACCGTCCTTCTTTTTATCGTATAATAAAAATTCTAGGATTTGCTGTAATTATTATATATTGTGCAGGGATATTTTATTTTGAAGCTTTTATTTTTGTAATAGCAGGAGGAAACGAATGAAAAAATTATTTGCTCTTAGAGGGGCTGTGCAGTGCGAAAATACTAAAGAAGATATTTGTACTCAAGTAGGTCTTATGTACAATGAACTGCTAAGTAAAAACAAACTTAAAGAAGACGATCTTGTATCTGTGATCTTTTCTGTAACAAATGATCTTGACGCTGTAAACCCTGCAACAGCTCTAAGAAGTACGGGTAGGGCAGGAGGGGATATGTCTCTTTTTTCCGCTCAAGAGCCGATGTGTGCAAATTCAGTTGAAAGAATAATCAGAGTGATTATTCACTGTTATCTTGATGAAGGCTCAAAACCTAATCATGTTTATCTTAACGGCGCGCAAGTGTTAAGACCTGACAGGAAATGAGCAGTTAAAACTGAAGAGGGAAAATAGAAATGCTATTGACTGTCGATATCGGGACAACTAATTTTAAAACGGCGCTTTGGGATTTTGACGGAAACCGATTAGCGTTTGTATCAAGAACCCTGTCTGTCAGTGATAATTTTGAAATCAACCCTAGTGTATGGCTTATTGCGTTTGATGAATGCTGCAATGAATTGCGCGGTTTGTTAGAAACGCATACTTTGAAAGCAGGAAATTTAAAAGATGTTAAAGCAATTGTAATAAGCGGGAATGGTCCGACCCTTGTGCCTGTGTTCAATGAATATCATGAAAATAATTTTTTAAATTATTTTTCTTTATGCGATTCAAAAGCGCGCTTATGGCTTGATAGGAGGGCTGTTAAATATCAAGATGAAATAAGTGAAGTAATGGGAGGTTATGTTGATGCAAGTTTTTTCCTTCCTAAAATATTTTATATAAAACATGAAGAAAATAAATTATATAATAAAACAAAATTTTTTCTCGGCTGCCCTGAATATCTCGGCTTTGTTTTAACAGGAAAGGCGTATAATGTTTTCCCATCTGCGGGCTTTGACCGCTGGTTTTGGAATGAAAGCGTTCTTGATAAACTAAACTTGAGCACTTCAAAGTTTCCTTTATTTATAAAGCCGGGCGATCAATTCGGGATGCTTCTTCCTTTTGCAGCGCAAAAGTTTGGTCTAACGCAAGAAATCCCTGTAATTTCAGGAGGACCTGATTTTTATGCCTCTCTTTTAGGATCAGGTGTTACAGAGCAAGGGCAGGTTTGCGACCGTACAGGTTCTTCTGACGGGGTAAATCTTTGTACTTTAGATAAAATAAAAGATAAAAATCTTATGTCATACGGTCATCCTGTTAAACCTTTCTGGAATTTATCAGGGTTTATAAATACAACAGGAAAAGCGATAGACTGGGCATGTGATTTGTTAGGTGTAAAAAAATTCGATGATTTTATCGCTCTTGCAAAAAACAGTAAAAGCGGATCAGGCGGCGTACTTTTTCTGCCGTATTTGGCAGGGGAGCGCACACTTCACGGTGAAACATCGGCTGTTTGGAGCGCTCTAACTCTTGGGAAAGGCAGAAGCGAGATTGCCAATTCCGTACTGGAAGGTATAGGCTTTGCAATTAAAGATGTACTTTCGGTAATGGAAAAAGCATTCAGCAAAGAGCATAAACATAATATGCAAACGGAGTTTACGGTGACAAATATGCGCGTAACAGGAGGTCTTGCCGCCTGCCCTTATTTAAACCAAATAAAAGCGGACATTACAGGGCTTGAAATACTGGAAGGCGTTCATAAAGAAGCTGAGCTTTTAGGTTTAGCGATAATAGGCTCTTGCTCGCTTGGAAAATTTAATTCATACCCAGAAGCATCATCCGCTTTCTACCGTATTGAAAAACGATATGAACCTAATCCTGATAATAAAAAACTTTATGATGATATGTTCAGCGAGTATCTTTCATTAAAACGCGGTTAAGACAATCCGTATAAATCAGCGGACAATCATAACCCTGTCCCTCTCGACAAAGATTATCTATTCATATAATCTTAATAATCATGAAAAAGATATTAACATTTTTATTACTGGCATCACTGGTATTTGTATTAAGCTGCACAAAAAAAGAAAAATCTGCGGAAAATCTTTCTGTATTGGTTTTTATTACAGGTGTAATTGCAGGAAGCCCCACTTATGAGCTAATGTCACAAGGCGCTTTAGAATTTGCAGAAGCAAATCAAAACGTAACTATAAAAATTTATGAAGCGGGAATTAATCAATCGCAGTGGGAGCAGCAATTGGCAGAAATGGTATCTTCAGGAGATTACGATATTGTTTTGGGATCAAATCCATCGCTTCCTGAAATCTGCGCCAATGTTGCAAAAATGTTTCCCAATCAAAAGTTTGTCATAACGGACGCTTACTACGAAGGGCATCCTCAGATACGGACATATTTTTACAATCAATATGAACAATCGCTCTTTTTAGGATATCTTGCAGGATTAATTACAACAAGCAAAATGCCTTTTGCAAATGCTCAGAAAAAAGTCGGCTTTATTGCGGCGCAGGAATATCCCTTATTAACAGGACATATGGTTCCCGGTTTTATTGAAGGGGCAAAGATGATCGATCCTGAAATCGAACTTGATTTTCGTGTAATCGGCTCTTGGGCAGATGCAAATAAAGCAGCCGATCTTGCTTTAGCGATGATAAACTCAGGCACAGATGTTTTTACTTCGATAGCAGGAGGAGCGGCGCAAGGTATAATAAAAACGATAACAGAAAAAAATGCGTACGCTCTTTGGTATAACATTAATGCGTACAATCTTGCTCCGGGAAATATTATAGGCTGCGGAATAATGGAACAAAAAAAACTTGTATTAAATATACTTGAAGATTTAAAAAATAACAGAATCGAATACGGTATTTCCGCTGTGCTTGGCGTAAAGAACGGCTATCTTGGATTTATAGATGACGATTCCGGTTATTATAATTTTGTTCCGGAAGATATCCGCAAAACATTCAAACAATTTATCAATGAACTTTATAATTAGTTTTTAAGTATTCTTTAAAATAAAGTAACTTTATGGTAAAATACTGTATTCATGAATATTTTAGAGATTAAAAATATTATAAAGCAATACACAGGCAGTAATAAAAAAGCCAATGATGATATAACTCTCGATTTAAAAAAAGGTGAAATTCTTTGCATTGCAGGTGAAAACGGTGCCGGAAAAACCACTTTAATGAAAATTCTGTGCGGTCTTGAAAAACAAGATTCAGGTGAAATTATTAAAAGAGGGAGTATAGGCATGGTGCATCAGCATTTTATGCTTTTTCCCGATTATACTGTAGCGGAAAATATTGTAATGGGGCATGAACCGCGCAAATACGGAATATTTTTAGATAAAAAAAAAGCAAACGAAATTTCTGATGAAATAATTTCTTCAAATAATTTTACGATTAAAAGTACATCAAAAGTTAAGGAACTAACACTTGGGGAAATGCAGCAGGCAGAAATTGCGCGTATACTTCACAGTAATGCTGATATTATTATTCTTGATGAACCTACATCGATCTTAACAGAATTTGAAATACAATCTTTATTTAAAACATTAAAATTACTTGTAGAAAAAGAAAAATCAATTATTTTGATTACTCATAAATTACATGAAATTATTCAAATCGCAGATCGAGTTGCCGTTCTTCGTAACGGCGAATTAAAAGGAATTCGCGCTAAAAATGATGAAAAAGGTCTTGATGAGAATGAAATAGCTCGTTTAATGATAGGCGATGCAAACTTTGTTACAGATAAAAAAATAAAGAACAATGAGATGAGATCATTTAAAAAAGAAAAAATTTGTATTCCTGTTTTGGTTTTTGATAATGTGACAGTCCGCAGACAGGGACAAAACAGACCGTTAATCGAAAATGTTTCGTTTAATGTTCTTGCAGGAGAAATACTTGGATTTGCAGGGGTTGGCGGCAACGGGCTTGGAGTGATTGAAGCAGTTCTCGGAGGTTTTTTGCATCCTGCATTTGGGAAAATATTTTATAAAGGAAAAGATATTTCAAAATTGAGTATTCGCGCTCTTAGGAAAAAAGGGCTCGCCTATGTTCCAGCCGACAGGATACGGGTTGCAAGCGCGCAGGATGCAAGTATCGAAGAAAATTTTATAATAACTAAAAGAGATCAATTAAAAAGAAGCAAATTAAGAAAAAGGTTTTCTTTAGAAATGATAGAAAAATATAATATTGAAACCGCTGATATAAATAATAAAGCAAGAACTTTATCCGGAGGTAATTTACAAAAATTAATTCTTGCAAGAGAGATAAATAATCTTAGCGATTACATAGTTTTTTCCGAACCGACATGGGGTTTAGATATTGAATCAAGCCGTTTTATTATGAATCAGATTTATGATCTTAGAAACAATGGGGCGGCAGTAATTTTAATTTCTACAAATCTTGATGAAATATTAGAATTGTCAGATAGGGTAATAGTAATGTACGGCGGAAAGATTTCTAAAGTTTTTGATAATGTTAATGAGACAATGAAAGAAGAGATAGGAAGATGTATGACGATTAACAGAGAACCAAGAATAGAGGGAAATACAGATGAAAGATAGAGACAAAATGCAGGGATGTCCTCCGGAAGCAGGTTTTACAGCAAAATCAGCGCGGTTTTTTAGAAACGCAGATTTCTCCCGCACTCAAAATTTTTCTTTTAGTATTTTTTTTATTCCTTTGATTGGTATTTTATCTCTTATTTTGCTTGTTTTTTTTCTAAGCGATACTCCTTTAAAGACGCTTTATTTTTTCTTTATAGGTCCTTTTACTAATTTATTCAGTTTCGGCAATATGTTAAACGCTTGTGTTCCTTTAATTTTCGGAGCATTGGCTGTCATAATTGCAATGAAGGCGGGAAACCTAAATCTTGGCGGGGAAGGGCAGATTTATTTAAGCGCGTTTATTACATTAATTACGGCATTGCATCTTTCAAAATTAGGCGCATTAGGAGCTTTTATTGCAGTGATTATCGGTTCTCTGTGTGCAGGAGTACTTGCTGCATTCAGCGGTTTTTGCAAGGCGAAATGGAATACAAGCGAACTAATAACGACATTTCTTCTTTCCTGCGCCGTCATCCCGATTGTTAATTATCTTGTTACAGTTCCTTTTTTAGATCCGCAAACCTCTCTTATATCAACAAAAAAGATAGCGGAAAATATGCGCCTAACGATGATTTTAAAACCGTCAAATTTAAATACATCGGTTTTTATCGCTTTGATTTTTGTTTTTATTATTCATTTTTTTATTTATAAAACAAAAATGGGATATGAGCTAAGAATGACAGGTTTTAATGAAATGTTTTCGCGTTACGGGGGAATTAATACAAAATTAAATACGGTTATCGCTTTAGGTTTTAGCGGTATTCTTTACGGGCTTGCAGGAAGTATATCTGTTATTGGAACACATTATGCGGTAATAAAAGAATTTTCTGCCGGTTTAGGATGGAGCGGATTGACAGTTGCATTAATCGCCTGTTTTTCCCCTGCCGCCGTTATTCCCTGCGCTTTTTTTCTGGCATGGATTAATGCAGGGGCAAGGATTGCAATGCAAAATACAGGCATTACCTTTGAAGTAGCTTATATTGTTCATTCTGTAATTTTCTTTTTATCAACAAGTTTATTGATTAAAGACACTGTTACGCGAAACATTCTTAATAAGAGGAAAAGATAAAATGGAAATTATAATTGCTTTTTTAAAAAGCGCTTTTACTATAATGATTCCGATCTTTTTTGCAGCATCAGGAGGATTGTTTCCCTCTCTTGCAGGAACACTAAATATTGCACTTGAAGGTTTGCTTCTTGCAGGGGCGTTTTCATCTCTTACGGTTTATTACTTTACAGGGAATGCAGCAGGTGCTGTTTTTGCCGCTGTAATTGCATCTGTAGCATTGTCTTTATTGCATACATTTGCAGCATTCAAGTTACGCGCAAATCTTTTTATATCAGGACTTGCAATCAATCTTTTTTCAAGCGGGCTTTGCATTGTACTTTCCGAAAAAATATTTAAAACAAAAGGGGTAGTATCAGTCTCTGTAAATTCAATAAATCAAACTCAAAATCTTTTTATATTATATATCATTTTAGGTTTATTTTTATTATTAGCATCATGGCTTACTGTATATAAAACACCTTTCGGCTACAGGCTTCGCGCTTGTGATAATAACAAGGAAGCGTTAATTTCTTTAGGTATAAACCCTGTATTTTATCAGTCGGCTGCGATAATAATTTCCGGGTTTTTCTGCGGGATAGCAGGATCATTTTTAAGCCTGAACTTGGGAGCATATGTTCCCGGAATGTCAGCAGGCAAGGGATGGATTGCTCTTGCGGTAATTTTTCTTGGAGCGAGAAAACCTCTGGGCATACTTGCCGCCGCTTTTATTTTTGCTGCGGCAGAATCATTTTCCAATTACGCGCAAGGATTTTTAGGAATCCCTGTTGATTTTATACTTGCTTTTCCGTATGTTTTTACATTGATTGCTTTGTTAGGGGTTTCTGTTGTAACCAAGAATAAAAAATAATAATATTGACAATAATGTGAATTAGACAGATGGTGTATCTTTAAATTTTCTTGTTTATGATTTGTAAAATAATAATAACCGCCATAATATATTAAAAATATCCATTGAATGTGCTTCTTTTTTTATGTTATAAAGTAGGAAAATATATAAAGAGAGGGTGTTTAATGCTGGATATCGGTCAATGCCACCGTACTGAATATGAACTTACATACGGCCGATCAATTCCTGTTGCTTTCGCAGAAGCTCCGGGCAGAATTCATTTTTTAGGAGACCAAGGCGAGCCTGAAAATGGTTATTTTTTATCCGCAGCGGTAGATCGATACATCCATGTTGCGGTAAATATGCGTAAAGATAATTCTTTCCGTTTTTTTGCCGCAGACCTTGGGGAGCGCAAACGAAGCACTCTTGCTAATTTAAAATACAGGCGCGAAGACAGATGGGCAAACCACATAAAGCCTGCAATTTTACTTTTTTTAGAAATGGGTTATCCCCTGAAAGGAATGAATTTCTCTTTCTGCGGCGATATACCTCAGCATATTGCTCTTGCATCTTCCACTGCAATAGAAGTAGCTGCCGCAACTGCTATCAGAAGTCTTTTACAAAAACAAGGTTTGAATATTCAAATAAGCGATGTTGATTTAGCTGTAAAATTAAAAATTGCACATGATACAATGTTTGCACAAACCGGAGTTTCATCTGTGCAGATGTCATCTGCAAACTCTAATAGTGAAAGTTCAGTAAGCGCAAAAATATCAGGCGGAACAGCTCTTGCAGATTATCTTGCGCTTATCCTTACACGCAAGGATCATTTTTTACAGATCGATACTTCGTCTAACGAAAGCGAATATAATCTCGAAACAAATTTGATAAAATCGCCTTTCTCGCGTTTTCGTTTTTTACTTGTAGATTCGCGTGTCCCGCGTCTTGGAACAGGTGTTGAAAGCGAGCTTGCATCGCGTAAAGATGATCTTTTAAAAGGGCTTGCTATTCTTTCCAAAAAACATAAGGGAGCAGGTTTTAAAGATATTGCGCATACAGATTTAATTGAAGCAATAGGTCATTTTCCTGAGCAGATCAGACGCAGAAGTATGCACATAGTAGATGAGATTGACAGAGTCAAAGATGCTGTCGATGCTTTAGAACGCTCAGATCTCGCTTCATTTGCAAAAACAATTTATCGTTCGCATGAAAGTATTAGAGACCTTTTTGAAATAAGCTGCCCGGAAATTGATTGGCTTGTAAAACGCGCACAGGAAATAGAAGGAGCTGCAGGATCAAGGATGACAGGTATCGGTTTTGGCGGCTGCACTTACACAATCATAAGACGGGAGCTTGCAGAAGAATATAAAAGACGTCTTGAAGACTACGAGCGTATTTTCGGTTTCCGCCCTGTTATTTACGAATTTAAATTAGCGACAAGAGCAAGAGTGATAAAGGGGTAGAAAGATGAGAATTTTGCTAACCAATGATGACGGGTTCTCATCGCCGGGAATAAAACTTTTTGCGTATTCACTGCGTAATGCCGGTCATAAAGTATATCTTGTCGCTCCCGATTGCAACCGCTCAGGAAGTTCTAATTCAATTTTATTTTTACAAAAACCTTTAAAGTTAAAAGAATTTGAAACAGATAGCTGGTCATGTTCAGGAACTCCTGTGGATTGCATAGTTCTCTCCCTTTTAGGAGGAATCCCGGATATCAGCATTTCAACGGAAGGAACTGAAATTAATATGGAAAAAGCCCCTGATCTTATCATTTCTGGTATCAATGCAGGGGCAAATTTAGGCACTGATATTATTTATTCAGGGACAGCCGCAGCGGCAAGGCAGGGCAGTATCTTCGGGATACCGTCTATCGCCCTTTCTCTGGTTGAAAACGAATTTGATTTTAAATGGGAAAATATAATATCATATATAACCGAGAATCTTAATCTTATAAAGGGGTATTGGAAAGCCGATACTTTTGTTAATGTGAACTTTCCGAATATTGATAAAAAACCTTCCGCCCTTGTTACCGCTTTTCCTTCTTTGCGTTATTATAATGATCGTATAGTAACTTTTTGCGCTCCCGATAACTCGCTTTTTTGCTTTGCAAAACCCGGGAAGGTTGATAATACTCCTGAACAAGGCTCAGATTGGGCTGAAGTTTTAAAGGGGAATGCCGCACTAAGTGTGGTTTTATCGCAGCCGTCTGTTTTAAAATAAACCTAATTAGTAGGGAGGTAAAATCTGGTATGGCTTCTGTGCAAAACGATAAAGAAAAAGAAAACGGCAGTGAAAAAAGTTCTCCTCTCGCTGAAAAAATAAAAGAAGGGGTTCAGTTTTACCGTCAGAAAGAATGGGATAAAGCGCTGAAAGCTTTTTTATCAAAAGATCAAAGTTTTTTTTCTTCTGAAGAAAAAATGGAACTTGCCTATTATCTTGGTTTGTGTTACACGAAACTTCAAAAGTACGAGGAAGCTCTTTCTTTTCTTGAGCAGGTAGTAACATCAAGCGGTGATGTACTTCGTATTTTTCAATGCCGCATGACCTTAGCATATATTTATGTTATTACAAAACGTGTTAAAATGGCTGAATACGAACTTAACAGGCTTAAAGCAAGCGGATTTGAATCGCCGATTCTTTACAATACGCTTGCCTATGCTGCATATATTCAAAATCAAAATAAAAACGCAATCGAATTATACGAAAAAACACTGGAAATTGATTCCAATAATTCAACTGCAATGAACTCTATGGGTTTTATTCTTGCAGATACAGGAAAGGATGTAATGCGCGCTCTTCGCCTTTGCAGAAAAGCAGTAGATAAAAAACCGGGAAGCGCAGCCTACCTTGATTCATTGGGTTGGGCATATTTTAAAAGCGGCGAAACACTTGAAGCGCGCACATGGCTTCGCAGGGCGCTTGATATTGCACCTAACGAAGAAGAAATAAAAAAGCACTTTAAGATAGTAACAGGAGAATCTAAGTGAGAAAAAATGTTTGCAATTTTCTTATTTTTCTCTTTCTGTCAATGTCTCTTTTTACGCTTCTTGCAGCGAAGTTACAAGCGCAAACACCTCAAGGTCCAATTACAGGCGGAACAGGGGCTGCAGCCCTTTCTGCACTTGAAGAGTTCAGGCTAGGCATTCATGCTTATAACCGATTTTCGTATAACGAAGCGATCCTTTCTTTTGAGCGAGCGCTCTCATTCCGTCCCGGAGAGCCTTTAATTCTTGATTGGCTTGGAAAAGCATATTACAGAACAGGCTTGGAAGAAATTGCGCTGCGGCAGTGGCAAGCCGCCTTAGCTGTTTACGGAAGAGGGACAGGTGCCGGAATGCTGCTCAATGCACGCATTGAAACTGTCGCTAACAGGCGTTTTCTTTTTCCTATAGCAAATGACGGTATACGCTACATTGAATCTGGGCGTTTTCCCGGAAAGTTAGACGAAATTATTTTATATCGTCAGCCGACATCTGTTTTAGTAAACAGCGACGGTTCTGTTTGGGTTGTAGCATACGGCAGTAACGAAATAGTAAGAATCGATGTAAACGGTATAATAAGAGATCGTAAAAGAGGACCGTTAAACGGATTTGATCGTCCTTATGATATTGCACGCGGTATAGACGGCAGGCTTTATTTATCTGAATACAGAGGGGGAAGGGTTAGTATTCTTAATAATAACGGTGATTGGCTTGCATATATCGGCAGAAGGGGATTGGGAGCAGGGCAGTTTGTAGGACCGCAGCACCTAACGATAGATGAAGACGGTTATCTTTATGTTGTCGATTACGGAAACAGGCGTATTTCCAAATTTGATCCTGATGGAGTTTTTATTCTTTCATTCGGAGCAAGAAGTTCTATTTTTCCCGGTCTTCTTTCACCTACAGGAATTGCTGCGGTAAATAATTTGATTTACACAGTTGATAATTCTGCAAAAGCAATTTATATGTTTGATTTTAACGGCAATTATATGGGGCGCTTGGCTGCAGAAGGATTATCCGGTATTGAAAGTTTAAGACTGCTTTCAGACGGCACTTTAATTGTTGCAGATAACAACAGAATTGTACAGATTGATCCTAACTCTGCAATTGTCAGAGAACTTGGGTATGCAGGAGGGGAAAGAGTTCGCATAACAAGCGCGGACATGGATAAAAACGGAAGCATAGTAGCTGCTAACTTTGCATTAAGCGAAGTGTCGGTATTAACTCGTTCTGATGATATAGCTTCAGGTTTATTTGTGCAGATACGCAATGTTATACAAGATCGTTTTCCAAGAGTAACAGTTGAATTAACAGTAGAAGACAGATTGCGCCGCCCAATACAAGGGCTTGATAATAATAATTTTCTTCTTTCAGAAAACGGAGTGCCTGTTAACAATCAAACATTGGTTGCATCCGGTTACCGACATCAGGGAGCGGATTATTCCCTTCTTGTAGAGCGTTCAAACTTAACATCGATGTTACGTGACGATTTAACAGCCGCTTCCCGCGACATAGGAAGAACTTTACAGGAAATGAACAATGCAAATGTAGTTTCAGTAATTTCTGCAGGAGTGCAGCCGCGCCGGGAACAGCATACTAACTCTCTTGAAAACGCAGTAAGAGGCGGCGCAGATTACAATGTAAATTGGCGTTTTGATCTAGCTTTACGCCTTGCAGCTACCGATCTTCTTCCTGTTTCTCCTAAAAGGTCTGTTGTATATATCGGCTCAGGAAATCTAGGCGCTTCGGCTTTTGATCAGTACAGCCTTTCAGAAATGGCTGCCTTTCTTGCGAATAACGGTATTGTGTTTAACGCTGTAATTATCGGGCAGGGGCAGGCAAGTGCAAGCGTAGAATATTTATGCCGTGAAACAGGCGGCAAAGCAATGAACTTATATCATCCTCGCGGAATAGGGGAATTGATAAAGAGCGTAGCAGACACCCCGACAGGTTTATACAGTTTCACATTTAATTCAAGGTTACAAACAAATTACGGTCAAGCCTGGCTTCCCCTTGAAGCAGAGGTCTACCTAATGGAAAGATCAGGGCGTGATAATACCGGTTATTTCCCTCCTATGGAATGATAAAATTTATTTTACCATCTCATATTCACCTAACGCCTCATTAATTAGTTCTTCCAAATCAAGCGCTTCGTATAATTTGTTTGCTTCTTGCGGATTTCCGTGAAGGACAGGGTGCTGAGGGCTGAACAGCATGCAGCAATCATCGAAAGGCTGGATTGAAATATCATAAGTGCCGATGCGCTGTGCTTCTTTAATTATACTTTGTTTATCAAAACCGATCAGGGGGCGTATAACAGGCAGTTTAATCCTGCTTTGTGTGCAGGATAAGTTTTCTATAGTTTGGCTTGCAACCTGAGATAAACTTTCTCCTGTGATCAAACATTTGCATTTTATTTTGTTAGCCGCTTTTTCTGCGGCTTCCATCATTGCCATGCGAAGAAGGACTGTTGTCCATGCCTGCGGGGATCTTTCTTTTATTCGCATTTGCACTTTAGTAAAGTTTATTATGTAAAGGTGTATTCCCATACAATAAGAGCCTGTAATTCCGGCGATTTGAATTGCTTTTTGTTTTGCTTCCTGCGAAGTGTAGGGGTAAGCGTGAAAATGAATTGCATCTATGCTCATTCCCCGGCACGCCATTAAAAATCCTGCAACTGGTGAATCGATCCCCCCTGATAAAAGCAATAAACCTTTTCCCGCAGTGCCGACAGGAAGCCCGCCTAAGCCTTTATGCTCGCCTGAATAAACAAACGCTTTTTCCCTTATTTCAATGCGGATTATATCCTGAGGATTGTGAATATCAACCTTTAAATCGCAGATTGCATTTGTTACGGCGTTTCCCGCTTCACAGCATAATTCGTATGAAGATAATGGAAAACTTTTATCAGTGCGGCGCGCATCAATCTTAAAAGTTTTAATTCCCTGCCTTGCGATTTTTTTTCCTTCTTCTACACAGGCTGCAAGAACATCTTCTTTTATTTTTTCGCAGATTAAAGTTTTCGCCCATCCTGAAATTCCAATCAATCGAGAAAGAGCATCTTCTATTAATTCTGATTTTTCTTGCGGAGCCTGTATATAATAGCGCCCGGAAGTAAATCTTATTTTTATATGGCTGTCAATTTTTGCAAGGAGACGCTGTATATTGCTTTTTAGAGTACCTTCAAAACTTTTTTTATTATCGCCTTTTAAAGTAAGTTCGGCTGGTTTTAAAAGCCAAGTTGAAAAATTATTCATTTTTATGATAAGTTCCTGATTATACTTTTTGCTAAATCATCAGATATTTTTGGATGTCTTGGTACTTGGTCTTTTTTTCCTGTTCTCGGTTGTAAATATTGATCATGTTTGCCTCCATGTTTAACAAATACACAGCCTAGCTCTTTGAGTATTTTTAATAATGCACCGCGTTTCATGTTAAGCTGTAACCTTCAACTGACCGACTTTTTTTTCTATTATTTTGTTTTCATCTTGTTCTTCTTTAAAAAATTCATAAAGATCGAGTAACATTTCTTCAAGTTCTTGAATATCTTTTCCTTGCGTTAAATGCTCAGGCCATATATTTAAATATCCAATAAAAAAACCGTCTTTGGATTGCCAATATGTATATTCAATTTCCATTATATCGCCTCCATAAGGATATAATAATTATACAGTAAGAAAAAGTTATTGTCTATCTGCTGTAAAATTAAAAATAATATTAAAGAAATTTTAATATTTGCGATATCGCATCAAGTAAAAGATCAATTTCTTCATCAGAGGTTAAACTGCCTTGCGATATGCGAATTCCTTCTATCCTTAAGTTTTCTTCAACACCCATTGCGGTAAGTACAGGGCGTTCAGGAGAGGAAGAAGAGCAGGCAGAACCTGTAGAAACTGCGATGCCAAGATCATCGAGTGCGCGCGCCATTACTTCTCCTGGAATTCCGTGAAATGCAGCTTGTAAAATGTAAGGGGAGAATCTTTCATCGTCCGGTTTGCGATCCGCAGGGATTAGTGTACAGCGTTCCATTGCATAAAGAGAAGATATTAGTTTTTCCCATCTTTTTTTAGCAGAGTTGAGTGTGTCAGAAAAAAGTTTTTTTCTGTTATCTGTCATCATTCCAAGCTCAGAGAAGCAATTAGAAAGAGCGGCAGCTCCTTGTGTGTTTTCTGTGCCGCCTCTAATGCCGTTCTCCTGTCCTCCGCCTGAATAAAATACTTCTATGGGTTTGCGTAAATATAAAAGCCCGATCCCTCTAGGTCCTCCGATTTTATGAGCGCTTACCGAAGCGGAATCAATTTCCCAATTTTTCAGATCGATCGGTATTTTTCCTATTGCTTGCACTAAATCACAATGAAAATGTATTGGCGCTTTGTTATCGGTAGTTTGACGAAGAGTATCTCTTATCATTTGCATGTCTGTTATAGTTCCGGTTTCATTGTTAACCGCCATGATCGATACAAAGCGTGTATCAGGAAATTTCTGAAGCGCTTTTTTTAAAGTGTTCTCTGTCACCCTTCCGGAAGAATCGACTGCAATTGAACCTGTCGGCTTACCCAATTTATCAAGGGTTTCCATCGCGCTTCTTATTGATGCGTGTTCAGCCATAGAACAAAGAATCCGCCCTTGTCCTTTTCGCATAAGATTGGAAAAAAGAGCGATGCTGTTTGATTCTGTCCCCCCTGATGTAAAAAACAAAGTTTCTGCAGGCACTTCCAGCGCCTGAGAGCAGATGCGTCTTGCCTCATCAATTGCCTGCTTTGCCGCCTTCCCTTCGCTGTGCTGAGACGATGGATTGCCGAACAAAGCTGAATTTGCCTGTTCAAAATAAGGGGAGGAAGCCGCCCAATCAAAATATATTCGTTTTTCTTTAGAATCTGACATATTGATATTGATTTACCACTTTAAAAATATATAAAATATCGGTATTATTCAATGGGAGTTAAATAATGTTAGTACTTAAATTTGGAGGCTCATCTGTCGGAAGCAGGCAGGGAATTGAGCGGATTATCGGTATTTTAAAGGACAAAGAACATTCACAAGGAGAGAAGTGTATTGCAGAAGCTGTAGTAGTTTCGGCATTAACAGGGGTGACGGACACCTTGATTGATTTGGCTAAGAGAACTTCAGCCGGCGAAAAATATTCAGAACAGGTTGATGTGTTAAGCGCAAGTCACAAAGAATATGCGTCAATGTTTTTAAAAGGCGATGATAAAAAGAAAGCAGTTAAAGAAATTGATAAAACAATTTCCTTGATGCTGCAAGTTCTAGATGGAATTTCCCTATTAGGTGAAATTTCAAAACGCAGTTTGGATTTAGTGATGAGTTTCGGCGAAAGGCTTTCTGCAAACCTTATTAGTAATATTCTTTGCGCTAATAAAATAGAAGCGGACTATATTGATGCACGAGACCTTATTATAACAGACTCAAATTTCGGAAAAGCGCAAATTTTAAAAAAAGAAACCGATGATAATATTAAAAAATATTTTAAAAGTGCAAAAAAAGCGGTTCATGTAATTACAGGTTCCATCGGCTCTACTATTGACGGTCATACAACCACATTCGGGCGGGAAGGCTCTGATCTAACCGCTGCTGTTTTTGCTTCATCATTAGGTGCAAAAAAACTTGAAATTTATGTTGATGTTGACGGTATATTAACGGCAAATCCCAATCAGGTTAAAAACGCCTTGTGCATTGAAGAAATTTCGTATAACGAAGCGATGGAAATATCTCACTTTGGAACTAGGGTATTATTTCCGCCCTCAGTAAAACCTGCTCTTGAAAAAAATATTCCTATTTTTATACGAAATACTTTTAACCCTGATTGCAAAGGGACAAAGATAACTGAAAATGCCGCGCAGGGGAAATATCCAATACGGGGAATTAGTTCAATAAGCGAGGTCTCCCTTGTAAGGATTCAAGGATCAGGAATGGTAGGCGTTGCAGGATTTTCGGCACGTTTATTCGGCGCTCTTGCAAAAAAAGGAATCAGCGTTATGCTGATTACACAAAGTTCAAGCGAATATTCAATTTGTTTTGCCCTTCTACCTGAAGATGTGAAAGGAGCGCAGGATATATTAAACGAAGAGTTTTCGTCAGAAATTAAAAACGGAACTATTGATAAACCGATCATAGAAAATAAACTTTCAATAATTGCGGTTGTAGGCTCTGCAATGAAAAGCACTTCGGGAATTTCAGGAAAGTTTTTTCATGCCTTAGGAAGAAACGGAATTAATATAGTCGCCATCGCTCAAGGGTCTTCTGAGACTAATATTTCGGCAGTTATTTCATCGCAAGATGAATCAAAAGCGTTAAACGCAATTCACGATGTATTTTTCTATACTCATCAAAAATCTGTAAATCTCTTTCTTGTAGGCACAGGTCTTATAGGCGGGACTTTACTGGATCAGATTGCAGAAGCAAAAGAGAAATTAGCGGCTAACATGATAAATATTAAATTAATAGGGGCTGCAAATTACGATAAGATGATTTTTTCATCTGAAGGGCTTGATCCGAAAAAAACAAGAAAATTATTAACGCAAAAAGGAAAAGCAGAAGGGACTGAGCCCATCAAATTAAATTCGGCAGGGATGCCAGATCCAAGTGTTTTTATCGAAAAAATGATAGCGTACAACCTTCCCAACTCATGTTTTTGCGATTGCACGGCAAGCGAAGAAACATCTGCTCTTTATGAAAAAATACTTCATAGCGCAATACCTATTGTTACGCCGAATAAAAAAGCAAATTCAGGATCATTTGATTATTATAAAAAACTTATAACCTATTCAAAACAAAGAGGTATTCCGTATTTGTATGAATGTACGGTAGGGGCTGGTTTGCCTGTTATCTCTACGTTACGCGATTTATTTTTATCAGGAGATAAAATAAAAAGGATAGAGGCGGTATTATCAGGTACATTAAGTTTTATTTTTAATAATTTTGACGGATCAATGCCTTTCTCCGCCTTAGTACGTGAGGCGAAAGCAAAAGGATACACAGAACCAGATCCGAGAGATGATCTTAACGTAATGGATGCCGCCCGCAAAGTATTGATTCTTGCAAGAGAGTGCGGTCTTTCTATGGAATATAAAAATGTTACGATAGAGCCAATCCTTCCCGAAGCTTGTTTCAAAGCAAAAGATATTGAAGCCTTTTTTAAAGAATTGGAAAAGAGCGACAGCGGCTATGAAAAACGCCGCGTAGCAGCAGAAAAAGATGGCAAAAAGTTACGCTACATTGCAGTAATCGAAGAAGGCAAGGCAAAATTATCGCTGCGCTCAGAGAATGAAGGAAGTCCCTTCCGCTCCCTTGTAGACAGCGACAACATAGTAGTAATAACAACAGAACGTTATTCAAAACTCCCGATGGTGATTAAAGGACCGGGAGCGGGAGCGCAGGTAACAGCGGGCGGAGTTTTAGCGGACATAATACGTCTTGCAAAAACTTTAGTATAACAAGGAGTTGATATGCCTATTGCATCAAATATTAAAAATGCGCTTGCTTCTTCTTCGATGATTCGCAAAATGTTTGAAGAAGGTTTGCAATTAAAAAAACAATACGGTTATGATAAAGTTTTTGATTTTTCTCTTGGAAATCCTGATGTTGAACCGCCTGCGGCTTTTCACTCGCTTTTTTTAAAACTCGCTCAAGATGATGAAAAAGGCTCTCACGGCTATATGCCAAATGCAGGCTATCCCTTTGCAAGAGAGGCAATAGCGCAAAAAGTTTGCAAGGAGCAGAATGTAAAAATAGACGGCTCATCCATAGTTATGGCTTCAGGAGCGGCGGGAGGTCTAAATGCTGTTTTTAAAACTATCTGCAATCCTGAAGATGAAGTAATAGTTACGCGCCCTTATTTTATGGAATACAAGCACTATACAGCAAATCATGGAGCGAAACTTATTGAAGCAGACGCTCTAGATAATTTTGATTTAGATATTTGTGCAATTAAAAGTGCGTTAAACGAAAAAACCGCCGCTGTAATAATAAATTCACCTAACAATCCGACAGGAAAAATATATTCTAAAGAAATTCTCGCTCAGTTAGCACAGACTCTTAGCGAACACGGAAAAAAAACAGGAAGATTTCCCTACCTAATTTCTGATGAGCCGTACCGCGAGATTGCCTACTCAAAAGAAGTGCCGCCTGTTTTAAGTATTTACAGCGAATCGATTGTTGTCAGCTCTTATTCAAAGAGCCTGTCCCTCCCCGGAGAGCGTATCGGATTTATTGCGGTTAACCCTGCAATTAATGACAAAGACGATATTGTTAACGGTTTAATCTACGCAACAAGAATACTGGGTTTTGTTAACGCACCCGCTCTCATGCAAAGGATAGTGAGCGCCCTTACAGAAGAGAAAGTTGATGTTTCAATTTATGCAAAAAGGCGGGATGCTTTTATAAAAGTGCTTGATAATGCAGGAATCGAATACGCATCCCCAGAAGGGGCTTTTTATCTTTTTTGCAAAGTACCGGAAAGTAAAAAGCAAAATGCATCAAGCAACGATGTTTCCTGCGCAGATGACAAGGCGTTTATTGAACATTTAAAAAAATATTTAATTTTAGGAGTGCCTGGTTCCGGCTTTGGAAAAGCGGGGTGGGTTCGCTTTGCATATTGTGCGGATGAAAAAATAATTACCTCTTCTGGATCAGCTTTTAAAAAAGCAGTACAGGAGTGGTAGAGGAGGTTTTATGTTTATAGTTGACGAAAAAGAAAAACAATACCGTTTCGGCGATCATGGTCCAAAATATTTGATGCAGGGACCGCGCATGAATTTTGCGCTTGTGCAGTTTATGCCCGGACAGGATTTTCAAGCTCATTATCATGAAGTGATGGAAGAAAATTTTTTCATTCTTGAAGGAAATGTAACTATTGTAGTTGAAGGAAAGGCACATAATTTATCTGCCGGGCAGTTAATTCACATAGAACCTAAGGAAGTGCATTATGTGATTAATAGATCATCCTCTGTTGTGCGTATGGTTGCAAGTTTAGCGCCGTATAAGGATGGGGATAAGGTAGAAGTTGAAAATCCTGAATTGTAGAACTTAAGTGGTTTACTTTGTTTGCGCTTCCAACAGAGCTTTTAATCTGGCAATTTCTGCATCTTTTTCTGTGATTACACCTTGTAATTTTTCTTGTTCTTCTTTTCTTGCCTCTTCTCTTGCATTGCTTAAAGCCTGTGCTTCATCATGGCGGGCTTTTTCCCATAAGCGTTCCCTTTCACGGAGTTCTGATTCAGCTGTAATATTATCTGCGCTTATGTCATTCGGTATTTTATTAAGTTCGAAAAAATGAAAGCTCATCTTGTCATAAGAAATTAACCAGAAAAGGATTCTCGCAGAGACACTGTATTAAACTTAATGTTTTTTAAAATTTTTCAATATTTCATCTGCTGCAATCAGTGAATTAAGAGAACTTATTTCTCTCATTGCTTCATTATCACCCAGAGCTGCAGCTTTTTCAAACCATTCTTTTGCTATGATATAATTTTTTGGAACTTCATCACCCAAAAAATACATACGTGCAAGCTTGTTTATTGAATCAAGATCACCTTTTTCCGCTTCTATGCGAATTTTTTCTATTTCTTCAGGGGATCGTTTTTTAACTACAGGCGTTGAATTACTTGAAGGCTGAGACGAAACTGGCTTTTCTGACGCTGAACTGCCTGATTTTATCGGTTCAGTTGCTGCTTGCGGTTTTTTAACAACAGATGAAGTAGAAGCAGGTTTCTTTGCCGCAGTCTTTTTTGTTGCAGTTGAAGATGAAGCAGGTGTTTTTGTTTCATCTTCTTTTGATAATGTACTTTCTGCTTTTTTTATTTTCCAACCCAATGTATCAATAAACTCATAAATAATATTTTCTGCAATTTCGCTTACTATAAAATTTTCTGTCATATTTCTTATTGCAATTTTTACAGCTCTTTCCTTGTCTTCCTGCGAGCCGTTTAAATTTTCTTTTAATACTTTTGACGCTCCGCTGTCATAAACTGTATAAACCAATTTTTTTATTTTATTATCTACAGAAGGGGCAAAGTCGGGAAAAATAGCGTTTAACTTTCCGAGCAGTTTATCTGCGCCGAATTGTTTTATAATTGCGGCTAACGCATCTTTGGAATTATCATAAGATGTCGGCTCTGCTTTTTTTTCCTGCGGATTTTCGCCGCAAAAAGGGCATTTTGTAACAGAAATTGACGCTTTTCCGCTCGGCTGCCATTCGCTTTCACAGTTTATACATTTCATGGCTTGATCCTCTTTTTTATATTTTACCTTCACTCTTTAGCGCATCTAACATATCTTGCGAAAAACTGTCTCCTTGAGCCGTTGCTTTACCGTACCAATATGCAGCTTTTGTATAATCCAACGGAACGCCGCCTCCTTTGGAATAACAAAAAGCAAGATCAACTTGCGCTTTAACATTTCCTTTTTCTGCCGCTTTCAAAAAATAGGAAGCGGCTTTTTCATAATCTGCTTTTATTATCTCACCTAGCATATAACAAGCGCCCAAATCATATTCTGCATCGGTGATTCCTTCATCTGCCGCTTTTTGAAGCCATTTAATGCGCGTCTTAATGTCTATCTTTGAAGCCCAATTCCAAAATGGGTGAGAGATTAGATAATACATAGCTCCTGCGTGATCCAGTTTGGCTAAATCTTCAAAAAGAGGTAATGCCTTATCATATTTTTTTGCTTTAAAAAATGTTACAGCATCATTAAATTTTTTATCGATTTCTATTTGTTCCATGTTTTAAATTATAACACAGAGAATGATTTAATAATATGGACTTTTGTTGCGGGTGTTTACTATCGAGACAAAACAGGAAAAGACATAATGCTGTAAAAAATAATTATTAGTAAGTTTTATCCATCTCTTGAAATTTTTCCCGTACCTTCTGCAAGAAATCAAGCTCGCGTCTGATCGTTCTGCCGTAATTCAATGATCCGTTTTCTATCCTGAAAGCTTCGTCCCGCCAGAATTGAACACGAGGTAAATCTATCCATCGCAAGCGTCTTTCGTTTGCTTTTTGTGCCCAGTTTACTGCCTCTTCCCAATAGTAAAGAGCGGTGCGGTAGCAGGTTTCAGCTGTTTCAAGGCTTTCAAGATTTTGATCCCTCCATGGGGCGTTGTAAAAGTAAGCGTTGCGTTTATTCCATTTGTTTCCAAGAAAAAGATATTGTTCAATCATTTTTATGTAAATGTGCATCGTAAAAAGATAGCGGTATTTTTCCCATTGGATTTCATCTTCGATTAAAGCAAGCGCGTATAAGGGATTGCAAAAATCGGCTTTTAGAGCCTGTTCAAGCCAGTAGATATTTTCCATTGTGTCATCGGGGTATTGGATATAGTGGACATGGAAAAGCCTGTAGTACTGCTCCTTGTAAGTAACAAAATATGAGTTTGCTGGGAAGCTTATGGACAAAAGTACGAGGATTAGCACAGTTTTTATTACTATTTTCACGATTAGTTATTTATCGGCATTTAATTTAGTATTAATTATCGGCATTTGAGAGACTATGCTCCATACCTGATCTGCAACCTCAGCGGGCTTTTTTTCAGCATCGATTATTTCGACTCTTGCACCTTTTGAGCGGTAAATTTCGATTAGGGAATGATATTTTTCGCGGACTTTAACCTGAAAATCGAGGTCTTCGAACATTTCATGAGAAGAACCGGCATTTTTATAGCGCCGGTTCATCCTTTCAACGGCTATTTGCGGGCTTAAATCAAAAAAAAGGGTGATCTCTGGGGCAGGAAAACGCGAATTTAAAAAAACAGGCAGTTCATCGCCGCACTCAATGCCCTGATATACAAGTGATGATAGGACGTATCTGTCGCTTGCAACAAAAGCGCCTTTGTTTATCTGCGCTCTGATACCGTTCTCCCCGTTAAGATGCTCGTTTCTGTCAGAGGCAAAAAGCATGGCAAGCGTATCAGGCTTTACGGTGATTTCCTTTTTTAAGGCGGATCGGATTATTTTACCGATTTGCCCTCCTGTCGGCTCAAAAGTAGGGTAGAAAAAAGGTTCTTTTATTTTTTTAAAACGTTCTCCAAGCAGTGATAATTGGGTTGTAGTGCCGCTGCCGTCTCCGCCTTCAAATACTATAAAGTTTGATATTATTTCCATGCAGCATGATGTTAGCATAAAAAAAAACGGATGTCATCATCAAAAAAATTGAATTAAGGTATTATTGTTATATATTAATTATAGTTTTAATAATTAAACATAAAAAATTATATATTTTCTTCTTGATTTCCTGATAAATTTAACATAAAATATTTTTATGATAAAAGAAGACCTGAAAATTACTGAGAATATTGCCGATGGAACGTGCCGTTTTTTCGCAAAAGGGCGCGTAGATTCCAATACGGCAGATGATCTGCTTGAAAATCTGGAAAATGCGCTTAACAACGGGCAGAAATCAATCATTCTTGATATGTCACAGGTTGAATATCTTAGCTCAATCGGAATAAGGGTAATACTAAAAATATTTAAACAGGCAAGCGAGATCGGCGGCACTTTTAATGTTGAACGCCCTTCAGAAATAGTCAGAAATGTTTTGGGTATGGTTGCTTTAAAAGAAATGCTTGTAGCACAGACAGGGTCAGCACAAACAGAGTTTGCTCAAACAGAATTTATAAATTCAAATTGATTTAACTGTAATCCTTCGGATTGGCAGACGCAGGGGTTCATGTTTTCAATAAGAACAAAAATAATTTTAATCGGTCTTATTTTTATAGCCCTTATAGGGATAGCGTTTTTTATATATTCAATAAGGACAACTGTAAATTATAAATCGCTTCGTCTTGAAGGAATCGAAAAAACAGTTGCATTTGAAACAGAAAAAGTAAATAAAATAATTGCAGAAATTGAGCAGGGCACTCTTTTCTATGCTATAAGCGGAATGCTGGCTTACAAATCCCAATCAATAGCGTTATCTGAAGATTTAATAATTGAATCTGTAAAAACCATTCCTATTCTTTCAGGCGGAGGGTTTTGGTTTGAACCTTATGCATATAAAAATGATATACTGCGCGCAGGTTTTTTTGCCTTTCGGGACAAATCAACGGGTATAGTAAAAACAGACGACAGATTTTTAATGGAAGAGTATGATTATCATACAAAAGGCTGGTATAAGGAAATAATTGAAAATATTGATTCGCTTTATAATGTGGTTTGGACGCGCCCTTATCTGGATGATTTAGGGGCTTTAATGACAACTGCAGGCTCAGGAATTTTTAATCCGGAAGGAAAACTGATTGCGATAACAACTGCAGATTGGGAAATAGAAGATGTAATTAAAGAACTTGTTACGTTAAAACCGACTGCAAACAGTTTTGTTTTATTATGCGTCCCCGAAAAAGATTATATAATTTCCAGTACACGTACAAGCGAAACAATAGGTTTACCCATGTCATACCTGCCTTGGGATATAACAGCTGACGCTTTTAATTTTAACGGGATTGATTATATGCGTTTCGGAAAATATATGGATAACGGATGGTTATTATCAATACAAATCCCGGAAAAAGAAATTTTTGCTGACGCAGAAAAACAGAACGAACGTTTTTCGATCATGGTTGTAATTGTTTCTGTTGTAATGATTTTAACAGCTTATTTTTTAATTTCAAGATTGATAAATGCGCCTATAAAACAACTGACGCAGGATGTATCGCATATCGCGCTTGGAAATCTTGATGCACAGATAAAAGTATCATCAAAAGACGAGATAGGTTTATTGGCTCAAGTGTTTAACAAAATGACAAGCGATTTAAAAACCGCTATCGAAGAAAAAACAAATGAACATGCGGAAAAAGAGAGGATAAGTGCGGAATTAAATGTCGCGGCAAGTATACAGGCAAGCATGCTCCCCTGTGTTTTCCCGCCCTTTCCTGACAGAAAGGAATTTGAACTTTATGCATCGATGATTCCGGCAAAAGAAGTCTGCGGCGATTTTTATGATTTTTTCTTTATAGACAATGACAATCTTGTAATTCTGATCGCCGATGTATCCGGAAAAGGAGTGCCAGCCGCACTTTTCATGGTAATTGCAAAAACACTTATTAAAAATTGCAGTTCCTGCAGAAACCCTGCTGCTGTTTTTGATTCGGTAAATAAAAAACTTTGCGAAGGAAACGATGCGGGAATGTTTGTAACATCTTTTATAGGTTTTTACAATTTGCCGGCAGGAAGATTAAAATTCGTTAATGCAGGGCACAATCCGCCGCTTCTAAAAAAGAAAGATAAACCTTTTGAATATTTAAAAACACAGCCCTGTGTTGTATTGGGTTTTATGGAACAAACAGAATACAATGAAGAAGAAATTAATCTTGATGAGGGGGATATGATTTTTTTATACACAGACGGTGTGACAGAGGCAATGAATAAATCCCTTGAACTATTCGGCGAGGCGCGTCTTTTAAATACGGTTAATAAAAAAACAAATATATCGGTTCAAGAATTGATAGCCGCAATAAAGACAGATGTTGACAATTTTGCCCAAGAAGCAGAGCAGGCTGATGATATAACGATGTTGGCTTTTGCAATTACAGATAAAAAAAATCAAGGAGAAAAAACAACTGATACAGATATATATATTAAAAAACTAATAACAACAGCTGTATCTTCAAATTTGGAAAAAGTAATAAACTTTATAGACGATGAATTATCAAAAAACAATTACCCTGCAGAAGAAAAAAACGAAATTTGCATCGCTGTTGAAGAAATATTTATGAATATTGTAAATTACGCATTTGTAAGCCAAACGCAAGACCCCCCCCGTGAATATGAAATACCAAATAATCAAAACAGAGAAGTAACTATAAAAATTTCAACTAACAGTAAAACTATAATACAATTTGAAGACAAGGGCAGACCCTACAATCCTTTGGAACAACCCGATCCTGATTTGGAAAAATCAATTAAAGAGCGTGAAATAGGGGGGTTGGGTATTTTTATGGTAAAAAATATTATGGACAGAATGGAATATTCAAGGGTAAACGGGGGGAATGTGCTTATGCTTACTAAGAATAAATCTACTCCCAAAAACCACTAATATACTAGTATAATTATACTTTATGTAACCTATTAAATCAATACAAAATTGTAAATATTGCTAATCATTAAAATTCTTTATTTTCCCCCTAAAATCCCCTCAAAAAAACACCGATATATATAGAGAGGTAAAATCATGATTTATGAAAAATGCAGAACTATCCTTCTCCAGGAATGTGAACTTATCCAGAATGCAATGATCATACAGGAGAAAATCCGTGTTGCGGTTGAACAGAAGCAATGGACGGTTTTTGAGGATAATTTGAGCGCAATGAACTCAATCGAGAATAAAATGATTGTTCTTGAAAATGAACGGGAACAGCTTTTTATTGTTTTTAAGGCGCTTTTGCATGAAAAAAGTTTTTCTGAAAGCCTTGATGACAAAGGGCGTTTCTATGCTCTGGTTGCCGTATTGCCGGAAAGCGAAAGAAACGATCTAACCTCTATTTACAGAAGTCTCAAACTCGAAGCAATAAAATTGCGCATAACAAATGACGCGCTTTTTGCATATTTAAACGAGATTAAATCAACACTTAAAGATTTTTTCGCATTGGCATTTCCTGACAGGTTCGGGAAAATGTATACAAAAGACGGAAACCATTTTTCAAACGAAATGAGCAGCATGGTTTTAAACCAAAGCTTTTAATTAGAGGTATAAAATGACTTCAACATTTATGGGATTAGAAATCGGAAGAAGGGGTGTTCAGGCTCATCAAAGAGCGCTTGCAACAGTAGGTCATAACTTAAACAATATTGAAACTCCCGGATTTTCAAGGCAAAGAGTTGAAATGTCTGCATTTGATCCGATTTTTTTACCGGGGCTGAACCGCGCTCAAACTCCCGGACAAATAGGGCAGGGTGTCAGTATTGAAAGGGTTGAACGAATACGCAATGAGCTTTTAGACAGGCGCATTATCGCTCAGGCGTCTGGGAAAGGTTACTGGGCTGTAAGGGATCAATATCTGCATGAAATGGACCAGCTCTACCTTGGAACAGGTTTAAATTCTATCAGAAGCAAAATGGATAGTTTCTGGGACGGATGGCAGGAACTTTCACAGAATGCATCGAATAACGAATTCCGTACCGCAGTAGTTCAAAGAGGAAAAACATTAATCGACGGTATTCACAATCATTATCACGGGCTTTCAAGATTGCAAACTCAGGTTAATGATGATATTGAAATGACAGTATCAAGAGTAAACGAAATAACACGGCAAGTAGCGGCTCTTAACAATGACATTCAGCGTATAAGAGCGTTAGGTGACAATCCAAACGATCTTAAAGACAGACGGGATTTGCTTCTTGATGAACTTGCCTCAATAATTGATATAACAGTTTCACAATCTGACCCTGATGAATTTATGGTACACACTTCAGGTCATGTCCTTGTTCAGGGAAGATTTGACAGACAGTTTGATTTAAGAAAAGATGTTGACGCTGAAAGTTTTGCATTTATTCATTGGCGCGATACAGGCAATGAAATGGTTTTTAAAAGGGGAAGTCTCGGCGCTCTTATGGAATTGCGTGATGTGACAATCGAGCAGGAAATTAAAAATCTTGACAATATGACAATGAACTTTACAGACCTTGTAAATGAAATTCACCGCTCAGGATACGGAGCAAACGGAAATACAGGAGTTAATTTCTTTTCTGAATATCCCTTTGTTTTAAACGTAAACGGAAATTATGACCGTTCAGGAGACGGGGTGTTTGATTCAACTTATATTTACAGAATCAACGGGCAGAATGAACTTCATCCTCAAGATCAAAGCGGTTTTGAAGGAATGATTACGCTCTCTGCTTCTGACAGGCAGGTGCAAGTTCCCTATTTTTCTACAGATACGGTAAATGATATTGTTACGCGCATTAACAATTCAGGCGCGGAGGTAGTTGCGCGCATTAACAGGGAAGGGCGTTTGTCATTAAAGGGAACACCGGCAGAATTGGTTGACGGGCAGAGGGTAAACCCGGATTTTGTTATACGTCATATCGAAGACTCAGGTCATTTCCTTGTCGGTTATGCAGGTATATTAAATGCATCAGGAGCGGAAGGCGCATTTACATGGACTCAGGCAGACGCTGTAGCAAGTCTTAGAGGCGATGCGCAAAATTACGCTGTCGCCCCTATCGCTCATCCTTCAGGCTGGATAGAAGTTAATCCGGTTTTAACCCGTGATGTAACAAATGTTGCTGCAGGTTTCGGCGTTAACGGAAGACCTGCCAATCCCGGAAACGGAGATGCAGCTGCAGCAATCGCTTCGATAAGAAATAATAACATTATGGTCGGCAGTTATGCGACATTCGATGATTATTTTGCAAACTCAATAGGAAATATGGGGTTAATGGGCGAACAATCTGCAAGAGCGCTTGCTACAGAAAATCAGTTAATGAAATATTTAAAAGACTGGAGGCAGTCAATATCAGGAGTAAATATTGATGAAGAACTTTCCAACATGATTCGTTTCCAGCACGGATATAATGCGGCGGCAAGATTTATTACGACAGTTAATTCAATGTTAGACACATTGATAAACCGCATGGGAGTTTAATAACTAATTCTTTAAGGAGAAAAGTATGAGAAGAGTATCGAGTGATATGTCATTTACAGACATGCAGTTTTATCTTGAAAGACGTCAGGATCATTTAAATCAAATTGAAAACAGAATTGGAAGCCAGTCAAGGCTTAAAAGTTTGCGTGATGATCCGATTGCAGCATCTCACGCTGCCAGATACGATTCATTTTTAAGCCGTCTTAATCGTTTTGAGCAAAATACAAAATATGCAATGGAGCATTATGATAATACTTACGATTATCTGAATTCAACAAACGAAATTATTCAAAGGATAAGAGAGCTTGCAGTAGCGGGCGGAAACGGTATTTTTTCTCCTGATGAACTTAAAGTTATGGGAGTTGAAGTTAATGAATTGTTAAAAGAACTTGTTTCAATTTCAAATGCAATAGGTCCTGATACTAAACAGGCTTTTGCAGGAGATAAAGTTTTTACAGAACCATTCAGAATTGTGGAAGGAACGGTAGACGGCGGTCTTGAAACAATGATCACACGTGTAGAGTACAGGGGATCAGGCGCTACACGCAATATTGAAGTCGGCGATAATATGTTTGTTGCACTAGACATTGGAGGAGATACCGCTTTTTGGGCTGAAAAAATGCAAATCTATTCAACCCTTGACGGTACTGATTACAGAGTGCAGGAAGCAGGAGCGTTTTATATTGACGGTGTTGAAATTCATGTAGGTGTCGGCGATACCTTGCCATCCATCGTTGCAAAAATAAATGAATCAGGGGCTCCCGTTAAAGCTTTTATCGATCCTAATACAAGAGGGCTTTCTTTAGAAGGGACAAACGCCCATCTTATAAGAGCGGAAGATAAAACGGGAGGCGCTTCAGTGTTACGCGATTTAGGTATAATAAGAGGTAACATGGAAAATAATGCACCTAACTGGAGTTCAAGCGCGATGGTTTCAGGCGGCTCTATTTTTGATATGGTAATCCGTTTAAGAGACGGTATGATGAGGGGCGATCATGAGTTTATCGGCAGTCAGGGTATTGCAGGGATGGATTTAGCTGTAAATAATATTACATTTCGTATGGCGGATGTCGGAAGCAGGAAGGAAAGAACTGAGTTTGCATGGCAGAGAATAAATAAGCAAATACCCGATATCAGCGCGATGCTTCATCGAGAAACAGGGCTTGATATGCAGCAGGCAGCGATGGATTTAAACATGGCGCGTTTTGCACATCAGGCGGCATTGCAAACTTCGGCGCGCATTTTACCTTCAACATTGTTGGATTTTCTGCGATAAAATTAAGGAGTAAAAATGAAAGTAGATACTAAGGCATACGGATTAATTGAAATTGACGATAAACAAAAACTTACTATTCCTAATGGGTTGTTTGGTTTTGAAGACTACAAAGACTATATAATTATGGATGCAGAACAAGAACCCTTTGTTTGGCTTCAGTCAGTTGAAGTGCCTGAAATAGCATTTATTTTAATCAATCCCTTTGTATTCAGAAAAGATTATATAATTCATTTAAGCGATGATGAGCAAAATCAAATCGGATTAACGTCCCCTGAAAACGCATTAACATTTGTAATTGTAACCATTCCTCAGGACGGAGGTCCGATGACGGCTAACCTTCAAGGTCCGATAGTAATAAATAAAAATAACATGAATGCAATGCAGGCGGTTCTTACTGACAGCAGATGGCGTACAAAACATGACATTATGGCTGAATACAAAAGCGGCAAGGGGAACTGATTATGCTTATATTGTCAAGAAAAGTAAATGAAAAAGTAGTAATCGGCGATGATATAACTGTTTCTATAATTGAAATAAGAGGCGATCAGGTACGATTAGGAATTGACGCGCCGAAAATAGTAAAAGTTTTCCGTCAGGAAGTTTTTGATGCTATTAAAGTAGAAAATAAAGCCGCATCTCAATCTGTGCCAGTTATTCCGCAGATTAATTTCGGTAAATAAATTTTAAAATTATCAATTAAAAAATTATTCGCTTAACCGCATATTGCGCGTAACATTTGAATTAATTTTTCCAATTGATTTATCAAACTAGCCATATCCTTAGCCAAAGGTGCAGTTAAAATTTGATAATTGTCATTATCTTTGGGCAAAGACAATTCAAGAGCGTGTAATCCCAAACGGGAAAGCAAAGGACGCTCCTCATGCGGATCGCCTCTGTAGCCGCGTTTAAATGATGATAACTTTATGGGATTTGCATTTCCGTACAAAGAATCGCAAACCACAGGATGTCCAAGTGAAGCAATATGCACTCTTATTTGATGTATCCTTCCTGTTTGCGGGCGCGCTTCAATCACGCTGAAATTTCCTGCACTAAAAAGGCAGGTAAATAAAGTTAAAGATTCTTTTCCCCTGTATTTGTCGATGATCGTCATATGCTTTTTATTGCCGTTAGGAACAAGCGGAAGATCACATTCCGTTTCTTTCCATGAAGGGCGTCCGTGAATGATTGCAGTGTAGCGTTTTTGAATTTTACGCTGTTCAAAGGCAACAGATAAACTTCTGTGCATCTCTTTATTTTTTGCAAAAATAACAAGCCCCGATGTTTCCTTATCAATTCTATGCACAGTAAATAATTTACTGATTTTTAAATCCTCTGTAATAATTCTATCAAGCCTTTCTTTAGATTCATCCCACCGATCCCCCCCTATGGAAATGCCGGAGGATTTATTTACAACGATGATTTTATCATCTTGAAAAATTATCGAATAAGGCAATGATATTTTCATATTGTATAAAATTAAATTATTTTTCTGGATCCGAGCTTTACAGCAGGAATCCCTTTCTTGCAAAGTTCGCATTCTGCTGCATCCCAATTTTCTGCTGTAAGTTTTGCAGCAGGGTAGAATGACCATGGGATATCCGCTGCTCCGCGCGCTCTCCTGTCAACAACACAGGCAAGGGCAGTGATTACAGCTCCGGCTTCTTCCAGTGCTGCCGCGCACTCCATAGAAGATTTTCCTGTAGTGACGACATCCTCAACTATTAAAACATTCGTTCCTTTTAAGAGTTCAAATCCGCGCCGCAAAACCATCTTCCCTGTATCATCGCGCTCTGTAAAAATTGACGGCAAGCCCAATTGGCGTGCAACCTCCCATGCAGCGATTATTCCGCCCATCGCAGGGCCTGCTACAACATCAATTTTTAATTTTCCGTTTTTTATATCTTCTTTTATTTTTTTTACAGTATCTTCAAATGCATCTTTTGCTTTTTGCGGATATTGTAAAAGTTTCGCGCATTGAAAATATTTGTCTGAGTGTCTGCCAGAACTCAGCAGAAAATGCCCTTCCAGCATTGCATCGGTTTCGCGTAACAGGTCAATTACTTTTTCCATTAAATTCCGTCCTTTTATTTATCTCTGATTGATATATAACTTATTTTTGACATATTATTTGTTATCATATAATCATGCAATCCTTTTATGATATCAAGCATTGTATGCGGGTTTACAAATGTTGCAGAACCTACCTGTATTGCGGATGCCCCTGCCATTAAAAACTCCAGCGCATCGTTTGTGTCGGTTATTCCGCCTAAACCTATGATAGGGGTTTGTAATTTTGCATCGTTGAGCGCTTCATATAATTCCCAAACCATGCGGATTGCAATCGGTTTAATTGCAGGTCCTGAAAGCCCTGCCGTGATATAATCAAAAACAGGTTTACGGTTTACTACGTCTATTGCCATCGCTTTAATTGTGTTTACTAAAGAAAAACCGTCGGCTCCCGCCCTTATGCAGGCAAGCGCAACAGAAGAAAGGGAAGGGCAGTTAGGTGAAAGTTTTACGATTAGCGGTTTGTGTGTGCAAACACGCCTTACAGCTGCAACTAAAGCCGCTGCTGTTCCCGGATCTAGACCGAATATCATGCCGCCGGCTTTTACATTGGGGCATGAGATGTTAAGTTCTATCATGTGGACAGATGATTCATTTAAAAGTGAAGCGCCTTTTACATATTCGGCAGAGTCGCCGCCTGAAAGATTTGCAATTATAACAGGACCTAAGTTACTAAGATAGGGAAGATCGTTTTCTAAAAACGAAACTATCCCTTTATTTTCAAGACCAATTGAATTTAATAATCCGCCCGGTGTTTCCCAAATGCGTATCCCTCTGTTTCCTGTTCTTGGAGACATCGTTAAACCCTTAGTGCAGATTCCTCCCAGTAAGGATATATCAATTAATTTTGAATAATCGCAGCTGCTGCTTTGCGCGTCATTGCTTGTTGTTGTAAATGTTCCGGAGGCGGCAATAACAGGGTTTCTGAAATTAACGCCTGCAATATTTACAGACATATCGGCAAAATTTGATTGCCCGTTTTTTTCAGATTCATCTTTAGTCATCGAATAATACCTCATTTGCAGGGAATATCGGACCGTGTTTGCAGCAGCAGCGGTTTCCGTTTACAGTGCGGATTGTGCAGCCAAGGCAAGCGCCGACACCGCATCCAAATCTGCTTTCTAAAGAAATATAACAAGGCACATTTTTTGATTCGCATTTTTTCTTAATTGCACGTAACATAGGGATATTTCCGCAGGCAAATAGAGATGAGTAATCCTGCGGCTCATAAATAAAATCCGCTATCCGCCCGATAAGAGCGTTTTTTCCGTCTTCTGCAGAGATTACAAGTTTTTTAGAATTTAACGCATTTCCCATAACCGCGTTCTCTTCTTCTTTGCTCCTAAAACCTTGTTTAAAACCTGCAAAAAAATGAAAGAAAACATCGGGCTTTTCCGCAACAAGGGCTGCTAAAGGAGCAATACCGATGCTTCCCCCGACAAGAGCAACCTTGCCGTCTTCAGGTAAAAATTCAGCCCATGTATTCCCTAAAGGCCCTGTTAAAAAAACTTTGTCACCGGGCATAAGGTCAAATAATTCTTTTGTGCCTTTTCCTCTTTTTGCAATTAAGAACTTAACTATTTTTTGCTGATTATTATATTCAAAAACACTGATAGGTCTTTGTAAAAAAACACTGCTTCTTACAGGTTTCATCATAAAAAATTGCCCTGCCCTCGGAGAATGAAAATCCCAGAAAAATTGCAGGATAAAATATTCATTTGTGATAGTTGTATTTTTAATAAGTTCACATTCTATACTTTTTATAGTTATGTTTTCACTCAAAATAACCCCCGAAATTTTATACCGTATAGGTTATAGCTCATTTTTAATCTCATCACGCATTTTAATGGCTGCGTTTCTTGCAGCTTCTGCCGCAAAATCATTGTTAACCTGCGAATTTTCATGGTTAACAGATTTCCATGCCGCAATAATCGAACGGGATGCGTTCACAACGCCTCCGTTGCCTTCTCTAAGTAAAATACAGGCATCCTTTGCGCCGCCGCCCTGTGCGCCGTAGCCCGGAATAAGGAAAAACAAATTAGAATAATTTTTTCGTATTTCTGCGGCTTCTTCCCTTTCTGTGCAGCCGACAACGGCGCCGAAAAGCCCGTACCCGCATTCCCCGCAATATTGAGAAGCAAGAGATGCTAATTTATCTCCAACTGCATTATAAACACGTTTATTGTTTTCTGTTATTGTTAAGTATTGAAAATCTCTCATTCCCGGATTACTTGTCCTCATAAGGACAAACGCGCCTTTTCCAAGTGTCTTTGCTTCTTTTATCCAAGGTTCGACAGAGTCCATACCCATGTAGGGGCTTATCGTAACAAAGTCAGCTTCAAAATCTCCTGTAAAATGCGCTTTAACATAACGGGACGCTGTGTCCGCAATGTCGCCTCTTTTGATATCTGCTATTGCAAGGCAGTTTTTGTTTTTAATGTATTTTAATGTTTCGCTGTAAGCTTTTAACCCTTCAAGCCCCATCTCTTCGTAATAGGCAATCTGTACTTTGTAACAAGAGGCGATATCATAAGTTGCGTCTATTAAAGTTCTGTTATACGCAAGGACTGCTTGTGCATCATTTAAAGCAGAACTTCTTTCTAAGGCGGGAACATAATCAATGCAAGTATCTAATCCGACACAAACATGACCTTTTGTTTTTACAGCGTTGTATAATTTATCTATATTAAAAATCATTTAAAATCCTTTGCAGAAATAATTTCATCGCAGTATTCGCAGCGGTATGTGCGCTGCTCTTCGTTTTCTATGTGAAAAATATGATTGATATATTTTTCTGTCGAACATATGCAGCGCGGATTTTTGCATAATAATACATTTTCAACTTTTTTAGGAAGCGATAATTTTATTTTTTTTGTTACGCGCTCATTTTCAATTATATTTACAGTTATATCAGGATCGATAAGCCCTAAAACATCATAATTTATTGATATTGTATTATCTATTTTGATAATATCTTTTTTTCCGCTTCTTCCTGAAGCTGCATTTGTGATAAATGCGACTGTGCAAGGTAATTTTTCTAAATCAAGCCAGTTAAAAATGCGTATCCCTTGCCCCGCTTTTATATGGTCTATCACTAAACCGTTTCGTATTTCCTCAATGTTTAACATTTTTTTCTCCCTTTACTTTATACAACTCCCAAAATTGATGCTAATAGCGCCATTCTGACAAACATTCCGTATTTTGCCTGCGCAAAATATGATGCGCGCGGGTCGTTATCAATCTCTACAGAAATTTCATTTACACGCGGAAGAGGGTGAAGCACTATCATTTTTTCTTTTGCACAGGACATTTTGTCTGTATTTAAAACATAGGTATCTTTAAGGCGTATATAATCATCTTCGTTAAAAAATCTTTCTTTTTGAACACGGGTCATATACAAAACGTCGATCCCGTCTTCTTTTAAAGCGTCTTCTAAATTTACTTTTTCCTGAAAATCAATTTTTTGTTTTTTTAAAATACTTTTGATATAATCAGGAAGAACAAGTTCTGAAGGCGAGATAAATATCATTCTGATATTATTATATCGCGAAAGCGCTTTTGCTAGAGAATGGACTGTCCGCCCGAATTTAAGGTCGCCGCAAAAACCAACTGTTAAGGTGTCTATTTTGCCTAATTTTCGTTTTATCGTTAAAAGGTCTGTTAATGTTTGGGTCGGATGATGATGCCCTCCGTCTCCTGCATTGATTATAGGCACGCTTGAATAATTTCTTGCAAGGAGAGCAGAGCCTTCCTTTGGGTTACGCATTACGATAGTATCAGCATAACTTGATGCCATGCGGATAGTATCTGCAAGGCTTTCCCCTTTTGCAGCCGAGCTGGAGCCGGGTTCAGCAAATCCAAGACAGCTTCCTCCAAGACGCAGCATAGCCGCTTCAAAACTAAGGCGGGTGCGTGTGCTGGGCTCAAAAAACAAGGTTGCAAGGAGTTTTCCCCTGCAGCTCTCCCTTAGATATTTTTCGTCTTTTTCGATTTTTTCAGCCAAATTGAACAGATTTTCCATCTCATCCAGTGAGAAATCTTCCGGTTCAACAAGGGATCGCCCCTTAATTTGCGCTAATGACATGATTTTCTCCCTGTTTTAGAAATTATCAAAAAAAAACCGCCCCAAAGAGCGGATTTTAGAAGTTCTGATTTTTGAATGAGCCTTTTATTCATTGCTCTAGTATAACAAGAATTAATTTCATTTACAAGACAAAAAAAAAATTTATTTTTTTTCTCTAATCTATTTACTTAAAAATTTAATTTCACTATAATTTTTATTAATAAGTAAGAGCTGTTATTTTTTCCTTAATTTAGTGTTATATTTGTATTAATACTGTATATAAAATAGAAATTTACGGGGGTTAGGAATGACTAAAAAATTACTATTTTTAGTTGTAGTTCTTACGGCTATCACAGGTGTCCTTTGGGCAGGCGGCGGGAAAGACAATCTTTCTCTAACAGCAGAAGATCCTTCCGGTTTTTCTGACAAAATCGATGCTTCCGAAAGAAAGGATGGAAAGTATAATTATTTTCTTGAAGCAACGGATAGAGCGGGAAATGTCACTATTTCCGGTCCTGAAAACATCTTTTTAGACAGAGAATCCGATCTGCCGCGCGTTACAATAGTAAACCCCCTCCCGTATATGCGCGTACAAGGCAATATGAACATAGTAGGTCTTGCCTTTGATGATGACGGTGTCGGAAGCGTCGAGTTGACCGTAAATCGCGGAATTGACGGCAGAGGCGAGGAAATCCTTCGTGTTACAGCCGTAGGGACTGACTTTTGGTCATATTTTCTTGATACCACAGACGGCGATATATGGACCGACGGCAATTATACAATTACCGCTTGGGCAGTTGATATTAACGGTCTTTCCGGTATTTCCAGCGAATTTAAAGCTAAACAACATAAAAAATCTGTAGTTTTCTGGCGGTTAGACAGGAAAAAACCAGAAATTACAATAACAAGCCATGAAATCGGCGCATTAGTTGCAGGAAATGTAAGGTTACGCGGTACTATTGCTGACGGAAACGGAATAAACGCTTTTAGTTATTCGCTTAACGAAGGTGAAACTTATATTCCTGTTAAAACCAGCGTGGACAGAAGAACAGGTATCAATAATTGGGATATAACAATTAATACCCCCAGAATTTTTGAAGACGGACCTGCCGTTATTTGGTTTCAAGGCGTTGACGGAAACGGAAGTATAGGAAATGCCGCTCATTTATTATTCATAAATAACACGGGACCTGATGTAAAAATTGTATATCCTGAACCTACAACGGTTGTAAACGGGATATTCTCTATTGCAGGTTACGCTAAACATCCTGTCGGTCTAAAAAAAGTAACATGGAAAGCGGGAACTGCAAGCGGCGAATTTGAATTACTTCCCGGTAATCATTGGTGGTCTGCAGAAGTTGATATCAGAAATCAAAAACTTACAAATATTGATGTTGAAATACGTGCAGAAGATGTTTCAGGCAACGTAACAACCAGACGGCAAAGGTACAGGGTTGATCAAGCCCGTGATTTACCGGTCGTAACAATTACAGAGCCTGTAGCCGGTATTCTTAATAACGAACTTGGCTTAGTTGTCAAAGGGACTGCAAGCGACGATGACGGCATCGAATCAATCTTTTATTCATTAAACGGAGGGGCTCCAATAGAAGTTCCGTCTAACGGTAATTTCCAATTTTTAATTGCTAAACCGCCTGAAGGCACTCATAACCTTGAGTTCTGGGCAAAAGATATAACAGGCGTAGTAGGTAATAAGGTTGCTGTAAGAGGTATTGTAGTGCCTGTTGCCCCCCCAAGCCCCTCTATTGTTTCATTTACAAAAAGTTCAGGCAGAACACCTGTTACAGAAAATTTTTATACAGGAATGACAATTAAACCGGAAGCAAAAATGACAATGAATTTGGCTGTTAAAGCAAACGCAGCCCCTGCATCCGCTTCTGTTACAATCGGGAGCGGGACTGCCATTCCGCTCAGGTTAGCGGCATCTAAAGAGCTTTTTACATCGTCTGTAGCATTTCCGGAAAACACTCCGGAAGGTTTAACAACTATTCGTTTAACTGTAACGGAAAAAAGCGGGCGTGAAATTGTTTATGAAGAGTTTGTTTTTGTAAGTTTCCAAGTTCCTTCGACAGTGCAGGATTATATCAGAGACGAAGAAGGCAATGTAGTTCAGGTAGTAGACAGGCTTGTTTTCCCGCCTGTTCCGTTTGCCTTTTCATGGGTAAGACCTAACACACTTGAAGACGGAAGAATCATCTTAGGTTCTGCCGACGAAGTTTTAATGGGTATAAGTACAGTTCATGTAAGGGGGGTAACTGCAAGCTCAAACGCTGTAAGTGTCCAGCTTGACAATAACGGGCGCATTCTGCTGCGCGCTTCTCAAGAAGGGGATTTAGGGCAGGTAACACTTAGAATTCAAACTGATGAAGGCGTTCAGACAACACAGCCGTTCCGAATGGTTGCCGATTTTGAAGGCCCTTCTATTGCTTTGCAAAACATTGCAGAAAACAGCTGGGTAAGAACAAATGTCCCTGTACGTTTCAATACAACAAGCAGAAACAGGATTACCGCTGTCGATTACTCTCTTGATATGGGCAGTACATGGGTTAGCTTCGGTGCAATAACAGCGGAATATAACAGAACTATCGAGCTTAACGAAATAGAAGACGGATCAATTTGCATATTGATAAAAGCAACTAACGACAGCGGAAAATACTCTGTCGCAAAATTTACTGTATTAAAAGATTCACAGGCGCCGGAAGCGGAAGTAATTATGCCGATTGTGGAAGCGGGTGTGAACGGTACTATACGCATGGCGTTCTCTGTAAAGGATTCCAGTTCAATCAATACAATAACTTATAATAGACCTGCGCGCGCGGGAGCGGCTGCAATTACAAAAGAAGTATTTAACATCAATAATTGGGAAAGCAATTTTCAGCCGAGATTCTTTGAAGTTTTGATGGACTCAACTGATATGCCGCTTGATGCAAATATGCGTTTTGTTTTTACAGACAGAGCGGGAAACACAAGCGAAATAACTTCATACGAATTTGTAATTGATCAGGAAATGGATATACCGATAGCGCATATCATCTTGCCGCTTGAAAATGAAGTAATCACAAATGATTTTATCGTCTCCGGTATTATGTTCGATGACGATGAAATTTCCCACATCCAATGGAGAATCGATAACGGTCAATTCCAAAGACTTGAAGCCAAAAACGGTTTCTCTATACCAATTCCGATTTCTTCGCTTACAGATAACGAACATTCTGTAACAGTAATTGCAGAAGATATTTACGGTGTAAGAAGCGAAGCTGTAACGACAAATTTCAGAGTATCGCTTTCAGAGCCGTTGGCAATAAATCCAACACAAAGAATTTCAGATAATTATGCGCCTGCAACAATGATTTATCCGCAAGTGGAAACTGTAATAAGAGATTCTGTTGTTATTCGCGGAAGCACATTTGACCGCAACGGTATTAAGATGGTTCAAGTTTCTTTGGATAACGGAAATACATTTAACAATGTAGTTGCAGGAACTCCTGAAAGACCTGAAAATTTCGGCACTCCTGCGGAAGTTGTAAACTGGAATTACCGTTTTAACACAAGAATATTGAAAGACGGAGCGCATGTTATCTTTGTAAGAGTTTTTGACAATTATGATATTCCGGCTACATATGCGGATATGATCAACGTAGATAATACACCTCCTGAAATTATTCTTGACTCTCCTGGTGACGGGACTATCACAGTCGGAACAATTTCTGTAATGGGCAGAACGCTCGATCCGAACTTAAGCGAAGTAAGAATTGAATTAAGCGATCTTCAGGGCAGAACACTGCCGTTGGATTTAAGGTCTTATGAACTTGAAAAAACAAGTATTTCTCCTGCAACGATAATAAGACGCGATTTTAATTTATCCGCTATGCAAGGACGTCCTGCACAGCCTGACAGTTATTACAACATTGCAGTTATTGCAGTTGACCTTGCAGGAAATGAAACACGCATATCAAGAAATGTTGAGCTGGCTCGCGGCAAAAAAACAAATACGATAGAAATTCTTTATCCGCTTAATAACGAAACGGTATCCGGCAGTTTCTATCTTTACGGGCATGCAGGCGGGGCTGACAAGGCAGAAACTGTAACCTTAAGAATTAACGGAACAGATTCAAAAACAGAAAAAGTAGATGACACAGGATACTTCCGTTTCTCATTGGAAAGCGAAGATTTTATCGGAGGCAATAACGATATTAGAATTCACAGTGACTTCGGAGGGCAAACAGTAGTATTGTCGCGCGAAAATTATAAACTTATTTATGAACAAGGCGGTCCGTGGGTTACAATAGACAGTTTTAATTTCGGTAATTTCGCTTATGACAGGCCCTATGTTTACGGACGCACAGGCTATTCATTAAGCGATGAAGACAAGGAACTTCTTGCAGACAGAAGCACAAACAAAGCTGTAAAAGCAAGTATACAGGCAAAACAACCAAGTTTTACGGAAATAAGTTTTGATAACGGAAGAACATTTATAAAGACAGAAAAAGGAAAAGGGCGTAATCAGGATTACCGTTACCGTCTTGAAACCGGCGACATGATCGAAGGAATGCACTTTATCCTTATCAGGTCTACCATGAAAAACGGTGAAACAGCTGTTACGCGAATGTTGGTGCAAGTTGATAAAACCTTCCCGGAAATAAGGTTAATTTCTCCTGAAGCGGGCGAAAGGTATAATCAGGAAATTGCATTCTCTGCAAGCGCAACAGATGATATCGAATTAAGTTCTTTAACCTATAATTTGCGTGTCGGAGACAAGGCGATGTATGCAGTACCCGGCTTCCTGCAGGGTCTGTACTTTGAAGCGGTTATACCTCCGTTCTTAAGACAACTTGCAGTTGAGAACGACTTCAAAGAATATGTACCTACCATGCCTTTCGGCGGAGGTTCAACATACATGGACATTGCTATGGGATTGAGTTTCTTTGATGACAATGTAAAGATACAATTCCAATACGGCTGGATGACACAGAAGGACTATGAATCACTTGGCGGCGATCCAAAATTACCGGTTCGTTACGGCGGACAGGTATTAGGGTTAAAACTTCTTGCAAGTATTTATTCGCTTCCGTTCGGCGCTATTTGGGGACCGGATTGGGAATGGCTGTCTGCAACCTTTGCAATAGGGGCAACATTCTCGTATTTTAACTTTCTAAACGAATATAACGACCAATATAATAATGATAATAATTTAGAAGGTGATAAAAAACGGAGATACACACAAAGCGGCCAGCCAACATGGATGAGCGCATTATTACTGCAAATTGAATTCCCGCGCGTAACATTGCCAAAGAGGAAAAGTTTCAGAACCTTCAGTTTATTTACAGAAGGGCAGTTATGGTTTGTTCCGACAGATGTTGCTAATGACGATGTTGAAGTTATAATACCCAAAGTTGTCTTAGGCGCTAGGTTGTATATTTTCTAGAAAATTGGTAGAATACTTTTATATCAGTCAGAAAAAATAAGAAAATGAATTAGATAAGCCGTTAACGCGGCTTATCTGATTTTTTATAAAAAAAGCACGTTTTTTACAGCTTTGTGCGATAAAAAAAAACAAAGGAGTAGAAAATGAAAATAAAAACATCATTTTTCCTTATCATTACCGTGTTGGTAAGTATTTTCACTGCGTGTGAATTTTTAGAAAATCAATTTACTTTAGGTATGGGCGATCCAATAGATTTTGAGCCGCCTGTACTAAGGCTCGATCACGGAACCAAAAATCCTATGTATGTAGGTGAAAATGCAAAATTATCAGGTTATGTAAAAGACAATATTGCAGTAGATCGGGTTATTCTGCGTAACGCTGTTTCAGGTGATGAATTATTTGAAGCGGAAGTTATATTAAATCATCAAAAAGAAAAGTGTGATTGCAAATACACTGATGTATGTTTTAAATGCGGAGATCGCTGGGAAATTGACCTTGCTTTTGACGAATCGTATGACGGTAAAAATCTTCCGGTAGAAATTGTAGCGTACGATAAGGTGCAAAACTCAGGCGAAACATCAATTAAATCAATTACAATAATAATAGATTTACATCCTCCCATAATTGAACTTATTTGGATACAACGAACAATTTTAAAAAGAGAGTATCTTTATCCAATCTTTGATTTTGAATTATTAGAAGAATATGATCCTAAAGGTGAAATAAGTGAACATGTAAATAAATATCAAAATGGTTATTTCCACATAGAAGCAAAACTTACCGAAATGCAAACAAGAATAAGAAGTGATATTAAATTAAATTTTTACGACTCAAATTATCCGAATGATATAATATATACAGTATTATTAGATGGTAATCCGTATTCGCCTAAATGGCTGGTTTCCGAAGAAGAAATAATAAATAACGGACGGGATTTATGGGGGCAAGATTATTGGGATGATTATTACATAAACGGAAAGCGTTATTATTACAGTATAGAAATTGAAGCATATGATTTGGCAGAAAACAGGCCCTTACGGGAAGAAGAAGGATTTTTGTGTATGTGGGCTTATGCGGATAATCCTAAAGGTGTTCTGGATCGTACATTAAGACCTGAAAATCCTGATGAAATTATTGAAGTATCCAGAGGAACTCCGCTTCCTGTAGAGTTTTTCGATGATGATTCGCTTGAATGGGCATATGCAGATTTATTTACAATTGAACAATGGGGTGATATCTCGAATGCCGGAAGTCATGCGATAGCTCCGGGTGTTTTTATTCCCCAAGGTGATGATGATCATAAATTGGATTTTATCAGAAGCAGGTTACGAGACGGTCTTCCTGTAAATAACTGGAAATACAGTAAGCGTCCTCCTATTGCATCCGTACAAGAGGCAGTTACAGAACTTATCGGCGGAAAAGAAAGAGATGAAAAACTTTATTATGTTCAAACAGGCAATCAGGATATGGATTACGGACATTATGTGTTATTCACACTGGTGCAAGATAAAAAACTTTCGCCTAACATACCAGGAGATCAAAAAACACAAAACAGCATAATCAAGGGTTATGCATACAGAGTAGAAGTTAAAGATCAAAACGCTCCTTTGATAGTAATAGACACTGTTAAAACTACAAGCGGTGACGGCTATACTTATGATCCGAATAAACACGCGGGAAGTTCGGTAAATGAATCTAATGCAAACGCGCAAACCGGAGACAGTCCCGAAGAAAATACCTTTCCGGTCTTAACAGACAACAGATACTTTGACATTAACGGATACACCCTGCGCGAAGATAAAACAAAGAACAAAATAAACAAAGTTATAAAGTTCCGCATGGCATGGATACCCGACGGAGTGCCGAACGGTCCTGATAGCTATATCGAAAAAATACAAACTTTGATACAAAAAGATACCGTAGATTTCAGCGAACTTGGAGAAGTTGGACAGGCTATCCAGTGGTGGAATTTTTCAGAAGGCTCAGGCGGCAGTAATACCAATCATTTAGTAATCGGAGCATATCAGGATATTACAGGCACCCCGTACATAAAACAGACATTCAGAAAAAGATTTGATATATTGGGCGGAAATGACAATTTAAAGTCTGAGTACAAGAATTTCCATAACAAACTTAAATGTTTGCCTAACTGCAAGGATGATGATCCCTGCCGCGAAAATACAACCAAGCTGTTTATAATTTACGCCGAAGACAATATGGGGAATGTTGTATTCCGCGAACTGCGTCTTTTAGGAAACCATAAACCGCCTGAATTGGTCGTTTATGACATTTCAGGAAAGATACTGGAAGTAATGTCCGGTATACCAAACCTGAACAACCCGCCGTACAATGGAATTGTTGACGCTGATTATCATGCGGCTTTAAGTAATTATAATAAACTTCCGGCAACATATTCGGCGTTAAAAACCGCCGCTACGAACGGTACCCCAAATGCACCGACCATACCATTCCAGATGTACACAAGAGAAACAACAATTAAATATTGGGTTACTGCGGAAAGAAGCGGTGATCTTGCCGTTAAAGAAATTACAATGAAAGATATTACTTTAGATCCGGTTATATTTGAAGTCGGCAGCGGATACAATACAACAGACCGGGCTTTAAGTTTCTGCGAATATTACCCCGATGAAATGCAGAGGATTTTCCTTTTTGAAGCTGAAGATACATTAGGAAATATAGCGCGGGTTCAGCGTACTATTGCAATTACGAATGCGGCGCGTCTTGACAATATAACAACTACGCATCAGAGCGGCACGTACGGCATATACGATTCAAAGAAAAATAACGAAATTACACTTATGGCTAACTTTTCGGGACAGGTAAGGATACAGACAGGAACAAACGGTGAGCGCCCTGAATTGAACGTACGCTACCAGCTGGCAAACGGTTATCCTGTTCCTTCAGGCGATACCGGAAGCGCCGGAAGCGGCAATTATGTTTACAGATCGATTCAATGCGAACCCATACAGGGCAGTTTCGCAATGGCGCTTGAGTTTAAATTTATAGTTCCCGAAGGCGCGCAAGGCAGACTTGAAACAATGTATGACAGCACGAGTATGGGAGGTAATGCATCAACTTTCACCGAACGCCCCATCAGATTGTCAAACGGCGCGCAGGTAATTGACCATAGTCGAAATCAACCTGCTTTTATTCCGGGTTATACAACTAACACAACGACAATGCCTAATTGGACTACAAACGAAAAATCACTTCAAAATCCGACTAACGGAAAGATTATTTTATTAGATGGAATACGCCCCGTAATAAAAACGGTTACACTAAGCGGTAAAAGCGCATATGCGCCGAATGATTATTATTTCAAAACAGGCGAGATTATCACTTTAACTCTTTCGACATCGGGCGGAAAGGAAATAAAACCCGCTAATACGCCTGTTCTGCAGTATTACATAATGGAAAACAACGGATCTACCAGAAGAGGACCTTATACAACAGCGTTTGCGTATAACCGCCCTTCGGGTTTAGATTTGGTATTTTCTCTGGAAGTAAACAGCACAGGTCTTCCGTACGACGGTAAATTAACAGAAGTAACATTATACACAG
>WQSW01000010.1 GCA_009787695.1 Treponema sp.
TATTAAATACCCCTTCTACAGAACTATCAATAATATATTTTAAGTTATTACTAGTAAATATAAAATGGTCTAATCCAATTTTGAGTGAAATATCTTTATTTATAAAAACATAATTTCCGTAATTACAGTAAAACAATCTAAATATTCCTTTTCCATGTATTTCGTCACCTTCATCAATAATATTTCCTTCCAAAATATCAATTATTAAAGCATAAAGATTTTCATTTTGACGTATATTCGTTAAATAACAATTAAAATTATTATCTGTTATAGCATAAATTATAACCCCTCCTGAGTTTCCCATAGCGCCAGGTTCCGCATATTCTGCATATATAATATTCTCTAATTTTAGTTTATCAATAATTTCTTTTGATAGTTCAATTTCTTTAGGTTCTACCATATTTTTCCTCCGAAATATTTATATCATATATTTCAAATATTGTCAATAAAACCTAGCACAATGGCACATAACTAGTTATTTACGAATTTAATATAACAACCAAATTATAATTAAAAAATTAAATTTTATATTAACCACACCAGTTGTATAAAAAGCGAACAAAAGTGTCATCTAACCTGCAAATAAATAATTAAAAACGTCACTAAGCAATTATTAATTTAAAAATTAATACTCACATTGAAAACTTTATTGTCAAACCTTGCGCTTTTATGATAAAAAATTTCAAATTTTTTCATTTTAGGTCAAGCACACTGCATCTGCAACCTATAAATAAATATAACTTTATTATGAGAGTTAAATCTATCAGACAGTGTTACAAATAATCACAGTCAGTGAGAACTTCCCTAGAGGAGAAAAGAATGGTTGACTTACAAATAGAACAATGGAGTTAAACAATGAATTATCTAACTTTATAAACAAGTACACTTATTATTTGACAGACTTACATTCTTCTCAGAAATCAAGAGGGGTAAAATATTTTGAATTGGTAAAAACATATCAGGCGACTTTCTGTACTTATACAGTTTTTCCTTCTCTATTATAATTTTATAAACAGGTTCTCATTACGAACAGCAGACGGCACACTGCTGACAGACCAGCTCAACATGGTTATCATCGAATTGAGCAAACTTAATAATATATTGAATAAACCGATTGAAAACCTTTCATCATTTGAAATGTGGTCTTTATTTATAAAATTTGCGCCTGATCCAATGCACAAAAATCTAATCAATGATATAATTAAAGTTAAGGAGGAGATAGGTATGGCGAAAGAATTATTACGGGAAATAAGCAAAGACGAACACGAACGCGCAAGGTACAGAAGCCGCAGAATGGCAGAGACTGACAGAATCTCCGATTTACTCACATCAGAAGAAAAAGGCAGAATTGAAGGTAGAGCGGAAGGTAAGAAAGAAGTAATTGCGCTTCTTGAAAAAGGTCTCTCTCTGGAAGAAGTAAAGAAAATTATTAATTCTGAAAACAGTTCAAATATTTAATTAAAAAGTTTACCGCGAATCATATTTAATGGTTCGCGGTAAATAATAAATTTATCATGATAACTGCCCGGCTCTATTCCATGCGGCTTCCACCGCTTTCATTACCGTGCTGCGAAAAGCACCGTCTTCAAGAGCGGCTAATCCTGCGATTGTTGTTCCTCCGGGGGATGTTACCATATCTTTTAATTCACCCGGGTGCTTGCCTGTTTCCTGCAGCATAGCTGATGCCCCTTTAATTGTTTGAGCAGCATATAAATATGCTTTGTCTCTTGGTAAGCCTGTGCGTACAGCTCCGTCTGCGAGCGCTTCAATAAATAAATATACAAAGGCAGGTCCTGATCCTGAAAGAGCGGTAATCGAATCCATGTAATGCTCGTCAATTATATCGATGATGCCGGCACCTGAAAGAATATTTTTTAGTTCTTCTGTTTTTTGCTCAGGCACTTCCTTTGATACTGACATGGCGATCATTCCTTGCTCGACAAGAGCGGGTGTGTTCGGCATAATGCGCACAACAGGAATGTTTTTGCCTATTTTTATTTCGATAGTATTTAAAATTGACGATTGAATTTTTGAGATTGACCAGCCTGCCGCCATTGAAACCAAAACCGCGTTTTGTCTTTTCTTTATAATAGGGGAGATTTCACCTAACACTTGCTGTAACACTTGCGGCTTTACTGCGAGGAATATAAAATCACCGTTTTCTGCGGCTTCTGTGTTTGTTTTTAAAACATTCGCTCCTATAATAGATGCAGCGTTACGCGCTTTTTCGATGTCCGCGTCCGTAATAAAAATATTTTCTGCCTTAATTATTTTTGATGCGGCTTTCATCAGGGCAAAGCCCATATTGCCGCTGCCGATAAAAGATATTTTCATCAATCTACTCCTGCCGCTTTTCTGAAACGCTTTACTGTGGCAGCGGCAATGGGACGGGCTTTTTGCGCTCCCTGTTCTAAAATTTTATCAAGAGCGGGGATGTCTGCCATGATTGCTTCGTAACGCTCTCTCATCGGAGACAGGCATCGGTTTATTACACGGAACAGCTCTTCTTTTGCTTCTCCCCAGCCCATGCCTCCGTTTCTGAAACGGGATGCAAGAGCGTCTTGTTCTTCTTTGTTTGTAAATAATTTATAGAGCTGAAAAATCTGGCTTTCATCGGGATTTTTCGGCTCTTCTACAGACTGAGAATTTGTCACTATGCGCATAACAGTTTTGCGCAAGATTTTTTCCGTTGCAAAAAGAGGGATAACATTCCCGTAACTCTTGCTCATTTTTCTTCCGTCTAAACCCGGCACTACCGCAACATTTTCCTGAACTGCCGCCTGAGGTATTTTTAAAACTTGCTGTTTGTAATTTGCATTTATCGACTGCGCTATATCCTGCGCCATTTCTATGTGCTGCTCCTGATCTTTTCCGACAGGAACTACATCAGAATCAAAAATAATGATGTCTGCCGCCATCAATACAGGATATGTAAATAACCCCATGTTGATTCCGGCATCGGTATCATCGCCTTTAGATTGATTTTCTCCGATTGCCGCTTTGTATGCATGAGCGCGGTTCATCAAACCTTTTGCAGTAAAAGCCATAAGCATGGTTGTAAGCTCAAAAACTTCGGGGATTGAACTTTGCCTGTAAAAAATTACTTTTTCAGGATCCAAACCGGATGCGAGCCAGCCTGCGGCAACCTGTCTGATAGTGGAGTTTAACTCCTTAGGGTCTTTCATTGTATTTAGCGCGTGATAATCCGCAATAAAATAGCGTGCGTCATATTCATTGGCAAGTTCAAGCGCGGGTTTTATCGCGCCGAAATAATTGCCGATGTGCAGATCGCCTGTCGGTTTTATGCCTGTAAGGGAAATTTTCTTCATATAGTTAATTTATTCGTTTTATAAAGGATTGTAAAGGGTGTAATAACAGTTAACAATGCAGTATATAATTTGATGATTTTTCTATATAATAAATTTATGAGATCGATGTTTAAAGTAGCAGATATTATAATTATTTTATTGATAGCAGCCTTCTCATTTTTTTCCGTTTTTAATATTTATATAAAACCAAAATATACAGCGAAGTTTTCAGAACAAGTCTTAATCCGCGCTGACGGCAATGAGTGGACTTTCCCTCTTGATGCGGAAGAAACCATAGAGGTAAAAGGTCCGCTTGGAAATACGGTTATTTATATTCATGAAAAAAAAGCGCAAGTTTTATCTTCACCATGTGACAATCAAACGTGTGTTGCATCAGGTTTGCTTTCACGAAAAGGGCAGTGGGCTGCATGTCTTCCGAATAATGTTTTACTATTGATACTTGCACATCAAAGTATTTTAGGAAATGAAGGAGATATTGATGCTGTCACCTGGTAATAATGATATTCGAAAAAATATCGCGATGTTAGGTGCATTTTGTCTTTTTCTTTCCGCAATCGAATATATGATTCCAAAACCTCTTCCTTTTTTGCGTATAGGGCTTGCTAATTTGCCTGTAATGCTTGCTTTGGATATTTTCCCCTTACCATCTTTTTTGCTTTTAATTTGCATAAAAGTAATAGGGCAGGGATTAATTACAGGAACGCTTTTTTCATATGTGTTTTTATTTTCTCTAACAGGAACTTTTTTATCAGCTTTATTTATGTATTTTCTACGTTTTCTTTTTGGAAAAGAGCGCATAACATTTATCGGGATTGGAACGGCAGGCGCATTTGTTTCTAATTTATCGCAATTAGCGCTGGCTTATTTTTTTATTTTTAAAGAAAATATTATTTATATCGTTCCTGTATTTTTAATTATAGGTTTATTAACAGGTGTTTTATTAGGGGTTTTCTGCGAAGTTTTTTCACGTAAATCATTGTGGTATAAAAATATAACTGAAAGCAAAGCACAAAGGATGGATTATGAGCAGACAGGAAATATATAATAATCTATTCAGCGCAAAAGCGTTATTTATTACAGGAATTTTAATTATACCTGCTCTATTTTTTAACCCCAATACAGAGTTTAGAGTAATTCAATTTTTATTTTTTTTACTTTGCGCATGGTTGTGCGGAAAAAAAATAAATCTTATCTTTACATTTCTTGTTATTATTTTTATAGTTGTTTTTAATCTTATAATTCCATATGGAAGAGTTTTATTTTCCATCGGTATATTTAAAATAACAACAGGCGCTCTTACAGCAGGCATTCACCGCGCGGTAACTTTTTCTTCTCTTATAATGCTGTCAAAAATAACAGTAAGGCAAGATTTAAAAATAAACGGCGCTTTCGGAGAATTGCTAAGCGAATCGTTATGTTATTTTTCTGTAATAATGAATAATAAATACCGCTTTACAGGAAAAAACCTGATTACAGAGATTGATAATATGATGCTGGAATTTAGCAGGGATCAATTAATAGAGAATAAAGAACAATTAATGAGTAAGCAAACTAAGCCTGTAGGGTATGTTATTTTAATTATAGCAGTTATTCTTTCATGGCTGCCGTTATTAATAAATTACTGCGGTATATAAAAAGAAGTGTTTAATAACTTTAGTTTAACTCCCGCTGTTGTACGTATGCTGTTATCATTAAAAACAAATACCGCATCTGTATCAGGAAGCGTTTCAATCAAGGAGAGTCCTTTATCGTAGCCAAGAACAAATACAGCTGTTGAAAGAGCGTCTGCTGTCATTGAGTTGTCTGTGATTATCGTGACAGATACCAATCCGTTTTGAACAGGGAATCCCAGTTTCGGATCAAAAATATGATGAAATGTTTTTCCGTCTTCTTCAAAATAGCGTTCATAAATACCGGAAGTTACTATTGTTCTCTCTTTTGTTTGTATAAAACCTACTGCATCACCGCGATTGGTATACGGATTTTGAATACCGACATTCCATTGGGTCTTATCTATTTTTTCGCCGATTACAAAAATATTTCCGCCTAAATCAATAAGAGCGCGTTTTATTCCCGCTTGTTTTGCGATTTTTACAACCTCATCTGCCGCGTATCCTTTTGCTATAGCACCTAAATCAAGAGCCATGCCTTTTTGATTTAAATAAACAGTGTTTAAAGTTTTATCCAATTCAATGTTACGCCAATTTACTAAAGGCAGTGCTTTTTCAATTTCTTCGCCGGAAGGAACATAAGTAGAGACAGAATCGAAACCCCAAAGAGATACTAAAGGCCCCACTGTCGGATCAAATGCACCATCTGATAATTGCGCAAAATATTTTGCGTTTTCAATTACATAAAAAACATCTTTATGAACATGGACAGCCTCTATTCCTGCAGCGGCGTTAATGCGGCTCACATCGGAAGAAGGAATGTTCACGCTCATAAGGTTTTCTATTTCGTGAATACGTGAAAAAATATCATTATAGATTTTTTCATTTCCTTGATCATAGAGAGTTATAAAACAAGCTGTACCGAGCGCTTCTTTCATCCTGAACGCTTCTTTTTTTTCGCAAGAAAAGAAAAATAAAATATTAGTTAATAGAAAAATACACAGATACAATGAGGGATAAAGTTTAAAGCTTTTCATAATATTAAAAGTATAATTACAAACCGAAACGCTCTGACAGTTCCTTTAAATGGCTGCCGATAAAAACCGCTCCGTATATAGTAAGTATTATTCCGATAGTAATTCCCATTGGAAGCAGGAAAGACATCCCCCATTCGCTTGCAAGATTTTGATAATCAAGACTGAAGAAAGCCGTCACTAAAGAAATCATGATGATGATACCTGTAACAACCCATCTTTTTGTGGATATACCGCCCGGAATTGCATGGGCATTTTCAAGTTCTTCTTCTTCGATCTCAGCTACGATTTTCGCCATGATTGAATCTTCAAAATCAGGAGAAGCCGGGAAAAAATCTTCGCTCATTATTTTTTTTGTTACTTCAAAAAGTTTTGAATGTTGTGCGCAATTTGAGCAGGTTAAGGTATGCCACCATACTTGAATTTGATTTAATAAAGGCATGGAATCATCATCACATTCATAAATCAATTCTTTAATTTTTAAACAATCCATAAATCACCTCTTTATAATAAAAACCATTTTAGGTTTTTAGTTTAATTTTCAACAAAGCTCTCTAACTTTTCTTTTAGCAATATTTTCGCCCTAAAAACATGAGATTTGATCGTATTAACAGGAATTCCTGTTATCGCTTCAATCTCCTGATAAGAGCGATCATAAAAAAAGAACAAGTCGATGCAAATTCTAAAACGTTCAGGCAGTTCCTCTATTGCCGCCCTTACCGCAGTACTTGCAGCATTGCGAAGTACGGTACGTTCAGGAGTATCATTGTTATTCACAAGTTTCTCCGTATCTTCTTCTGCAAGGCTTTGATATTCCTTTTTTCTGTTCACCTCGTTCAATGCAGTGTTATACGCAATTTTATAAAGCCATGTTGAAAACCGGCTTCTCCCTTCAAAACGCGAAAGGCTGCGAAACACTTTTAAAAACACTTCCTGCGTAAAATCAGAAGCATCTTCATGGTTACGGAAAAAACTCATTCCCATTCCGTAAACCGCTTTCTCGTGCCGTCTTACTAAAAGACGGAACAGATCCTTTTGCCCTGCTGCAATTTGACTGACAATTAACCTGTCGTTAAAATCAGCCTCGCCCTTACCTTCTTTTTGAAAAACAATTTCGGTCTTTTCAAGTTTAGGCTCTAAATCCCCCTTAGGGGTTTCATCAATCATTCTTATCGCGGCGTTTTATAATATAAAAAGCCAAAAGACCAATGCCCATTGATAAAGGAATAATCCCGCCTAAAAGACCGTATGATGCTTCCCTGACTACTAAAGATAATAATATCGTTAGCGCGATGCCCACACTGCTTAAAAGCAAACCCGACAATAAACTGAACGACAGTAAATTGAATTCGGGTTTAATATATTGTCCTGCTTTTATAGAAAGGATTTTACGTCTGTGATTCCACAACAGATAGAAAAAAATTACTATCGACCCCATTACAATTCCAACAATAGGTATAATGGCGATAATAACTTGTGCTGCGTTCGATGTTTCCATTTTTATACTCCAGAACTATATATTATGATAAATATTATTATCAGTCTATAATTTTGACCCCAAATATTGATAAAAGTTGCTTTTTTAAAGGTATTTGGAAAGCATAATGACATTTTCCTGCAAATATAATAATCTATAAAAGTGGGAAAATTAATATTTGCTCGTAAAAAAAGAGCAGCCGAAGAAAAATCCGTGCGGGAAGTTCCGCCTCTTGTAAACATAATTTTGCTTTCTATAATCGGTTTGTTCGTTGTTTTAATTGTAATCGGTACTATTTACGGTTTTGCAAGGACAAATAAAAAAGCTCCGCTTTTTACACTGGGAAATCCCGGTAATGAGCAGTTAAGGCAATCTGATGATATACGTGTTTATTCCGGGCTTGGGCGGATGAGGATACCGCTTTCTAATTCATCGGTTTTGATCATTTCCATTGCATTTCCGTACTCTGAGAATGACACAGCTTTTACAGAAGAGCTTGCAGTTAAGATCGATGATTTTAGAGGGATTGTAATTAATTATTTTTCCGCATTGCCTCCGGAAAAATTAATACATATTGATGAAGATGCCGCTAAAAAGGAAGTTCTGCGGCAGTATAATAATAATTTACGTCTTGGAAAGATTTCCGCTTTATATTTTAGTGATTTTCTTGTAATTGACGGAGTAAAGTGAGGGATGTGTAATATATCAGTTTAAAAATGGTTAAAATTAAAGGTTTAAAAGAAAATCGTCCAATTTTACCATAAACTTTTCATTGACTAAATCAAATGTTGATAATATCCTATTAAAAATAGACTAAAATTAAGGGGTTATTATGAAAGTAGCAATTAATGGTTTCGGGCGCATCGGACGCCTCGTTTTTCAAGCTTTGGTAGAGCAGAATCTGCTCGGAAAAGACAAAATTGATGTTGTAGCAGCGGTTGATATAGTCACTGATGCCAAATATTTTGCCTATCAGCTTAAATACGACTCAACTCAGGGTCAGATGAAAGCTGATATTTCAACCAAAAAATCAGCGGGTTCTGCAGAAGATGATATTCTTATTGTGAACGGCCACGAAATTCAATGCGTCATGGCGGAAAGGGAACTTAAAAACCTGCCTTGGGCAAAATTAGGTGTAGAATATGTTATCGAATGTACAGGTCTTTTCTGTGACGATAAAGCTTTCGGGCATCTTGAAGCCGGTGCAAAAAAAGTTATTATTTCTGCTCCTGCAAAGGGCAAAGATAAGAAGATTCCAACATTTGTAATGGGTGTCAATCATGAAAAATACAATCCCGCAGAGGATCATGTTATTTCCAACGCTTCCTGCACCACAAACTGCCTTGCACCTATCGTGCATGTAATTTTAAAAGAAGGTTTCGGGCTTGAAACAGGTCTAATGACCACAATCCACTCTTATACAGCGACTCAAAAAACAGTAGACGGTCCTTCTAAAAAAGACTGGAGGGGAGGCCGTGCTGCGGCTATCAATATTATCCCTTCAACTACAGGCGCTGCAAAAGCTGTAGGAGAGGTTCTCCCTGTTACAAAGGGTAAACTTACCGGCATGAGTTTCCGCGTCCCGACACCGACAGGCTCTGTCGTAGACTTGGTTTTCCGTTCTGAAAAAGACACAACAATCGATGAAATCGATGCGGCAATGAAAAAAGCTTCTGAGACTTATTTAAAAGGTGTATTACTTTATTGCAAAGATGAAATTGTATCCACCGATATCATTCATAATATTCACACATCGATTTTTGACAGCCTTGCAACTCTTCAGAATAACCTTCACAGTAAAGACAATCCGGGCCGCTTCTTCAAGTTGGTCTCATGGTACGACAACGAATGGGGCTATTCAAACAAAATCGTCGATCTGTTGAAATACATCAGCAGCAAGAAGTAGAGATTAAGATTACCCGCCGAGGCGCGAAGGATTTATAAAAAATACTTAGCAAGCTCTTAGTGTCTTGGCGGGAGAGAATAAGTTTTTAGGAGAAAAATCCATGATTAAAACTGTAAAGACAGTAGATTTAAAGGGTAAACGCGTAATTATGCGCGTTGATTTTAACGTTCCCATGAAAGACGGAGTAGTGCAGGATGATACGCGTATTATGGCGGCTCTGCCCACTATCCAATATATTTTAGAGCAGGGGGTTAAGTCCCTCACTTTGATGTCGCACTTAGGCGATCCTTCCAAAGATGCGAAAAAGGCGCAGGAAAAAGCGGAAAAAGACGGAAAAACCTTTGATAAAGACGCATATATCAAAGGAAAGCACCGTATGGCGCCTGTTGCAGCTTATTTACAATCAAAGTTAGGTAAGCCCGTTATTTTTGCAGGGGAAGACAGCTGCTACGGTAAAAAAGCTTTTATCGAAAGCCAGGCAGGCGGCTCTGTCATCATGCTTGAAAATACACGCTTTCATAAGGAAGAAACCGCGACGAATGCTGAAGATTTAGACAAACTTGCAAAAGAGCTTGCCTCTTACGGCGATATTTTTGTAAATGATGCATTCGGCACAGCTCACCGCGATCACGCATCGACTGCCTCCATCGCTAAATTTGTGCCTGTTTCTGTTGCAGGTTTTTTAATGGAAAAAGAATGCGCGTATCTTGAACCGATTGTAACATCCCCCAAAAAACCGCTTGTCGCAATTATCGGCGGGGCGAAAGTTTCTTCAAAGATTGCAGTACTTGAGAGCTTACTTAAAAACTCAAGCGCTCTTGTCATAGGCGGAGGAATGGCTTATACCTTTTTAAAAGCTCAAGGCTATAAAGTAGGGAAGTCACTTGTCGAAGACGATCAAATCGGCACAGCAGAAAAAATTCTCGCCGCTGCAAAAAGCAAAGAAGTGCAGATTGTCCTCCCGCTCGATCATGTTGCAGCTACTTCTTTTGATAATAATTCTTCTCCAGTTCCTGTTGACGGGCTTGATCTTCCGGATAATATGATGGGGCTTGATGTAGGACCGAAAACTCTTGCAAAATACAAAGAAGTTCTCGCAACTGCAAAAACAATTGTGTGGAACGGGCCTGTCGGTGTTTTTGAATTTGACGCTTTTGCAAAAGGCACGGAAGAAGTTGCAAAACTTGTAGCGCAGGCTACAGACAAAGGTGTAATCACAGTGGTTGGCGGCGGCGATTCTGTTGCGGCGGTAAACAAGTTCGGTCTTGCAGAAAAGATGAGCCATGTCTCCACAGGCGGCGGCGCATCACTTGAATTACTGGAAGGCAAAACACTTCCCGGCATAGAAGTTTGCAAAGGATAAGGAAAAAACATGGGTAGAAATTATTATATGGCGGGAAACTGGAAGATGCACATGACCCGTGCAGAGGCTGCGCAGCTCGCTCAGGATTTAGTGAATCAGCTTGGGAACGGTAAGCATAAGTATCTTGTCGCGCCTTCTTTTACGTTACTCGAAACTGTTTCTGCAATTATCGAAGGTTCTAACATACGTCTTGGCGCGCAGAATTGTGCAAGCGAAGAAAACGGCGCTCATACAGGAGAGGTTTCTGTTCTGCAATTAAAAGACTTAGGCGTACAGACAATTATTATAGGGCACAGCGAAAGGCGCCACATTTACAAGGAAGATGATGCGCTCATCAATAAAAAAGTTAAACTTGCTCTTAAGCACGGTTTTGAAGTAATTCTTTGCATAGGCGAGCTTTTAGAAGAGAGAGAAGCTGGTAAGGTGGAAGAAGTTTGCGAAAGGCAAACTGTAAAAGGGCTTGACGGGATAAGCGCGGCAGAGTTAGGGAATGTAGTCATTGCTTATGAGCCTGTTTGGGCAATAGGTACAGGGAAGACCGCCACGCCTCAAGACGCCGAAGCCGTTCACGCTTTTGTCCGTAAAGTGATTTCACGCCTGTACGGAGAGGATGCAGCTTCCAAGATTATTATTCAATACGGCGGCTCTGTAAAGGCAGATAATGCCGCTCAATTGATGGCAAAGGAAAACATAGACGGCGCTTTAGTCGGCGGTGCATCATTAAAAACGGATACATTTATCCCGATAGCGAAGTTTTCTTAAAAGTTTTATGTCGATTTTTTGCTTGTTATGGGTTCCCTTCTTTTACCTGTTCCGCCGTTCATTTTCACATAACGGCGGGTCTGGGGTTTGGGCTCTTATTTTAGGGAGCATTACAGCAATTATTCAATTCTTCCTGGGTTATATTATCAGCCCGGGAGGTTTTGGTTTTTCACGTTTCCTTTTTGGTTTTGTAGACCTTGTAAGCGTCCCAGTTCTTATTCCGTGCCTGATTTATTTAATAATTTTAATTTATCAAAAATTTTCAAAAAGCATAGATTTCGCCAATTTCGCTCTTTTATGGCTTATCCCTGTCGGAGCTCTAAGGGCTATCAGCTGGGGATCAACTAACGATCCGATTTTTTTAATAATGACACCTCTTTTATGGGTAGCCGTTTCGATGGGCATTTCTTTTTTTATCAATTTGATGATTAGCAAATTCCGCTGGTATACCGTAATTGTTTCTATCATTTGCATTCTGATTTTGCCGGCGCTTTCCTGCATTATTTATTGGGCATTTTTTTCTCAGCAGACGATGATGGGTTTTGGTTTACTGATTGCAATTCATATACCTCTTGGGTTATCGCTTCTCTTTGATATTAAAAAATCAGAGGTAACTAAATAACTCTGCTGTATTTGGCAAAAAGTTCCTGTATACTTTGAATACCTAATTTTCGATATAAGTTTTTTTGGTGATGATGAACTGTTTCATAACTTATTTTTAATGTATATGCAATTTCTTTAGGCGGCGTGCCTTTTAGCAGTAAGGTAAAAATTTCCTGTTCTCTTGGTGTTAGATTTAATTTTTCTTTTTTATTTATTTCCTGTGTTTCTACAAGAGGTTTTGAATATTCTTCCATATCGCGCAGGTAAAGACCGTCTGTCCAGTCTGCTTCAAACAGTTTTTTTTGTATGACAGGCATGAATAATAAACATAAACTGACAAGAACCAGAACAACAACAAATGCAAGAAATCTGTTAGGCTCGTCAAAATAATTAAAGTAAAAAGAGAAGATACCGGAAATAATAAAGTATTGAATAAAAAAAACAAAACAATAGATTCTATACATCCGAAGCGACTTGCTTCTTTTAATTGCTCCGGCGCACATATAACAGATAATTATATAACCTAAACTGTCGCCTAAACCGTAAAAGAAAGAACCGGAAGAAATTACAGCTTCTGTATCAAGCAAAAGGATACCTAATCCAAATAAAGTAAAAGCAAGAAACATCAGCCAAATATATAATGCGCTTTTGCCTTTTAATAATTGAATAATAAAAACAAGAGCGATAGATATTATAGTTCCAAGTCCAAATGCAAAACCGGAAACACTGTTTTCTGACCATTCGATATAATTGCTCATGCACATTATCATGTAATGAACAACACCTAAACCAATTACAGAAACAACTCCCGATCCTTTGCCGCTGCTTTCTGTATTTACTATAGTGCCGGTTTTAAGTCCGGCACTATAAAAAAATATAATGATAAGTAAAAAAAATGTTACGGCAGCTCCTGTCCATGAAGTGCCTGTCATATGAAAATCAGGAAGTATATTCCATGAAAGATAATAAAATCCGTAATAGAGCTGAATAACAGCCATACCTGCAAGACGTTCAACATTATTTAAAACAAAACAAAACAGGTAAAAGGCGCAAGCGGTGCAAAACCCATTGCAAAATTTGAAAGCCATATAAAGAGCAAACTGCAAAGAACCCATCGGAGTGAAAAATAAAAAAATCAAAAGGACAGCGGAAATTATTACAGATATTTTAAGCAAGGGGATAATAAGCTTTTTAGATATAAAACTAAGAATAAGCCAGCCTGAGCCAAGCATAAAAAACATCAGTTCGTTAGTTGCAAATCCTGCTATCGCTATGCTATGACCGTAATACCGCAAATTGCTTATGATAACGGAAAACGGAAAAACCAACAGGACAGGCAGCAGATTAAATCTGATATTGCGAAATGATAGCTCATCTCTGGTTTGAAAAAAGTTTTTAATAATTACGCTTATTCTGTTAAACAAAACTTTATACCCCTGTTGTTTTAATTGCATGGACTTTAATGTGAATTTGCCCCATCCGGTTAATTTTAATCTCTCCGTAAATTTCTACATTGTCAGACACACCGACAGATAACCCGCGCCATACCTTAGGTCCGATATCAATAATAATTTCACTGCCAGAAAAATCCCGGAATAAATAACTATGCTTTCCTGTCGTTAAAATATTGATAATATTCCCGTTTAAAACAACCCATGAATCATAGGGGAGACTTCTGGCTTCATTAATCGAGATAGGCGATGTAACAGTAACTGTTTGCCATGCCCTTGTGTTTACCCTTCCTGTTCCCGAAATAGCATGAACTTTAATATGAATTTGCCCGCGGCTTAATTTAACCTCTCCGTAAATCTCAACTCTGTCATTCATATCAACAGACAACCCCCGCCATTCCTTAGGTCCTATATCAACGGCAATATCTCCTGTTGTATCGCGGAATGTATACTGTCTGCCTCCGGGCAGCATATTAATAATATTTCCTGACAGAACCACCCACGTATCATGAGGCATATTTCTTGCTTGGATGACTGTAGCATTCCAGCCGGATGCAGCATATGCTTGCTGCCCGAAAAAACCTTGTTCGCCGACAGCAGGCCCTGTAAAACCTGCTTGGGCAAAAACATTTCCCGCTGAAATTAACATTGTAAAACAAAAGATAAAAAAAACTTTTCTTTCAGCCGGCCAAGAAACGGTAAAACCCTTTGTATACTTTTTCATAAGTACACCTCCTAAAATATATTAGCATATCTGCTTTTATGAAAAATATACGGCTTGAAAAACGGATAAACAACTCACCAAATTAGGTAGGTTTACGGTTTTTAAACAATTTTTACTAACCAAAATAGGGGAGAATAGCGATAAAAGTTAATAAGGACAGGATTTGCTCACTGCGCAGGCTGTGCAATTTCCTTAAGTCTTTTTATTATATCAAGGTGCTGTGTGCATGATTGTTCGCAAAGCCCGCATTCCGTGCATTTTGCAGCTCCAGACCTTTCAAGACTCCAATGCCATTTTAATCTGTTGCCGACAGGGTCATCTGTTTTTTTATCAAGAAGTTTTTGATTGTAGGCATCCATGTAATAGGGAATGGGAATCTCTTCCGGACAGTTATCGCAGTAGGCGCAGCCTGTGCAGATACCTTCCAAAGAGCCTTGAGCTTTTGCAATAATTTGTTCCAGTTCCGCTTTTGTACGGGGCTTGTAACTTTCCATTGCCTGTAAAGAATCGTTTAAGTGTTCGATAGTATCAAAACCCACAAGGGTGGTTGTTATTTCAGGGTGATCCCAAAGGATAGAAAGGGCTGCAGAACTTACGCTTTCGCCTTCGCGGCAGAGAAACTTAAATTTGTCAGGATGCTGAGGGATAACGCCGCCGCCAAGAGGGTTCATAATAACAGCGCCGAGTTTTTTTTCTTTTATTGCGTTAAACGCTTCCTGCCTTGTTTGAAAATTATAAGCGGAATAGCCGAACAGCACTCCTTCAAAAACATCTTCCATTAAAAGTTCTTTAATTTCATTTTTAATTAAATGACTTGATATACAAATATGGCGTATAACACCCTCTTCTTTTAATTTTCTGAAAGTATCAACCACCCCGTCTTTTTTTCTTTTTTCCCAATTATCCAAACTTAAAATGCACCAGATGTGATAAAAGTCGATAGTATCAATATTAAGCCTTTTTAGCTGATTTTCTATTTCGCGCCGTATACCGCTTTCCGTTGATTCAAAAGTCTTAGAAGAGCAAAAATAGGGAAGACCTCTTTTCCGCATTTCTGCAAATGCCTTGCCGAAAACGGTTTCACTCCTTGTCTCGAAGTAACCGGGCGCAGTATCAAAATAATTGATCCCGCCCTCTGCTGCTGCGACCATCAAGCGGACGCACTCATCATGATCGTCTATATTTTTAAAACGCATCCCACCGAAACCTAAAAGGGATACTTTTTCTTCGGTTTGACCGTAATCTCTGTATAGCATATTGTTTACTCCTTGAGGTATTTTAATATATAATTGATAATTTTTCTACCAATGAATTGCCGCTTACTAATAGCATTTTTACATCAATCCGCGTATAATCTAGGTCATGCCGATAAAAATACCTAAAGAATTGCCCGCATATAATGCTCTTTCCAGAGAGAGGGTTTTTGTTATAACAGAAGATCGTGCAGAATCGCAGGATATCAGACCTTTGCGGGTTGGTATCATTAATTTAATGCCTACCACTATCGACACAGAAATCCAGCTTTTGCGGCTTTTAGGAAACAGCCCCCTTCAAATTGATATCACTTTTTTAAATATGAGCAGTCATACATCAAAAAACGCCCCTCCCGGACACCTTGAGAAGTTTTATATCAGTGCAGAGGAAATTATCGCCATGAAAATGAGGTTTGACGGGCTTATTCTAACAGGAGCGCCGGTTGAAACCCTTCCTTTTGAGGAAGTTGATTATTGGGATGAACTTGTAAAATTCATAGATTATTCTGCAAACAATGTTTTTTCCTGTTTGCACATCTGCTGGGGCGCTCAAGCCGGGCTTTACCGCCGTTACGGTATCCCGAAGCATCCGCTGGGTAAAAAACTTTTCGGGGTTTTCCCTCATACGGTAAACGACTTTTCTGCAGGCGGAGTTTCCAAAGGACAGGCTGATGTTAATGCAGCGGCTCTTTTTCGCGGTTTTGACGATGAATTTCTCGCCCCTCAGTCAAGGCATACAGAAAGCGACAGGGACGCAATAGCCGCAAACCCACTGCTTACTATACAATCTGAAACCCCTGAGGCAGGGGTTTTTATCACCACAGCCCGCGGAGCAAGGGAAATCTATGTTTCCGGGCATCTTGAATACGATAAATTCACCTTAGACCGCGAATATCGCCGTGATATTGCCAAAGGTTTGCCAATAGAAATCCCAAAAAACTATTATCAGGACAATAATCCTTCAAAAACGCCGATAGTCCGCTGGAGGGCTCATGGGAATCTGTTTTTTGATAACTGGCTGAACTATGTATATCAGGAAACCCCTTATAATTTAGATGATTTAAAATAAAACCTGTAAAGACTTTTTTCTCAAATAACCTTTACATATTATTAAAATTACTATAGAATTCACTAGATAAAAATTATTGCAGTTTAATATCAAACTGTTCTATACTCGTTTAATTTTGCTGTTATGTGACAGTGAATGTGTGTGGGAAGCTTCTCCTCTGCGGGGTTTCCTATAAGTACAACTAAAGCAGCATCCTGCTAGTTTATCTGAGGAATAGGGGTATTTTTATGAAGACAATTTTTGTTGTTGATGACAGTGATACTAACCTTTCAATGGCAGAAGCGGTACTGGAAGACTATTACCGTGTAATGACTATGCCTTCTGCCGCAAAAATGTTCACCCTTCTTGATAAAATTACCCCTGATTTAATCTTGCTGGATATAGAAATGCCGGAAATGGACGGGTTTGAAACGCTGGAAAAGCTTAAAAAAGAAAGTGCTTTGCAGGATATACCTGTTATGTTTCTTACAGGAAGGAATGATGCGGTTGTAGAGGCAAGAGGTCTTGAAATAGGCGCTGTCGATTTTATTACAAAACCGTTTTCCGCTCCTGTATTGTTAAACCGTATAAAAACCCATCTTGATATCGATGAAATAATCCGCGAACGTACATCCCAATTACACAGACTTCAAAACAGTATTATTTCTGTTCTTGCAGATATGGTTGAAAACCGTGACAAAGGGACAGGCGGGCATATTGAACGCACTTCCAAATATATAAAAATTTTAATCGACGAAATGAAAAAGCGGGATATGTATTCAAAAGAAATTCAAGATTGGGATGTTGAGAAGATGATCTCGTCTGCACGTATGCACGATCTTGGAAAAATTTCCATCACAGATACTATCGTGAATAAACCCGGAAAGCTCACAGATGATGAATACGAAATTATGAAGAGCCATGCAATGGAAGGCGAGCGCATAATAGACGAAATAATTTCCAGAACAGGAGAAGGCGAGTTTTTGCGTAACGCGAAACTTTTTGCAGGTACTCATCATGAAAGGTGGGACGGCAAAGGATATCCCAGAGGTCTTAAAGGGAACGCTATCCCTCTGCACGGAAGAATCATGGCGATAGTCGATGTTTATGATGCGCTTGTTTCAGATCGTCCTTATAAAAAAGCGTTTACAGATGATGAGGCGATAGACATCATCGTACATAACAAAGGTACGCATTTTGATCCTATTATAGTTGATCTTTTTAATGAAATTAAAGACATAATAAAAGCGGCAAAGGCAGGCTTATAATGAAAGCTGCCATTAAGAAATTGTGGTCTAATATATCTCATGCACAATTAATAGTTGTAATACTTGCTTTTGCATTGATGGTTTTTTTTAGCTACTACTTTATGAGCCGTATTGAACACAGGCATTTGTTAAATAATGTAAATCAAGCAATTTTAACTACTCAAAATCATATTTATGTCGATCTTAAAGAACCTGAAACAGTGCTTGGCGTAGTTTCTGAAAATATCCGTTCAATGATCTTGGACGGTGTAGATGATAAAATTGTTGAAGATTATATTTTCAGTACTACCGATTATTTATCAGGAGAAACAAGAAAATTAGCTTATACCACCCTTGTTTACGGTTTGTTTGATGTATTTGACGGTAAGTTAATGATAGGCAAAGATATAGAAATACCCAAAGATATTATTCTTAATGAAAGACCGTGGTATATAGCGGCGATGGAAGCAGACGGAAATGTTGGTGTAACAGAGCCTTATAAAAATTTATTTCAAGGGGAAACATTAATTACATTTTCGCGTAAGCTTACAGATAATGAAGGTAAAAGGTTAGGGATAATTTGTCTTGATGTTTATCTTGACAGAATAAAAGAATATGCTATTAAAGCCTCCGTTACAGAAGACAGTTACGGGATATTACTTGATAAAAGTTTTAATGTTATCGCGCACCCGCATCCTGCATTCTTAGGCAGAAATCTGAGCTTGATGAATGACGGCGATGCAATAAAGGAATTATTAAGGCAGGGTTATGAAATTAATGAAAGACCTGCAACAGATTATAACGGCAATAATTCTGTATTATTTGTAAGAAAGTTATACAACGGCTGGTATTTAGCTATAATTGCTTATGCGCAAAAATATTATCAGAGTATAAGAGATATTGCGTTTGTATTAATTGTAATAGGTATTTTGCTTGCTGTAAGTGTATGCGCAATTTTATTAATTAATATCGCTTCCAAGAAAAGAGCGGAAGAGCGGATAAAAGTTATGTTAGACGCAACACCGTTATGCGCTACTTTCTGGGATAAAAATAATACGCTTATAGATTGTAATTTGGAAGCTATTAAATTATTCGAGTTATCTTCTAAAAAAGAATACAAGGAAAAATTTTACGAATTATCGCCTGAATATCAGCCTGACGGGAAGCTTTCCAATGAAAAAAGCAAAGAATATCTTATGAAAGCGTTTGCAGACGGATATTGCAGGTTTGAATGGATGCATCGTAAATTAAACGGCGAAATAGTACCCTGCGAAATTACGCTTGTCAGGGTAAAGTTAAGAAATGAATATATGATTTGCGGTTATGTCCGTGATTTACGCGAGATAAAAGCTGTTACGGCAAAAATACGCGAGGCTGATGAATGTACGCAAGTTTTATTTAATGCAACCCCTCTTAGCTGTTTTATGTTTGATAAACATGCGAAAATTCTTGAGGCAAATCAAGAAATTGAAAGATTATTCGGATTAACAAATAAAAAAGATTTTATCGAAAACAGCAGTGATTTTTTCCCTGAATATCAGCCTTCAGGCGAAGCATCCGCCGATTCCCTTACCCGTTATATCGATGATGCTTTTGAAGAAGGTTCATGCAGATTTGAATGGATGCATCAAAAACGAGACGGCGAACAGATACCCACAGAAGTTACCTTTGTCCGCGTTAAATTAAGGGGCGAATATGCCATCGCAGGCTATATCAGGGATTTAAGAGAATTAAAAACGATGATTGCAGAAATGCGGAGGGCAGAAGTTGCAGAAGAGAGCAATAAAGCAAAGAGCGACTTCCTTGCAAAAATGAGCCATGAAATTCGCACACCGATGAATGCGATCATGGGTATAACCGAAATCCAGCTTCAAGATCATACACTGCCGCTTGCAACAAAAGAAGCGCTTGAAAGAATTTATAATTCAGGCGATTTATTGCTTGGAATTATAAATGACATTCTTGACTTGTCAAAAATAGAAGCGGGAAAACTTGAACTTGCATCGGTTCAATATGATATATCAAGTTTAATTTACGATACAGTTAAATTAAACATTATGCGCTATGAAAGCAAACCGATTGATTTCAGGCTTAATGTAAATGAAAACATACCTACCAATCTTGTAGGAGACGAACTTCGCATTAAACAAATTCTAAATAACTTGCTTTCAAATGCATTTAAATATACTCAGGAAGGACAGGTTGAGTTTTCGCTCTTTGTAGAAAAAGACAACAATTCAAGCTGTGTGCTTGTATTCCGCGTAAGCGATACAGGGCAGGGGATGACCTCAGAGCAAGTGCGTAAGTTAGGTGATAAATTCAGCCGCTTTAACATGGAAGCAAACCGCAAAACAGAAGGTACAGGGCTCGGTATGAACATTACGCGCAATTTAATTCAGCTTATGAACGGTGAAATGAGTGTAGAAAGCACACCCGGTCTTGGTTCTGTTTTTACAGTTAGAGTGCCTCAGGTTTGTGTTAATTCAGAAAAAATAGGAATTAAACACGCAGAAAACCTAATGAAACTCAATTTAAAAAACACAACAAAAATGAGAAACGCGCAAATTACACAGGACTATATGCCTTACGGCAGGGTTTTAGTAATTGATGATGTAGAAACTAATCTTTATGTAGCGCGCGGTTTAATTGCACCTTACGGTATAACAATCGATACAGGATTAAGCGGTTTTGAAGCGATAGATAAAATCAGAAAAGGTTCTTCTTACGATATTATATTTATGGATCACATGATGCCGCGAATGGACGGAATTGAGGCTGTAAAAATAATCCGCGCTCAAGGTTACAAAAAACCGATTGTCGCTTTAACTGCAAATGCACTTGCGGGGCAGGCGGAAATATTTTTAAATAACGGTTTTGATGATTTTATTTCCAAACCGATAGATATACGCCAGCTCAATAATGTTTTAAATAGGCTAATCCGCGACAAACAAACACCGGAAGCGCTGGAAGAAGCCCGTAAACAAAAAAATATGCTCTATGCCGCAGGAGGTCACAATCTTGCAATCGATCCGCAGTTAGCGGAATTTTTTATCCGCGATGCAAAAAAAGCTGTAACTGTGTTAGGAGCTATAAGCGAAAACAAGTGCCGCAGGTTAGACGACATTCCTACATTTTTAATTAATGTTCATGCAATGAAAAGCGCGCTTGCAAATGTAGGGGAAAGCGATCTTGCAATGGAAGCGTCTAAACTTGAACAGGCGGGAAGAGATAGAAATGTTAATTTAATACTGTCCTCTCTTCCTGAATTTCTTGAAACCTTAGCTAAGGTAATTGATAAGTTAACTCCTCAAGATGAAGATTTAAACGATGATGAGAGCGAGCCTATCACAGGAGACAATGCGTATCTTAAAGAAAAATTACAGGCAATAATAGATGCGTGCTCATCTTTTGATAAAAAAGCGGCAAAAGAAGCGCTTGCAGACCTTAAGCAAAAAACATGGTCACGCCCTGTAAGGGATCAGTTAAGCGAAATCGCAGAACATTTACTGCACAGCGAATTTGAAGAAACGGAAACGATAGCAAAAGAATTATCAAAAATTCAAATGTAAAAAATGAATAAAATAAAAAAAATAATAATAATTGCAGCAATCTTTGTTTTAACAGCAGCTCTTATCCCTTATCTGATATTTAAATCACGCTCTGTAGTTTTAATCGTTTCAGAAGAAAATTTTATTACCTATTACGGCGAAGACCGGATGAAAACAGAATTAAAAGATATTTCTTTAAAATTATTCCGCCCTGTAAAAACAGTCACTGTAGCAAATGATGCGGGAAACGATCTTGCAGCATTAGCCGTAACAGAAATTTCTGCCAACCCGTACTGTGTTCTGTTTCCGCTGCGGTTTGCAAGAGCGGCGAAATATTACATTGAACAAAATCCGGATATCCCTGTTGTAATACTGGAAGGGCGTTTCCCGGAAAATTCAACACCGTCTTCTTACGGTATAGGAAGCGGCGAATCGGATTACTTTATTTATAAAACCGACATTGAAAGTGATTTTTACAGAGCGGCAGGAGCTGCCCTTGTCTTAGACAACGGGCAAAACGGGAGAATCGCTGTTTTTTTAGAGCCTAACATACTGACACAGGCAAGAACCGCCTTTTTGCAGGGTTTAAACGACTTTGAAAAGATAAATAACTCAGAAACTGTTCCGGAAACCTTGTTTTATACCAATTTTTCCCATTATTCTGAAAGAACAGACCTTACTTGTGTTATTTTAGCAGGGATCGGCTATGAATTTCTGGAAAAAAAGTCAAAAATACCATTAATTATCTTTACATGGCTTAATCCTTTGTACACACCGGACAGTACAGCCGTAATAATTGATGATTCGCCTTATGCGCAAGTCTTAAATGCAGTCAATTTGGTCGTTGCAGGTGAAAAAAAGGGGAAAATCCCATCAAAATTTCAAATAAAAAATATGCAGGATTTTGATAAAGGGACATTGCGTAAATTGACAAAAACATGGTAAAATGGTCTAGTCGCTAAGGTTTTAATGGTAAAACAAGCTAAAATGAAGCATTTTTGATTTGACAAAGATAATGCAAACAAATATAATATTAAGCATGATGAAAAAATGTGCCTTTTACCGATACTCGTTAAAGGCACGAGGGAAACTTCGTTGTAAGTCAAGTTTTATCAAGGCTTTATTTTAAAGGAGTAAGGGATGAAACAGATAAGTTTCAAAATTATTTGCCTTATTGTTTTGGCATGCATAACGGTTTTTTCAGGTTATGGTCAGTATAGGGCTGTCAGCTTGGAAACAAGGATGTTGGAAACATTTAACGGAGATGATGATGCTCCGTATGTTTGGAAGACACAAGCAAGCAGGTTTATTGCAGCTATCAGAGATGATAAAGGTGAAATAGTACAGGATAACAACGGTAATACAGTAAGGTATCCGGTTACATCATACATAAATGCTTGGCCCAGCACTGTTTTCGGCGGGCAACCGACTAATACAATCAGAAGTCTCGGATTACACGGCGCTTTTGATCGCAGAGGTTATAACTGGATCGATTTATATCCGACATTAGCAGACGATGCAGACGGCAATCCTTATGAGATACCCATTCCCGGTACAATTAAAAATCTCGATTTATGGGTCTGGGGTGCAAATCTTAGGTATTACATCGAAGTTTATGTAAGGGACTACAGAGGAGTTATCCATTCTCTAAAACTCGGCGACATTTCATATCCCGGCTGGAGAAACCTTAATGTAAATATTCCCACAAATATCCCGCAGGCAAGAAGGACATTGCCTTCATATGCAGGATTAACATTTGTTAAGTTCCGTATCTGGACTTTACCTGTAGAAAGAGTTGATAATTTCTATATTTACTTTAAACAGCTTAAAGTTCTGACAGATATGTTTGAACCTTTATATGACGGCAGCGATTTAGCCGATCCTGCAAGGGTTGATAACCTCTGGTCAAGCAACAATTAAGGAGAAGAAAATGAAAAAGTTTTTAATATTTACTTTAATCTTTTTAATCGGCGGTTTTCTTTTTGCTCAGCAGGAGGTCGGTACACCTGATCCTAACAGTCTCGGTATTGAATCTGCACAGCAGCTAATAAAAGAAGTTTCTGTAGATAAATTTGAACATGACGGTTTTTGGAGATCTGCAATGTCCAAAGATGAAGGTTATACTACATCAAGGTTATTCGCAGGCGCACCTGCAGGCAAACAGGCAATTCCTGAAGAAGAAGGATTAGAAATTGCTGACAATTTTGTTTTAGGTACAAGGGTTGATTTCCTTCGCAGGGGATATAACAGTTTTACCATTCTCCCCATGCGCCCCATTCCGATAGAAGGAATTACAAAAACCATTACGCTTTGGGTAGCAGGCCGTAATTTTAACCATGAACTCATTATTTTAATTCAGGATTTCTTCGGCAGACACTATGAGTTCAGTATGGGAAAACTTAATTTTACAGGTTGGCAAAGATTATATGCTACAATCCCGCCCGCTCCGGAAGACGGAATTAGCGGTGTTATTCAAAGAAATTATCATTACCATAACAACTTTGGCATTAAGGTAACAGGGTTTAGAATTGATTGCGATCCGTTGGAATCACGCGGAAGTTATTATATTTATTTTGATGATCTCAGAGCAAATACAGACCTCTTCACCGAACATCATCGTGATGAAGATGATATGGTTGATGGCTGGTAAGAATGAAATCTGACCGTAATATGCGGTCAGATTTTTTTTGACCATATATTCTTATGACATTAACCGGGAAAGGCACCGCTATAGGGGCGGCAATCGGAAAAATCCATATCTTCAATGAAAAGTATAGAATCCCTGAAGAAACATTAATTTCTGAAGAAGAAGTACAATCACATCTTGATAAGTATAGTTTAATAAAAAAAGAAGCTCTGTCCGAACTTGAACAAATTAAAAATTCGATGGTAAGAATCGATCCTGACAAAGCCGCTATTTTTGAAGCGCATCAGGAGATAGTAGAGGATTTAATTATCAATGAAGATATACCGGTAAAAATCAAAGATGAACATTGGGCAGGAGATTGGGCTATTTACCAAGTTTATGAAGCTATCATACTTGTTTTACGTCAAACCGATGATCCCCTGCTTTATGAGAGGGCGGTTGATTTTGATGATGTAAGGGCTCTTTTACTTGGTTTATGGTACGGGAAAAAAAACGAAGGGCTTTCATCATTAAAAGAGCCTGTTATTATTGCAGCTTATGAATTGAAACCCCGTGATACTGCAAGTTTAGATAAAAATAAAGTATTGGCTATACTGACTGAAACAGGCGGTTTAACAAGTCACACGGCTATTATTTCTAAAAGTTACGGGATACCCGCTGTTTTAGGGATAGAAGGGTTGTTAAGTATTGTAAAACAAGGCCAGCTTGCAGCAGTAAATACAGGGGACGGAACTGTCATTCTTTCCCCTTCTGATTATATAAGAAATGAATTTATCAAAAAAACAAATGATTTCCGTCTTGATATGGAAGCCTCTGAATCTTTCCGTTACAAAGAATGTTTTACTTCTTGCGGTCAAAGAATCGATATAGGTGTAAATATAGCGCAGATGGAGTTTTCCGACTCTCAAACTGAAGGAGACCTTGTAAAGACAGCAGACGGGGTGGGTTTATTCAGAACTGAATTTTTATTTTTAGGGCGCAATTCATTGCCGCAGGAAGAAGAACAATTTGATGTCTACCGTAAAGTTTTAGAATCTTTTAATAAAAAGCCAGTGATCTTGCGCACATTGGATATAGGTGCAGATAAACAGCTTCCGTGCATGGAAATAAAACGCGAAGAGAATCCCTTTTTAGGAAACAGGGGAATAAGGTTTTGTTTTAAANCACTTGAAATTTTTAAAACCCAATTAAGAGCTGCTTTACGCGCCGGTGTGTACGGCAACCTTTGGCTGATGTTCCCCATGATCGGCTCAATTGATGATATACACAAGGTAAAGGAACTTATCAAAGATGTTAAGTTCGATCTTGAAAATGAAGGTATACCCATAGGAGAAGTTAAAATAGGCATTATGATAGAGGTTCCTTCCATCGCGTTAATTGCAAACCTAGCTGTAAAAGAAGTAGATTTTGCCAGTATAGGCTCAAACGATCTGTGCCAATACCTATGCGCCGCCGACAGAATGAACGCCGATGTAGACAGTTATTATCAAAGTTATCACCCTGCTATGTGGAAACTTCTAAAAGAAGTTGTCATGGCTTTTAACAATGCGGGAAAGCCAATCTCAATCTGCGGCGAACTTGCAAGCGATATTTATGCAGTACCCGCTCTTTTAGGTTTGGGTTTAAGAAAACTCAGCATGGGAGCTGCCGTTATAGCCCCTGTAAAACGCAAAATAGCGTCAATCACAATTGAAAAAGCAAAACAAACAGCGGATAAAATCCTATCTCTTAATAGTGCAGAAGATATTGAAGAGTATTTAAAGTCTATATAAAAATCAATTTTTACCTTGTATATATCCACGCATTGGATTTTTTCCCGACTCTTTTAATCACTTTCATTTTGGTCAGTACATAAAGCACTCTAGAGGCTTTCCATCGCTTTATTCCCGTTTCTTTTGCCAATAACGAAACAGTAAACTCTTGACCTTTCTTAAAAGGGATAAAACACAGAAAATCTTTGCTTTTTGTAAAAAGAATGCTTTGATGGAAAGCAGACATCTCTTTGTCTGTGATGCTAACCCCTTTACGCCGCCATGAGCCTTTGCCGTCTTTTATACGCTTTTCTGTAATCTCAAGCAGGATTAGTTCTATTACTACACCTTTTGTCAGCGGCAGTTCTGGAGCGTGAAGGAGGGCGTCGAATATATCCCAGCTCGATCCTTTTAGCGGGCTTTTGCGCCTGTAAAGAAATGCGCCGTCTTTTGAATATACTTCAATCATTTTTGTAACAGCAATCGGGTGAATTATCCGCACTTTTCCTTTTTTTGTATATTCCTTGATCTTTTTTTTAAGAGGGGCAAAACTCCCTGTTTGCACTTCGATAAAATCACCGTCTTCGTTTATACCGTCTGCGACAAAGTCTCCAACCTCAGCTTCGGTTCTTCCGCCGGGTCCCGCATATTGATACTTTAAGGTACGATGCAGAGAGCTTTCGTTTTTTGTTCCGATAGTTTTTGCCGTATTTCCCTCCCAGAAACAAAGAAAAACGCAAAAAATCAACTAAATCCGTGATATTTTGCAAATAATGTGAATCCCTTTGATAATTCCTTTACCGGGCGTATTCCAGCAATTCATCTGCCCCTAATAATTCCAATAAATGATAAGTTTGGGTTAAACCAAGTTTTTCATTAGTTTTAATTCCGTTTATTTTAAATACTATCATTTTATTAGTCGGCAGAGGCAGGGTAAGCACATTGCCGTTCATATCTACCAATGCGTTGAAAGGAAGGCGGCCCTCTACTTCCTGAACGTCGCCTTCGGGGAAAACTATGAAATATTCACATAATTGCATGAATAATAATAACCTACAACTTGAAATGGCGCAATCAGCTTTTTACTACATGGATGTATAGGATTACAATAAAATATTTTACTTTTTTTTTACTTTTTTTTTTCATATCTACTTGAATAATATTTTCATTATTGTATATTATAAAAAAAACAAGAACTTGTGGGAAAAAGTGGGAAAAAGTGGGAGGGGGTGGATTATGATGACCGGTGAATTCAAAATAACTCTAGATGAAAAATTCCGCCTCATGCTGCCCGTACAATTCAGAAAAGAACTAAATGAACCTTCAATTTATCTGATGAAAGGGCGAAATAAATGCTTATGGATTTTTAGCATTGCAAAATGGGAAGAAAAATTCGGAAATGCAATCGCGGAAAATACAGACCTTTTTTCTGCAATGGATCTTCGCAACATACGAAAATATATCGGTTCATCCCAGCTTGTTGAGTTTGACAAAGCCGGAAGAATTTTAATTCCTGAAACACTTCGCAGCTATGCAGATATAACAAGAGATTGTGTGGTTTCCGGTTTAAGTGAATTCTGTGAGATTTGGGATTCAAAACTTCATGATGAATACATTGATGAAGATGATGAAGATAACAAGAAAGAATTTGATGCTGCATCTGAAGAGATAAGTCAGATTATCAAGCGCAAGAAGGGAATTATATGACAATGGAATATGTACACAACCCGGTTATGCTTAACGAAATTCTCCAATTCTTCCCCATTGAAAACACAAAACTTCAAACAGGCTCTTTACTGTGTATTGATGCAAACACAGGAGAGGCGGGGCACAGCGAGGCTCTTTTAAAAACATTCCCTAATATAAAAATGGTATGCATCGAAGTAGATAATAATATTTTTTCTATTGCAAAAAAACGCCTTGAGCTTTTCGGTGATCGTGTGCATTTTTATAACGGCTGGTCGCATGACTTTTTTGCAGATTATCCGTCAGAATTAAAACGCCCTAATTATATAATTTTTGATTGCGGTATAAGTACATGGCACTATAAAAACAGTGCTAAGGGTTTTAGTTTTGATAAAGATGAATTTTTAGATATGCGTTTAGATGAAAACAGCAATTTAACTGCCGCAGATTTAATTGCACGTCTTCCTGAAAAAGAATTGGCAGACCTTATTTATAACAATTCAGGGGAAAAATATTCAAGACGTATTGCTTCCCTTATTGTTCAAGAAAGACAAAAAGCTTCAATTACAACAACTTTTGCATTATGTGATTTAATAAAAAAAGCGGTGCCTGATTTTTACAGGTATGGACATATCCATCCTGCAACAAAGACATTTCAAGCACTTAGAATAGCTATTAACGGAGAGTTATCAAAGCTCCATGCACTCCTTGAGTCAGCGCTTAGAACAGTCGAGTCAAAGGGGAGACTCGCTGTGATCTCGTTCCACTCAGATGAGGACCGTATAGTTAAGCATTTTATCAGATCAATGAATAAAAACTGTATTTGTCCGCAAAAAGCGCCGATATGTAACTGTGGATTCCGCTCGATTAATGTGCTTACAAAGAAGGGAATTACCCCTTCCAAAGAGGAAATTGAGCGGAATCCGCCTTCCCGCAGTGCCAGATTGCGTGTTATAGAAAAAATTTTAGAAGAGGATGTGTATGAATAAAAAATATTTACTAATCTATTTTTTGTGTTTAACAATTCCTCTTTTTCTGGGACTTTTAGTTTGGCAGTCAAACAGATATCTTGATTTGAATAACGATATCATACGTCTTGAACAAACACAAAAAGAATGGATTGAAAGCAATAAAAAACTTGTTGCAAGTATTGCAGAAAATTCATCGGCAGAAAGAATTGATAACATCGCTAAAAACGAGCTCTTGCTGCAAAAAGCAGCTCCTGAATATTTTCTTCAGGTAAAAATTGTGGGAGGAATGGGGCATGAATACTGAATACAAACAGAGTTTACAAACTTCGTTTGCACAGCTGATGAGCTTAGATGAATTATCCAATTTGCTGGGAGGACGTCTAATCTCTTTTTCATCTGACAATGGTTTTTCTTCTGTATCAATTGATTCACGCTCTGCCTGTGCCAATTCTGTTTTTTATGCGCTAAACGGAACAATGTGTGACGGTCATAAATTTGTAAATGCAGCCTTTAGCGCCGGAGCCTCATGTGCAGTAGTTGAATCATCTAAAATTAATACTTTTAATATTGTAAATATCGCTCAAAACATGGGTAAAAATTTAATTGTAGTGGAAGATACTCTTGCAAGTTTACAGGACTCAGCAAGGGTATATCTTGAAAAATTTGATAAACTTAAAAAAGTTGGAATCACAGGTTCTGCAGGCAAGACAATGACTAAAGAGATTACAGCTGCAATTATCTCCTGCGAAAAAAATACTGTAATGAATAAAGGAAACCTTAACTCAGAAACAGGTTTGCCTCTTTCTGTTTTTGAAGTAAGAGACCATCATGAAGTAGGTGTTTTTGAACTTGGTATGAATAAGACAGGTGAGATTTTAAAAAGCGCAAATGTTTTAAAACCAAATATCGCTTTAATCACAAACATAGGTTCTGCCCATATCGAATTTTTCGGCAGTAAAGATAAAATACTTGATGAAAAGATAAGTATTTTTAATTATTTGAAAAAAGATGATATCGCTCTTATTCCTTCTAAAGATGAGTATGCAAAAAAAATGGCTAAAGCAGCATGTACTTCAGGCAATATTAAATTTTACAGCACTGAAACAATTGAAGAATTTGAAGGAACACGCAGTCTGGGTCTTAATGGAACACAGATATATTTTGCAGGAGAAAAAATAAATTTTTCTCTTCCGGGAAAACATAGTTTAGACGATGCGATTGCGGCAATTGCAATTGCTAAAGAAATTCCTGTCAGCATAAGCGCAATTAAACAGGGGCTTGAATCTGTTAAACCTCTTTTTGGCAGGCTGCAAGTTTTAAAAGGGCGCACAACAGTAATTTGCGATTGTTATAATGCAAACCCGGAATCAACTGCAAAAGCAATTGAATTCTGCGATTCTGCCGAATGGAAAGGCAGAAAAATATATGTAATTGCCGATATGCTGGAATTAGGTGAATTTGCGCATAACGCACATTCAGAACTGGGTTCTTTATTGGATGCATCAAAAGCAGATAAGATTTTCCTGTTCGGCAAAGAAATAAAAGCTGCTGTAAATATTTTAAAAAACAAACCTTACTTTTATTCAGAAAATTTTGATGAAGTATCTGCTTCTTTAAATAGTTATGTGCAAAAAGATGATATTGTGCTTTTAAAAGGCTCACGCGGCTGCGCTTTAGAAAGACTTACAGATATGTTATTGGGGGCAGTCAATGTTCAATGAGTTTTTTGAATATTTGTACGGATTTTTCTCTCCTTTCCGTGTGTTTGCATATCTTACTTTCAGAAGCGCTTTCGCAGCCCTTACAACTCTTTTAATTTGTTTTCTCTTCGGCGGGAAAATCATCGAGTTTTTACGTACTTTAAAAATCGGACAAAGTGTCCGCGAAGAAGGACCTAAAACCCATTTAATTAAAACAGGTACTCCTACAATGGGAGGAATATTTATAATACTTTCTGTTGTAATTGCCATGTTGTTTTGGGGTGATTTACAAAATAAATCAATATGGATTACGATGGCTGCTTTTATTTCATTCGGTGCAATCGGTTTTTTTGACGACTTTTTAAAAGTCAGAAAACATAATTCTGAAGGGCTTCCTGCGTGGGCAAAACTTATCGGTCAGTTTGCTGTTGCAATTACAATTGTTTTGGTTATTTACTTTACAGGAGGAAAAGAAACAACAATGCTTTACATTCCTTTCTTTAAAGAACCTGTTTTAGATATGGGTTTTTGGTGGATACCTTTTGCAGTATTGCTTGTTGTAGGTGAATCAAATGCAGTTAATTTTTCTGATGGTTTAGACGGTTTATTAGCCGGTTTACTGATAATTGTTTTTCTAACTCTTGCAGTCTTAACTTATATCACAGGACGTATCGATTATTCTTCGTACTTAGGCATAGTATATATTCCTGAAGCCGGAGAGTTGACTGTATTTTGTCTTGCTGCAGCAGGAGCATGTGTCGGTTTTCTTTGGTTTAACGCCCATCCTGCAGATGTTTTTATGGGAGATGTCGGAAGTTTATCTTTAGGAGGAGTAATTGCTGTTATATCGTTAATCACAAAAAAAGAAATACTTTTATTTGTTATCGGCGGTGTTTTTGTTTTAGAGATAGCATCTGTAATCATACAAGTTCTATCTTTTAAAATAAGAAAGAAAAGAATTTTTAAAATGGCGCCCTTACACCATCATTACGAATTAATGGGTTGGGCAGAAACGAAAACCGTAATTAGGTTTTGGATTCTCGGCGGGTTATTTGCAATTATAGCCCTTTCAACATTGAAAATCCAGTAGAGGGAAAGTGATGTTTCAATTTGATGCAGAAAAAGCTTATAGACAAGGCTTTCAAGGAATAAAGAATATTCATCTCATTTATTTCTGTGTTTTCCTTTTCTTAGGTTTAGGTATAATAACGCTTTATTCTGCATCATATTCTTTTGCTCAAAGGTTTTATTTAACCGGAAATTATTTTGTAAAAAGACAATTAATTTTTGCTGCAATAGGTATTGTTTTGTTTTTTACAGCATCTTTTATAAAGCTGGATTTTTTAAGAAAATTTTCGTTCTTTGCAGCATTAGTCACCGCTGTTTTATGCAGTTTAACTTTAATACCGAACGTCGGTGTTGAACGATACGGTGCAACACGCTGGATAGAGATAGGTTCATTTACTTATCAGCCGTCAGAACTTGTTAAGTTTGTGCTTCCGTTTTATTTAGCGCATTTATTGGATAAAAAAAGAGAAAATCTTGACAATTTCTTTTCAGGCATTTTATCTCCGATTATTGTAACAGGCGTTTTCTTTATTCTGATTTATATTCAAAATAATTTTTCAACTGCGGTTTTTATTGTGTTTAACGCGATGATTATCTTCTTTCTTGCCGGAATTCGCTTCAGATATTTCTTTGCCGCTATTGCAATGATACTTCCTGTTTCATCGCTTCTTGTTTTTACAAAAACGCACAGAGTATGGAGACTTGTAAGTTTCCTAAGACCTGACTGGGATCCACAAGGAGCTGGCTACCAAGTTAATGCAAGCCGCGATGCAATTATTTCCAGCGGATTTTTAGGAAAAGGAATCGGAGAAGGAACACATAAAATAGCAAGCATTCCGGAAGTTCATTCAGATTTTATCTTCAGTGCATATGTAGAAGAGACAGGCTTCTTAGGTGTTTTATTATTCTTTATTTTAATGGTTTGTTTTGCATATATTGGGTACAAAGCGGCATGGAAAAGCGAAATAGTTTTTAATAAACTTTTGGCTGCCGGTTTAACAACAATGATGGTGTCACAGATGCTTCTTAATATTGCTGTAGTTTCAGGTGCGCTTCCTGCAACAGGGATTCCGCTTCCGTTTTTTTCAGCAGGAGGCTCATCGCTTATAACAACAATGATTAGTGCAGGGCTTATATCCAATGTTGTACGAAATACCAATTATGCTGCTAAAGATATAAAAAATAATTTTAGCAATTTTTCCGGAGGTTCAAATGAGTGATTTTTACACAGCCTCGAATGAAAACAGTAATCATAATACAGATAAAAAATCTGCAAAAAAAATAGAAAAAGGGCTTAAAAAGCTTTTAATTATCGCTGCAATTATTTTTATTGCCCAGCTTGTTTGGCTTTTCGGAATCAGTCCTTTTATTCCGTTCTCTGATATCGAAGTTCATGGAATTACAGGTTTAAGCCGTTCAGAAATCCTTTATCTTTCAAAAATAGATGAAACATCTTCTTTTATTTCAACTGATGCAAAAGAAATTAAAAGAATTTTATCAAGTCATATTCTGGTTGAATCGGCTGTAGTGATAAAAAGGTTTCCGGATAAATTATCAATTTTTCTTACCGTACGTGAGCCGGCTGCTATTGCGATAACAAGTATTAATTCAAAGCAAGTGCCTTTGTATATAGACAGGGAAGGGGTAATTTTTAAAATGGGTGGCGATGAATTGCCGGAAAGCAAATTACCTGTTATTTCAGGAATAGATAATCCGCAGCTTAATATGCGTCTTCCTGTTTCTCTTATTCCGTTAGTTGAAAATATTAACAAAATGGCGCATAACTCACCTGAGCTGTTATCTGTAATTTCTGAAATAAAAATTGAAAGAAAAGTATGGGATGGATTTGATCTTGTGCTTTATCCTGTGCATAGTTCAATAAAAGTAAGAATAGAAAATAATCTTACAGAAGATGTTCTTCGGTATATGCTTCTTATGCTGAATGTTTTTGATGGACAAAGCGAAAAGCCGAATGAAATAGATTTTAGATCAGGAGTGGGTTCATATACCGCTAAGGAGCAATCTTTATGAGTAACGGTGTAATTACATCATTGGATGTTGGATCAACATATGTAAGAGCTATAATCGGTGAATATGATGATGATGATAATACATTAAAAATTATCGGCTGCGGAACAAGAGTGTCCACAGGTTTAAGAAAGGGAGTTGTAGTAAATATCGAAGCAACTCTTCGTGCAATAAAATCCGCTATTGAAGATGCAGAAATGATGAGCGGAATAGAAGTAACAGATTGCTGGACAGGTATCGGAGGGAATCATATAAACGGTCTTAACTCAAGAGGTGTTGTAGGAGTTACAGGCAAAAAGAAAAATACAAAAGAAATTTCTTACGAAGATGTTGAAAGGGTAATTGAAGCTGCAAAAGCAATAGTGATTCCGACAGACAGACAAATTTTAGAGGTTATTCCGCAAAGTTACAAGATAGATGATCAGAAAGGAATTAGAAACCCGCTGGACATGATTGGCGTGCGTTTAGAGGCAGATGTGCATATCATAACTTGCACAGTAACAGGTGCGCAAAATATTATCAGATGCGTAAATCGTGCAGGTTTCAGAGTAAACGATCTAATTTTGCAAACACTCGCTGCAGGACGCGCTGTTCTTACACCGGATGAAATTGAATTAGGCGTTGCATTAATCGATATAGGAGGCGGAACTACAGATACTCTTGTATATGTTGAAGGAAGCCCTTATTCTACTTACACGATCCCTGCAGGAGGAACGCAGGTAACAAGTGATATTTCCATTTTAAGAAATATTTCTTTAGATAACGCAGAAAAAATAAAAATTGATGCAGGATGCTGCTGGGAAGCGATGTTAGACCAAAGAGAAACTGTAATAATACCGGGTGTCGGCGGAAGACCTCCTATGACTATCCCGCGCTCTCAAATATTATCAATAATAAAACCCAGAATGGAAGAAATATTCAGATTGGTTAAACAACATCTTGATTCTCTTAATTTAACACGTTCTCTCGGCGGAGGTGTTGTGTTAACAGGAGGAGGCGCTCAGCTATCAGGCGTTGTAGAACTTGCCAATCATATTTTAAAATTGCCTTCCAGATTGGGAAGCCCTTTGCAAACCAGTGAGTTATCCGGGCTTGTAGAAGAATACAGAACACCTTCTTATGCAACAGCTATTGGTTTGCTGCTGGAAGGAGATAAAAGAGCGGGAATAGATCCTAAAGAAAATATTTCTGAAAAAGGAAACAAAGAAAAAACAAATTTGATTGAGAAAATCAGAATTTGGTTAAAAGAAGAATTTACTTGATGATCTATACGAATAGATTAATCAATTAAATAAATAAAATTGGAGGGGAAAAAGATGAATGTTATTACGGTACGGGAGAACCAACAGAGCGAGTTTTCAAGGACACAGCCTCAAGTATTACAATTTAAACCACAGGACGGATCTTATCAAACATCGACTCAACAACAGCAGCAAACAGATGCGGTAATTTCCAAAGGCAAAGATATGCAAAGAGCGGTTCCGGTTGTAATTAAAGTTGTATCAGCTGGCGGAGGCGGTGCAAATGCGATAAACCGTATGATTGATGAAGGTTTATCAGAAATAGAATTTATTTCTGTAAATACTGATATCCAAGATCTTTTTGATAAAAGCAAAGCCGATCATAAAGTTCAAATTGGAGCGAAGACAACAGGCGGCTGGGGTGCAGGCGGCAATCCTGACATAGGAGAGAAAGCCGCAATAGAAGACAGCGAAGCAATTGCAGAAGCTGTAAAAGGCGCTCACATGGTTTTTGTTACAGCAGGAATGGGCGGCGGCACAGGAACCGGTTCTGCTCCGATCATCGCAAGTATTGCAAGACAGCAGGGCGCTCTTACTGTTGCAATTGTAACAACCCCTTTTGAATTTGAAGCTGATTTCAGAATAAAACAAGCAGAAGCCGGAATTGCAAAATTACGGGACGCTGTAGATACATTAATTGTTATCCCCAATGAGAATCTTTTTAAAGTTGTTCATAATAAAACCACTTATGATGAAGCATTTCAAATGGCAGATAAAGTTTTATGCCGCGCTGTTAAAGGAATTTCTGTTTTAATTACACAGACAGGTTTTAAAAACACCGACTTTGCTGATGTAAAAACCATTATGAAAGGAAAGGGAGATGCATTAATGGGAATCGGCATCGGTACAGGCGAAAACAGAGCAATGGATGCTGTTGTAGATGCAATTGATAATCCGCTTCTTGATGAAACCAGTATAGACGGAGCTACAGGCGTGCTTATAAATATTGCAGGGCCCAAAGATATGACTCTTGTAGAAATTAAAAGTATCATTAAAACTATTAAAGAAAAATGCGATCCTAAAGTTAATTTAATACATGGTATTACAAATTCATCTGATCTTGAAGATACAATTCAAGTGACAGTTATTGCAACGGGTTTTAATGAAGCGAAGCTTCCTAAATTATCAGAGAAGGAAGAAGAAAAAGCGGCAGACAAAGAAGTAATAAATTACAACGAATATGTAATGATGATAGAAAAAACAAAGAAAACCCCTTATTTTACATATTTGCCGCAAAGAGAATGTCTTGATGATATTGATGTTCCTGCCGCATTAAGAACTTATACTTTTGGTGATGATGAAAAACCTGTCGCTAACTTAATGGAGAGAATTAAATTTGAATAAATCTGAACTTCTTAAAAGATATTGTTCTCGTCTTGTTGCGATGGAAAGAAGATCGATATTAACAAAAGATGCTTATCGTTTTGAAATATCCATTTTTCTGGATTTTCTTAACGAGAAAGAAATTTCTCTTGAAAATACAGATGCATCTTTTCTTTGCGAATACATTGATATGCGCAGGGAAAAAAATAAAATCGATTCACGTTCTGTAGCAAAGGCAATTTCAGCTCTCAGGTCATTTTACAGATTTGCGTTAGATGAAAGATTGGTAAAAAACAATCCTGCTGAATTGCTTGAAAGTCCAAAACGTAAAACATATCTTCCCGAAGTATTAGATAAAGAATCAGTTGAACTGCTGTTAAGCCAAATTGAAACAGAAACCCCTCAAGGATGCCGCGATAAATGTATGTTTGAATTAATTTACTCTGCAGGATTGCGTATATCAGAGGCTGCCTCTTTGAATTTAAAAGATATTGATATTACAAGCGGCATTGCAAAAGTATTAGGCAAGGGTAATAAAGAACGAATTGTATTATTCGGCAAAGAAGCAAAGATATTATTAAATCAATATATTAAAATTTCACGCCCAAAACTTGCAGGAACTGTTAACAAAACAGGCGCTCTTTTTATCAACAGAAGAGGAACGAGGATTTCAAGAAAAGGTATTTGGAAAAATTACGCAAAATATGCCGCATTAGCCGGATTTTCTTCTCATGTTCATACATTACGGCACAGTTTTGCAACATCGCTTTTAGCAGGGGGAGCAGATTTAAGAATCATTCAGGAACTTTTAGGGCATACAGACCTTTCTACAACACAAATTTATACGCATGTAGAAACATCAATGCTTAAAAAAAATCATAGCGCTTTTTTACCCAAATTAAAAAAGGAACAGGTGTGAGAAAGATATGAAAAAATTTAAAGAATTTATAATTGCTGTTTTACTTATTGCTTTTACAGTCTCTGTTGTTTTGTTAATTTATAACAGGACAAGTACAAGATTAAGCCGTGATTTAGCAAAACGTATGGCAGAAATAAGTCCAAGAGGAGGTCCTCCTGAAACCATTGAAGGTTTAAGGCAGGCAATCGCTCTTTATGAAGATCAAATTGAACGTAATGTTAAAGAAGGAGCGCAAACAGGAGTCTACTGGAAAATATTAGCAATGAGGCTTGCCGATAGAAATATGCACAATGATGCACTTGACGCTTTAGAAAGAGCTATTTATTTTAATTCAGAAGATGCAGTTCTTTATTATTTAACAGGGGTGTCAGCAGGTTCAGTTGCCAAATCAATTGTAGGATTCTCAGCTAACGCTTCAAATGACAGAGAACAATTTTTTAATTTATCGGAAAAATCTTATTTACGTGCGTTAGAACTTGATATTACTTATACAAGACCAATGTACGGTTTAGGTGTTTTATATACATTTGAACTTGACCGTCCCTCTGATGCAATTGTACAACTGGAGCGTTATCTGCAAATTCAAACTTCAGATATATCAGCAATGTTTGTTCTTGCAAGAGCGTATTTTATGGCAAAGAATTATGAGAAAGCAATCGAAATCTATGAAAGAATTTCAAATCGATCAAAAGATAAAAATATAAAAGAAGAAGCATTAATAAACAGAGATTTTATTCAGGGGATGAGATATGAATGAACAAATAAAGTTACGGGGTTTATTGGATTTAATAATATCTCTTTTACCTGAAATAAAACTTACAGAAAAAATTATATTATTACAAAACTTTGATACTGTAGAACAATTATTTATTCAGTCAAAAAGAGATATAGAATTAATTTTAAACAGGCAATTAAAAGAATTTTGGGATATAACAGAAATTATAGATAAAGCGGGACGAATTGATACAATTTGCAGAATAAGATCAATTAAATGGGTATCATGGATGGAAGAAGAGTATCCTCCTTTGTTAAGAGAAATATATGATCCCCCTGCCGTTCTTTTTTTTATCGGGACGCTACCGCATCCTGAAAAACCTTTGATCGGTATAGTTGGTACAAGAAAACCAAGCCCTGAGGCTGCCGAGCAAACTTATAAAATTGCAGGTAATTTATCAAGATTGGGAGTATCTGTTATTTCAGGGCTTGCACTTGGAATTGATGCGATGGCTCACAGAGGAAATCTGATAGGCTCTTCTCCTGCATATGCAGTTTTAGGATCAGGTATAGACGAAATATATCCTAGCGCAAATAGACCGCTGGCAAAAAGAATATTAGACTCAGGCGGTGCAATTATTTCAGAATACCCTCCGGGAGTACATCCTAGCAAATGGACATTTCCTGCAAGAAACAGGATTATCTCAGCTTTTTCACGCAGTGTGCTGGTAGCGGAAGCGCCGTTAAAATCAGGCGCTCTTATAACAGCGGCATTCGCATTGGAACAGGGGAAAGATTTATGGGTCGCATCGGAAGGAATAGAAGAAAATTCTTTTGATAAAAGAGGCACTATTAAACTTGCGAATGACGGAGCTGAAGTAATTCATTCTGCAAGTGATGTAATGGAAAAATGGAACATGACAGAAACCATGACGCAAACTTCGTTTGTGCCGTCAAACAGAAGGGATGTAATCTCTTCAATGGCAAGTTTACTAAAAATTGATTTTTAAGGACTAAAGTATGGCAACGGAAAAAACAGTAAAAAAAGAAGGAAAAAAGAAAGGAGTCAAAAAAACAGAGAAACAAATTCTTGTTATAGTTGAATCTCCTGGAAAAGTAAAAACTATCGAAAAATATCTTGGTCCTAATTATAACGTAAAAGCATCGATGGGGCATTTGATCGATCTTCCTAAATCAAGAACCGCAATTGATGTGGAAAATAATTTTGAGCCTGAATATATAACTGTCAGAGGGCGGGCTAAAATATTAAAAGAGCTTCAAAAAGATGCAAAGAAAGCAGGAAAAGTTTTACTTGCATGTGATAATGACCGCGAAGGGGAGGCGATAGCCTGGCATTTGCGTAATTCCATTATTGCAAAAACAGCGGAAGTGCCGATAGAAAGAATCAGTTTTAATGAAATAACACCTCAGGCGGTAAATGAAGCGGTTTTAAATCCAAGAAGTATAGATGAAACAAAAGTTGCATCGCAAAAAGCACGCAGGGTTTTAGACAGGTTAGTAGGATATCATCTTTCCCCTTTGTTGTGGAAAAAAGTAAAGAACGGGCTTTCTGCAGGACGTGTTCAATCTGTAGCGTTAAGGCTGATTTGCGAAAGAGAAAAAGAAGTTGAAAATTTTATTCCGGAAGAATACTGGACACTGGAAGCAGATATAAAATCAGGAAAATCTTTCTTTGTAGCAGCTCTTGTCTCATGGAATAATAATAAACCGGAATTAAAAAACGAAGCTGAAGTAAAAGCTATTATAGAGAAAATTCAAGGCAAAGAATGTATTGTAGCAGATGTACGCGAATTAGATAAAACGATTAGACCTAAAGCGCCTTTTACAACTTCGCAATTACAGCAAACTGCCGCAAACCGGCTCGGTTTCACCTCACGCAAAACAATGCAGGTTGCACAGCAGCTTTATGAAGGTGTCAGCATCGGCACATCAAGGGTCGGTCTTATTACCTATATGCGTACAGACAGCGTCCGCATTTCAAATACAGCGCTTGAAGATGTCCGTGCATGGTTAAGCAAGAACTTCCCTAATGAAGTGCCGGAAAAAGCTGTTGAATATACAGTCGGTAAAAACGCGCAAGATGCACATGAAGCGATAAGACCCACTTACACAGAATATACCCCCGAATCTATAAAGGAATATTTATCAAAAGATCAGCTTCGTCTTTATACAATTATTTGGGAACGCTTTGTATCAAGCCAGATGAATAATGCAAAAAGCAGGACGGTAAGTGCAGATATAAAAGTAATAGCGGGAGAAGAAGAAGGTATTTTCCGTATCAGCGGGACAAAACTTTTAGAAAAAGGTTTTTACAAAGTTATAAAACTTTTATCCTCTAAAGATGAAAATACAGGCTCTTGCCCGTCATTAAAAATCGGCGATAAAGTAAATGTAGAAAAACTAAGAAGCGAACAGCATTTTACTCAAGGTCCTGCGCGCTTTTCAGATGCTTCCATTGTCCGCACTCTGGAAGAAAAAGGGATAGGAAGGCCTTCAACTTATGCTTCTATTATTTCTGTTCTTTTAGATCGCTATTATGTTACAAGATCAAATAAACAATTAGTTCCTACAGTTTTGGGAAAATTAATTAACGATGTTCTTGTAGAACATTTTCCGAATTATGTTAATGCAGATTTTACAGCTGTTATGGAAACAAAACTTGATGAAGTAGAAGAAAATAAATTAAGCTGGCCTGATATGATCAGGGAATTTTGGTTTCCGTTTAAAGCAACAGTAGATGAAGTAACACAAACCATTGAATCTTACAAAGGTACGTTAGATGAAGTAACCGAACATATTTGTGAAAAATGCGGTAAGCCTCTTATGAAAAAACTCGGGCGTTTCGGATTTTTCCTTGCATGTCAGGGGTTTCCCGAATGCCGCAATACTAAATCAATACCGCTTGCAAAATGCCCGAAATGCCAGGGGGATGTTGTTGCGCGAAAAACAAAAGGCAGAGGCAAAGAATTTTACGGTTGTACAAATTATCCTGAGTGTGATTTTATCAGTCATTTTAAACCAACCAGCCAAGATTGCCCTAAGTGCGGTTTCTTTATGGTAGAAAAATACGACAAAAAAAACGGTGCGCATAAACTCTGTATTAATCCTGAATGTGATTATTTACACAGCGCAGAAGAAGAACAATAAAAGGGGAGGAAAGTATGAGCAGAAAAAAAACAAAAATTGAGCCATCAGCGATTGTAAGTGAATTTCTTGTTTTCTTTAAATCTGTAAAAGGTTGTTCGGAAAAGACTGTACTCTCTTATCAAACAGATCTTTGTTTTTATTCAAATTACTGCTCTAATATGAAGATAGAAATAGAGAAAGCGTCTTCTTATGAGGTACAGCAGTATATAGCAGATTTATCTGCCGAAAAGAAAGCTGCCGCAAGCGTGAACAGGTCTTTGTCGGTAATAAGAAGATTTTACCGCTGGATGATGCAGTATAAAAAAAGAGAAGATAATCCGTGCTCTTCATTGCGGAATATTAAAAAACCTGTTAGACTTCCTTCTGTGTTATGGGAAGATGAAATGGCAGATTTTGCATCCCTTCCGGAGATGGTAAAAATACTTTGGCAAGAAAGGGATAAAGCTCTAATATTGGCAATGTATTCTTCCGGTATGCGTATTTCTGAAATTGCTTCTCTTACAAAGGAAAATATGTCGGTAAAATATGATGAAGCTAAAATTACAGGAAAAGGAAATAAACAGCGTTATGTTTTTTTCTCTGAAGAAGCAAGAAATGCTATTGCAGAATATTTACCGTACAGAGCCTCTGTTCTTTCTAAGAAAGGAATAAACGAAAAAAAATACGCTTTGTTTATAAGCAGGAGAGGCAAACCGCTTTCAATTCAAGGGATAAGGTGGATTATATACCGTTATGCTGATTTTTCATACGCTTCTTTAGATGAACAATCAGGAAAAAAAATCCATCCGCATACAATGCGTCATAGTTTTGCAACTCATTTAATGAATTCAGGCTGCGATGTAAGAGTTGTTCAGGAATTGTTAGGACATTCCAGTATTTCAACAACGCAGCGTTATACGCATGTAAACATGGAAAGTTTAAAGAAAGCATATACGGTAAGCCATCCGCACGGACTATAAAAGGAGCAGGAGAAAGTAATGAGTGAAAAAATAGAAATCCGTTCAACAACTGTAATTGCAGTAAGAAAAAACGGCAAGGTTGCAATGGCAGGAGACGGACAGGTGACAATGGGAAACACTGTAATGAAAAATAATGCACGCAAAGTCCGCCGTCTTATGGACGGAAAAGTTCTTTGCGGTTTTGCAGGAGCAACAGCTGATGCATTTACTTTATTTGACAGGTTTGAAGGAAAACTAAAAGAATATTCAGGTGATTTATTAAGAGCGGCAGTTGAACTTGCAAAAGACTGGCGTATGGATAGAACTTTAAGAAGGCTTGAAGCATTATTATTGGTAGCAGATATAAACAAAACACTTTTAATTTCCGGTACAGGGGATGTAATAGAGCCTGCAGAAAACGCTCTTGCTATCGGTTCAGGCGGAAATTATGCATATGCGGCGGCTTTAGCATATCTTGAAGGGAGCGATTTCAGCGCGGCAGAAATTGCAGAAAGAAGTTTAAAAATTGCAGGTAACATCTGTATTTATACAAATATGCAAATAACATTAGAGGAATTAGCGTGATGGAAGAAAAAAATCAAGTAGCAGAAAAATCAAATCCTGTTTGTGCAAACCCTGTTTGTGCAAAAGAATTAACTCCAAGAGAAATTGTCGGCGAGTTGGATAAATACATAGTCGGTCAGAAAAAAGCAAAGAGAGCCGTTGCTGTTGCGCTTAGAAACCGTATCAGAAGGCTGAAGCTTGACCCTGAGTTACGCGAAGATATCGCTCCTAAAAATATTTTAATGATAGGACCTACAGGGGTTGGAAAAACAGAAATCGCACGCCGTCTTGCAAAACTTGCAGGCTCTCCTTTTATAAAAGTGGAAGCAACAAAATATACAGAAGTAGGTTATGTAGGAAGAGATGTTGAATCGATGATCCGCGATCTAATGGGAGCGGGTTTTCAAATGGTTAAACAGGAAATGCAGGAAGCGGTTGTTCAAGAAGCTGAAAAAAGAGCGGAAGAAGCGTTGCTTGATTTACTGCTTCCTAACACTCAAAAGAAACAAAGCGAAAAAAAACCAAAAGCGCCTATCATAAAACCTATGGGCTCTTTTACTATAAACCCTGAAAACTCCAACAGCAGTATAATAGCTACTACTTTGCAAATGGGAATACCTGTTTTTAAAAATAAAGATGATCAAGAAGTAAATGAAAACAATTCAGAGACTGACACAAACGATCCGCATTTAACGGAAGAAATAAAAGATGAAGATGATAAATTTAAAAAGACAAGAGAAAAAATGCGCGTAATGCTGCGCGAAGGAAAACTGGAAGATAGGACAGTCGAACTTTTGGTTGGGCAAAATCCGCAGATACCTACTATCGAAATGATGGGCGGCAATATGGATGATATCGAGGCTACCATGTCAGGTTTGGCAGGTTTCTTCGGCGGCGGAAAAAAGAAAAAAGTTGTTACAGTTGCAAGGGCAAGGGAAATTTTAAAAGCGGAAGAGGCGGAAAAATTAGTTGACCGCGACAGGGTAAGCGATGAGGCGAGGCAGCGTGTAGAAGAGACAGGAATCATCTTTATAGATGAGATCGATAAAATCGCTGTTAGGGGGGAAAGAGGCGGCGGGCATGACGTGTCACGCGAAGGAGTGCAGCGCGATATTCTTCCCATCGTAGAAGGTGCGACAGTTAATACAAAGTGGGGACCTGTCAATACAGATCATATCCTTTTTATTGCGGCAGGTGCATTCAATGTAAGCAAACCCTCAGATTTAATTCCTGAGCTGCAAGGGCGTTTCCCTCTTCGTGTCGAATTGGATTCACTAGGCAAGGACGATTTCCTGCGGATACTTACAGAGCCGAAAAATGCGCTCATTAAGCAGTATACAGAGCTTCTTGCAACAGAAAATGTTACGCTAAAGTTTACCCCTGATGCTATCGAACATCTTGCAGCCCTTGCAGCAGAGGTCAATTCAAAGCTGGAAAATATCGGCGCAAGAAGGCTTCATACCATCATGGAGGCTTTGCTGGAAGAACTTTCCTTTGAAGCATCGGATATTTCCCCTGCAAATATCGATATAACGATAGATTATGTAAATGACAAATTGGCAGATATTGTCAAAGACCAGGATTTAGGGAGATATATACTATAAACTGACTATTTTAGATTTTAGAGGTCAGTCAAAATTGCCGAAATTTGAATTGGGAGGATTCAAATATGAATACATTTGCAAGAACAGTAGATTTACTTCACAGGGCGATGGATGTCTCATCAGTCCGCAGTCAGGTTATCGCCAATAATATCGCTAACGCCGATGTTCCAAACTTTAAACGTTCAAACGTCAATTTTGAAAGTGAATTAAAAAGAGTTCTGGATTCGGAAAACAAAAGACCGGCAATCGAACTTACTTTAACCCATGAGAATCATATTCCGGGTCATAAAGCAAGGGATTACAGAGATGTTCAGATTCGCAGAGTTGTTGATTATGCAAGTGCATATAACAATAACGGGAACAATGTTGATCCTGAACAGGAAATGATGTTAAGAACACAGAATCAAATGGCGTATACCTTATATGCGCAAGCTGCCGCTTTTGAGTTCAGGCAAGTTAATCAAGTGTTAAGAGGATAAGGAGTAGTATATGGGAATTTTCGGTTCAATGAATATAGCGGCGACAGGTCTTTCCGCAAACAGACTAAGGCTTGATGTTATCTCTGATAATATGGCGAATGTAAACACAACGCGTACTAACGAAGGCGGTCCTTATAAACGCAGCCGCGTAATAATGAGGCCTATGGTTTCAAGCCCTTATTGGCGATCTCCTTTTCTTCCTGAGTCAATGGATAACGGGCTTGGAAAGGGAGTAAGAGTTGCAGAAGTTCAAAAAGATACATCTACAGAACCGCGTTTTATTTATGATCCAACTCATCCTGATGCAATGCTTTCAGGTCCAAGAGAAGGATATGTAGAAATGCCAAATGTTGATGTTGTAACAGAAATGGTGGATATGATTTCTGCTTCCCGCTCTTATGAAGCGAATGCAGCAATTATAGAAGGTGCAAAAGCAATGTTCCAGAGAGCTCTGGACATCGGTGCAAGATAAAAAAAGATTGGGAGGATAATTATGGAAATATTTAATAACAATGCATATATAAGTTTATCTGCAGCAAAGGATTATGCAACTACAATGATACGCACACATACCGATCATATGATGCCGCCTGACAGTCCCTATGCAGGAAGCGGAAAAAATATTTTAGCTCTGCGCGATACTGTAGGAGCAGGAGCTGTAACAGGAATCGGAAAGTTTGAAGATGTTATGTTAAATGCTTTAGATAAAGTTTCAGGCGTACATCATAAAGCAAGTGATTTGCAAAAAGAAGCGTTTTTAAATCCTGATTCTGTTGATATTCATGATATTACAATTGCACAGGCAGAAGCGGATATGGCACTCGGCATTGCACGTAACATTTTAAGCAGGCTCGTTCAGGGTTGGAGAGATTTAATAAATACAAGATAAAAATAAATTTTTCGGGAGGGGGAAATGGATTTCTTTAAAAAACTTTTATCTAAGGCTACCGCTTTATGGGCAGGATGGGCTGCTCACCAGAGAATTATCTTCGGTGCGGTTATCATTGTCGTAATCGGTTTGATTGCAGCTCTTTTCAGTATTTCATCAACGCCTGTATTGGTATCTGTAATTGATGCGCCAATCAGGGATGAAAGTGTGCTTGAAAGAATTGTCTTGCGTATCAACGAAGAAAACGTAAAAGTGACAGTTTCTGCAAACGGTTTAGTGCAGGTTGCAGATGAGCCGACAGCAAAACGCATGAGGACAATTCTTATAAGAGAAGATTTGATCCCGTCAAGTGTTGACCCGTGGGCGATTTTCGATAAAGAAAGGTGGACATTAACAGACTTTGAACGCAACGTCAATTTCCGCCGCGCACAGGAAAAAATGATCCTTGAGCACCTTAAATCAATTGATGATATCGAAAATGTCTGGCTGCAAATTGCCTGGCCTCCGGATAGGCTTTTTCTCACAGATCAGCAGCCTGTTAAGGCAAGTGTGCACATAACACCTCGTCATGGAAGCGATATTACACAATCCCCGCATAACAGAAAAAAAATTGAAGGTATACAAAAACTTTTGCAATATGCAGTTGTAGGGCTGACACCTGAAAATATCGCTATTGCAGATAACATGGGAAACCTTTTAAATGATTTTGAAGGATTAGCTTCATTTGACAGATTATCTCTTATAGAACAGGAAACAAAATTAATAAGGCGCCAAGAGGCTCATTACAGGGCAGTTGTTCTTGCTTCGCTTCAAAAAATTTATTCGGAAGATAGGGTAAGGGATTTAAATCTAAAAATAGATATGGATATGTCTAAGATGACTATCGCTACAAAAGAAAACTTCCCTTATGTAATGAAAGAGAGAACACCGGGTCTTGCTTATGACGACTCTCAATTTTTGGAATCTGTTCCTGTTTCAAAAACTACATCAGAAACAACATGGAGAGGGACAGGTTTAAATCCTGAAGGTCCTGCAGGCAGAGAAGGGCAAACGCCTCCTGCATTTAAGGATATGAGTAATCTTTACGGTGAAATGTCTCAAGTGACAATAACTCAAAACAATGAGATTAATCACAGAAATATACAGGAAGAAAGAAGCCCTTCAATTGATCGCGTAACGGTTTCTGTAAACATAGACGGTATTTGGAAAAGAAAATTTGATGAAAAAGGAAGACTTATTTTTACACATGAAGGTACAATTGAAAGAGAGTACATAGAAATACCGCCTGAAGAATTGCGGAAAGTAGAAGCTTTAATCCGCAGTGCAGTAGGTTATAATTCTGCAAGAGGGGACTCTGTAGTTGTGCATAACATTCAGGTTGACAGAACTATTGAATTTAAAGCGGAAGATGATGCTTTTGTAAAAAGGAAACAAATGCAAACAACAGTAATTGTGTTTGTATCCGGTTTGACATTATTATTATTTGGATTTATGCTATTTAGGATGATCTCCCGCGAGATGGAAAGAAGGCGGAGGATTGCAGAAGAAGAAAGAGCGCGCCGCGAACAGAGAATGCGCGAGGCTGCTATGGTTGAAGCGGAAGCTGAAGGAACGGACGTTTCAATGTCCTTTGCAGAACGCGAAAGAATGGAATTGATGGAAACTGCCATCAATCTGGCAAAAGAACATCCTGATGATGCAGCCCAGTTAATCAGAACTTGGTTATTGGAGGAATAAAATATGGCTAAACAAGCAGTACCGGGTGCCGCCGGAGGCAAGAAAAAAGGTCCGAAGGAATATACAGGAAGGCAAAAAGCCGCTATTTTCCTTGTTACAATAGGGTCTGAAATATCGGCAGAAATATTTAAATTCCTGCGTGAAGATGAAATTGAAACACTCACCTTTGAAATAGCGCGTCTTGAAACAATAGACGCAGAGCAGAAGGACGCTATCCTTCAGGAATTCCAAGAATTGATGATGGCAAATCAATTCATATCAACAGGCGGTATCGATTATGCAAGGGAATTGCTGGAAAAATCTTTAGGAAGCCAGAAGGCAATCGACATAATTAATCGGCTGACATCCAGCCTTCAGGTCCGCCCCTTTGATTTTATCAGGCGCACAGACCCTGCGCATATTTTAAACTTTATCCAACAGGAACATCCGCAAACAATCGCTCTAATTCTTGCGTATTTAGAGCCGAATAAAGCTTCGTACATTTTGCAGAATATGCCGCATGAAGTTCAAAGCGATGTAGCGCGCCGTATTGCAATGATGGACAGAACAAGCCCTGAAGTATTGCGCGAAGTTGAACGTGTTCTTGAAAAGAAACTTTCATCGCTGTCTAGCGAAGACTATACGGCAGCGGGCGGTGTAGAAAGTATCGTAGAAATCTTAAACCTTGTTGACCGTGCATCTGAAAAGCAGATCATCGAAGCATTGGAAGATGAAGACCCAGAGCTTGCAGAAGAAATTAAAAAGAGAATGTTCGTATTCGAAGACATCGTTATGCTCGACGACAAAGCCATACAGAAAGTTATGCGCGAAGTGGACTCGCAAGAACTTGCAAAAGCGCTAAAATCTGTAGACTCAGAAGTTCAGGATAAGATTTTCAAGAATATGAGTAAACGTGCGGCAAGCATGTTAAAAGAAGATATGGAGTATATGGGCCCTGTACGTCTAAAAGACGTTGAAGAAGCGCAGCAAAAGATCGTATCAATCATACGCCATCTGGAAGATACAGGCGAAATTGTTGTTGCACGCGCAGGAGAAGACGAGCTGGTTGTATAAGAATTATAAGAGGATTGAAGTATGTTAAAAGCTGTATTTAGACCGAATGAATTGGTTACTCTTGCTGACAAGATAGTAATTGACTCTCCTACTTCTTTTCCGGAAATGGCGCATTTAGCGCCAATCGAAGAGATAAAAGAAGATTTAGATGCTATCGAAGAGTATAAAGGTCCTACAGCCGATGACCTTCGCCGGGAAGCGGAACATTTTAAAATTCAATGGGAAGATGAAAAACAAAGAATGTTTGCTCAAGCAAAGGCAGAGGCTGAAAGAATAATTCAAGACGCAAAAAATACAGCTTTAACAGAAGTTAAAAATAAAACAGATGAAGCGCTTGTTATTAAGCAGCAAGCGCAAGATGAAGCTGAGAAAATTATCGCAGAGGCGCAGTTAAAAGCAAAAGAATTCGAGAACGATTCAAGGCTGGCGATAGAAAATGAAAGAAAGGAAGCTGTAGATTCAGGGAGAACAGAAGGCAAGGAAGAAGGTTATGCAAACGGCAAAGCCGAAGTAGACCGTCTTATTGAAAGAACACAAGTTGTTTTGGAAAGAGCTCAGGATAAAAGAGCCGACATTTTAAGCGAAACAGAAAAACAAATTATAGGTTTAGTCCTTCTTATTGCACGAAAAGTAATCAAAGTGCTTTCAGAAAATCAAAAAAATATTATTATTTCAAATGTTGTAGAGGCTTTGCGTAAAGTTAAATCAAGAGGCGATATTATTATAAGAGTTAATCTTTCAGATTTACAGCTTGCAACAGAACATAAAGAAGAATTTATCAGTCTTATGGAAAAATCTAAATCGCTTCAAATAGTTGAAGACAGTTCTGTAGATCAAGGCGGATGTATTATCGAAACAGATTTCGGGGAAATAGATGCACGTATTGCAAGCCAGCTTGCCGAATTGGAAAATAAGATTCTGGAAATATCTCCGACAAAATCAAAAGGAAATGAAAATATACCTCAGCCGATAATAAGGACTGCAAGCATTAATAATGAATTAGCAGCCAGTGCAATAATGAATTCGCTGCAAGAAAAAGCAGATACAGAAAAAATGTTAGGTGACACTGAAGAAGATGATGATATGTCCGCAGGAGCAAATGCGGCACTTACAGCATCTGCTGCCTTAGCAGCTCTTGCAACTATGGCAGCAAAAGGAAAAAGAGAAGCAGATAGAAAGATTATAGAAAATTTAGGAAAAAGAAAAACAGATGATCAAGGTTAAATAATAATTATATAAATTATTTCATGAAGAGGAGGGCTTCATGGCAGAAACAAAAAGCACAGTATTAGAAATATTTGATAAATACATAGAATCCGCAGAAAGAACAGACCCTATTAAATGTGTAGGTAAAATTGTAAAAGTTCACGGTTTATTAATAGAAAGCAGAGGACCTCAGGCAATTATCGGGGAAGTTTGCAGAATAATCGCTTCTAAAGCAAAAAAAGAAATAATTGCAGAAGTAGTCGGCTTGCATGATGAAATTGTACAGTTAATGCCCTACGATGAAACAGACGGGCTTGAAATCGGAGACAGGGTAATAGCACTTGGCTCCCGCCTTGAAGTGCCTGTATCAGATAAACTTTTAGGCAGGGTGTTAAACGCATTAGGACAGCCTATTGATGGTAAAGGCGATATTACATCAACGTGTATGTATCCGGCTCTTGCAAGCCCTCCTGATCCTTTAAAAAGAAGACATATAACTGAACGCATGACAACAGGAGTAAGGGCAATAGACGGTCTTCGGGCAATCGGAAAAGGACAGCGTGTCGGTATTTTTGCAGGCTCTGGCATAGGTAAATCAACGCTTCTTGGAATGATTGCACGTAACACAAGCGCAGATGTAAATGTTGTAGCTCTTATCGGGGAGCGCGGAAGAGAAGTACCTGACTTTATTGATAATAACTTAGGGCCGGAAGGGATGGCAAAGAGCGTATTGATTGTAACACCGGGGAATTCTCCGCCTTTATCGCGGATAAGAGGCGCATATGTTGCAACAGCTATCGCAGAATATTTCCGCGATCAGGGGCTCGATGTTATGCTGTTTTTTGATTCTGTTACGCGCTATGCACGCGCCATGAGGGAGATAGGGCTTGCGACAGGGGAACCTGCCGCTCTTAAAGGTTTTCCGCCAAGTATGTTTGATTCTATGCCTAAACTGCTTGAAAGGTCAGGCACTTCAGAGAAGGGCAGTATAACAGGATTATACACCGTCCTTGTAGAAGGCGACGATTTAGACGAGCCTGTTACCGATACTGTGCGCGGTATTTTAGACGGTCACATTATTTTATCGCGTCAGTTACAGGAAGCAAATCATTACCCTCCTATAGATGTTTTAAAAAGCATTTCGCGTCTTGAAGATAAAGTATCAGGTTCTTCATCACAGCAGGCTGCAGGACTTATACGCAAATATATGGCAGATTATGCAAGGGTAGAAGATTTTATTAATGCAGGCGCATACCGTCCCGGCTCTAATCCCGCTGTAGATCAGGCTATTGCAAAACATGATTTAATAGAAGAATTTTTAATTCAGGGAAAAGATGAAACATCCTCGCTGGAAGATACATTAATAGCCTTGTCAGAATTAGCGGAAATTGAGATACCGCCTGAAGAGATGACAGATAAAAATACTAAAATTGTATCTTCTAAAGTGCGTAAAGAAAAAAAAGTACAATCAGATGATAATGCATTTAACAGTCATGATAATGAAATGGCTTTAAAAAGCGTTGCTTCTTTATTCTCATCATTTTCCGGAACAAATATATTAGAAAATGATAATGTAACTGAGAATATCTAATGAAAAAATTCAAATTTAGTCTTGAAAAAATCTTAGAATTAAAAAAGTTTAACGAAGAAGAATGTAAGATGGCTCTTGGGCATGCAATAAGTTTGTTAAACGAAATTGAGATTAAAATAAAAGAGACAGCTGTAAAACATCATCAGGCAACGCAAGAACGTGTGAAAGATCCTTCAGAATTAAGCATGTGGTCAAATTATATCATAAGGCTGGATCAAGAAAAAGAAAAACTGCTTGAACAGGCTGCAAAGGCGGCAGTTGTAGTTGAAGAAAAAAGAGATTTATACATGGAAGCTTTTCAGGAACTGACAGCGATAAAAAAGTTAAAAGAAAAAAAAGAAACGCAATACAAGAAAGAAACTGAAAGAAAAGAAAGCGAAGAAATAGATGAAATATTTGCTGTAAGACAAAATAAAAGGAAAGGAAATATAGTATATGAAGAAAATAAATAAAAAAGTAATCGTTTTGTTTTCATGTGTTTTTTTAATTGCTTCTTTTGCTGTTACTTGTGCAACAGCTAATTATTATGAAGGGCTTGGTAAGGGAACTGACATAATCCCGCTTAACAGCCGTACAATAACAGGTGTTTTGCCGAACGGATTGCGTTATTTTATATTGGAAAACTCTCTCCCTGAAAACCGTGCGCATCTTGCCCTTATTGTTAATGCAGGCTCGGTTTTAGAAAGGGATGATCAAAGAGGCTTCGCTCATTTTGTTGAACATCTTGCATTTAACGATACTGCAAGGTTTCCAAAGCTTGAATTAATTGAATACTTGCGTTCTTTAGGGATGCGCTTTGGTGCAGATGCAAATGCATACACTTCTTATGATGAGACAGTGTATCATTTCGATGTTCCTGTAGAAAATATGAACGGTATAAAACGAATACCGGACAGAGCAATTGCAATTCTTGATGACTGGACATATGCTGTAAGTTTTAAACCTGAAGATGTACAAAATGAAAGCCGTGTAATTCTGGAAGAACTCAGATCAAGGTTAGGTGCAACAGACAGAGTAAGAAAAATCAGATTGCCAATTCTTTTTAAAGGCTCTGAATATGCAAACAGAGAACCTATAGGACTTCCGCAAATAATAGAAAATGCAACATCTGAGCAATTAAAAGAATTTTATTCGCGTTGGTATACAAGCGATAATATGGCTTTAGTTTTTGTAGGAGATTTTGACGGAAAAGCGCTGGAGAAAGAATTAGTAAATCATTTTAATATGCCTAAAGCGCAAAACCCTGTAAACCGCCCGCTTTATGAACTGCCTCCCCCTAAAAAAAACAATTTTCATGCAGAAATTATTACAGACCCGGAGCTTACATCCGTTAATTTTAATATTTATTATAAACTAAGAAAAAGCGGCGCACAAAGAGGAACAATCGAATATTACCGTGAAAGTATAATCGATTATTTGATCGATACAATGCTGGAATTTCGTTTTGACGAAGCCGCTTTAAATCCTGATACGGCATACACAGAATCATGGGCCGGTATTTGGAGATGGTCTGCAAACTCGCGTTTTTATACACTTTGGACTCAGCCTAAGACAGATAATATTGAACAAGCATTAAGGGAATTACTTCTTGAAAAAGAAGCGATACGCCGTTACGGTTTTACAGAAAGCGAATTTGAGCTTGCAAAAATAAGACTAGTTTCTTATTTGGAAAAATTATTATCAGAAAAAGATAGAACAGAATCACGGACTTTTATCAGAGGATTTACAAATTATTTTCTGTTCGGCGAAGATATGCCGGATATTGAATGGGAAGTAAATGCGGTAAATACTTTTTTACATGGAATTAAATTAAATGAAATATCAAAGCGGGCAAAAGATTATTTCTCTGCAAACGATTGTGTTGTTTTTTTAATCGCCCCTGTTGCAGAAGAGAGCAATCTTCCGTCTGTAGATAGAATAAAAGCAATTTTTAATGAAACACAAAACGAAAAAATTACTCCAAGAAAAAATGTTAATGTATCAGGTGAATTGATGGATTATATTCCTTCTGCAGGAACAATACGCTCTGAAACAATAGACAGGCAAACAAATGCTGTAATTATTACTTTGGAAAACGGTGCAAGAGTAATTTTAAAAGAAACAGCGAATAAAAATAACGAGATTGTTTTGTATGCAATTGCAAAGGGAGGAACAATTAATGCAACAGAAGAAACATTTATTAGTGCGGAATTACTTCCTAATATAATTGAAGTTTCAGGTCTTGGACAGTTTTCCAAAACCAAACTTGTTTCAAAACTTGCAGGAAAGCAAGTATCAGTATCATTTTGGAACTCGCATTATTCAAGAGGTTTTCAAGGCTCATCTACTAACGAAGATTTAAATACTCTATTTGAAATGCTTCACTTGTTTTTTACACAACCCAGATTAGATGAAAGAGCTATTGAGGCTATGAAAGATCAATACAGAACTTTACTGCTTCATCAAGACCAAGATCCGGGAATAGTTTTTCAGCGTGAATTAAATAAAATACTGTATAACAATCATCCGTTTTTTAAAACTATGGAAGTTCAGGATATTGAAAAACTTACAATAAAAAATGCATCAGAATATTTAAACCGATGCTTAAACCCTTCTGATTATACTTTTATATTTACAGGGAATTTAAATCCGGAAAAAATGCGCGAATTAACTGCAAATTATTTAGCTTCAATCCAGAATCCGGGAAGTGCAGAAAAATCAATGAATATGTGGGTTGATCCGAAAATACAAAGCCCTCAAGCGGGAAGAAGGGCAATTTATAAAGGAGTTGATCAAAGAAGCACTGTCTATCTGCAATGGAAAATAGAAGCCCCTTCGGTATTTAACGAATACAGAAATCAGAGCGCAAGTATTTTATCTGAGTATCTGGATATTATGCTGACAGATGAAATACGTGAAAAGATGGGAGGAGTTTATTCGATCTATGCAGGAGCATCAATCTCTGTAATTCCAATAGGTGAAAACAAATTAAGCGTATATTTTGTATGCGATCCTGCAAGAGCAGATGAGCTGATAAATACTGTACGCAATTCAATTGTAAATTTAGGCAGACAGACTCTTAGTACAGATACTTTTAATAAAGCAAAAGAAGCAATGCTTATGTCTCATGAAAGATCGCTTCAAAGAAATATTCATATTGCACAAAGTTACGCGAACTCTTTTGTGATGTATAACACCCCATTAAACAGATTAGATTTACGCCCTAATGTAATAAGACAGGTAACAATTCAAGATGTACAAGCACTATGCCGTGAAATTACTGCAAATAACCCTATTGAGATCGTATTGTTTCCTGAATAAAAAAGATTTCGGCGGGTTACTTACTAATCGCAAGCAAAGCCATAACCTTTGCGTCCCCTATAATATTCTTTAATAAAGTATATTCATTAGGCTGATGCAGCGATTCATTTGTTTTTGTCCACACCGCACAGTCAATTCCGATATTACGCAAAGATGCTGCCATTGTGCCGCCTCCTATGCCGATAGGGTGCGGTTTTACTTCGTATACTTCTTTTACCGCATTAGTTAGTAATTTTACTATCGGTGCATTTTCAGATGTCGGAATTGATTCCATGTCTTGTAAAAATGAATATTCAATTGTTACGTTGTAATCTTCTTTTACTTCGCTGATAATTTTATCAATTTCTTCACAGATTGCTTCTTTTGTATAATGAGGAAGGACGCGCATATCCATGTAAAAAACATCTTCGCCGGGGATGGTGTTTATATTAGGAACATTCGCTTCTTTTTTTGTCGGTTGAAAAGTAGAGTAGTCCGGATCAAACATTAGGTTACGTGCATTAAAAACATCTGTTAGTTTATAATGTAATAAAAGAGCAAGATCGCAGCCGGCAATAAATGCATTTACGCCTGTATCCGGTCTTGAGCCGTGTGTTTGCTTTCCGTGTGTTGCAAAACGTACCCAATAAATATTTTTTTCAGCTATTTCTATACATTCGCCTTTTTCATCGCCGCCGTCAGGGACAAGCACCATATCGTTTTTTTTGAATAAATCGCTGTGATTTTTTACAAGCCATTCAATTCCGTAAGTAGAACCGACCTCTTCATCTGATGCAAATAAAAGTTTTAATGTGTGCACAGGTTTTAAACCCTGTGTGATAAAAGCCAATGCAGCAAGAACAGAAGATACCAATCCTTGCTGATTATCTTCTGTGCCTCTTCCGATAAGACGCGGTCCTAAGGGAAGATCATCTTTGCGGACTACTGTCCATGGATCGCTGTTCCAAAGTTTTTCATCGCCGGGAGGGACAACATCAATATGACTTAATATCCAAAGTCTTCCTTCACTCTCATCATTTGTTCCTTGTATTGTCGCGATCAAATTAGGACGCACATTACCTTTTGCCCTGTCATCAGGTGTATCATATCTTTTCAGATCGGTAATGCCGTGAGCGCGTAACCATTCTTCAAGGAAGATGCATTTGTCGTATTCACCTTCGCCGCCAGAGTCGGGGGATATTGCGATTCTTTTTGTAAGTTCAGTTTCAAGCTCAATTGCAAGTTCAATTGAATTATCAATTTGTGAAAATAATTTTTCTTTCATTTTTCCTTCCGTGTAAATAAAGGTTTATTCTCTGTCATTTCAAAGTCATCAACAGGGAACATTTTTTTCCAGATCGAAATATATACATTCCAATTTGTTTTTACCAATGTTTCTATATCAGAAAATTGCGCTTTCCAGCCCAATAGTTCATGTGCAAGCGCGCAAGATGCGGTAAGTTTTGCAGGGTCTCCGTCTCTTCTTTCCGTTATTTTTGCAGGTATTTTTTGATTTGTAATTCTACGGGAAGTTTCAATCATTTCTGTTACAGAATAACCTTGTTCGCTGCCAAGATTAACAGTAATACTTTTATTATTTTTTATTAAATAATTAAAAGCCGTTACATGCCCTGATGCAAGATCGTTTACATGAATATAATCGCGGATACAAGTACCGTCAGGTGTATCATAGTCATTTCCGAAAATCTGCATTTCTTTTCTTATTCCGCAGGCTGTTTCCATAATAATAGGAATTAAATTTGCAGGATTTTGTTCCAACCCTTTTAAACGCTCTTTTACATCGTAACCTGCCGCATTAAAATAGCGAAGGCTGGCAAAGCGGATATTCTTTAGTTTATCGTACCAATCTAAAATACGTTCAATTTCCAATTTAGTAAAACCGTAAAAATTTTCAGGTACTGTAGGGTGCTTCTCATCAACAGGTAAATACTTAGGCTCTCCGTAAACGGCTGCGCTAGAAGAAAAAATTATATTTTTTATTCCTGCCGTGCTTGCGGCATTTAATATATTGATAGTCCCTGTAATATTGTTATGTGCATATTTTTCAGGGTTCAGCATTGATTCTCCTGCCGCCTTAGAGGCTGCAAGGTGGACTACNGCATCAAAAGAAAGGCTTTTCATTGCATTAAGGAGTGTGTTAAAATCGTGAATATCGCCGTGAATAAAATCAGNATCTTCAAAAAGGTTTTCCCGCAGCCCGCTTGAAAGATTATCANAAACTGTGCATTTATACCCTTGATCAAGAAATTCACGTGTAACATGACTGCCTATATAACCGGCTCCGCCAATAATTAAAATGTTCATGATAATAAATATATCATATAAAAGAAAAAATTAAAATATTTTTTAAGATTAACGGGAAAATTAATTAGTTAATTTCCTCTAATTGAGATGCAATTTCTTCCCATTGATGGGTTTTTGCTTCAATATTTAAGATACATTCATCAAGCTGTTGTTTTACAGCTTTTGCTTTTTCGCTGTTAGAATATACTAAAGGCTTTGATAATTCTGTTTCAAGACGAGATTTTTCGTTTTCTAATGTTTCCAGCTCTTTTAAAATTTCAGCCTCTTTTTTTTCCAGTTTGCGTAAATTAGACTGCCTTTGTTTCTCCGCAATCCGCCGCTGTTCATTGGAAATAATGTTATTTTCATTGCTGCTAGGCGTGCTAACCGCAGGTTTTTCTTTGTTAACTGTTGCTTGCCCGCTTTTTTTCTCATCTTCTCTTTCAATTTTTTCAAGATAATAAGAATAATTTCCGTAAAAGAGTTTTGCTCTTGCAGGAAGCAGATTTTCACCCGGCTGTAATTCAAGCGTTTTTGTTGAAAGCGCTTCCATAAAAGCGCGGTCGTGAGAAACAAAAATAATAGTACCTGTAAAGTTTTTCAAAGCCTCTAATAAAATATCTTTTGAATATAAATCAAGGTGGTTTGTAGGCTCATCGAGTATCAGCAGATTCATGGGTTTTAAAAACATTTTTAACAGGGCAAGGCGGCTTTTTTCCCCGCCTGAGAGAACAGAAACATTTTTATAAATATCATCGCCTCTGAATAAAAATGCACCTAACATATCGCGTAATTTTGGTATTAGTGCAAGAGATGCCTCTTCTTCCATAAACTCAATTATTGTTTTTGTTGTTGAAAGCGCTTCTGCTGCATCCTGAGAAAAATAGCCATGCTTTATACCGGAGCCGTATTTTATATTGCCTTCAAAATTATTATCTATACCCGCTATAATTCGTAAAAGCGTAGACTTACCGGCTCCGTTAGGTCCTGCAACTACAAGACGCTCGCTTGAGTTTAAAATAAGATCAAGCGAAGAAAGCACTTGTCTTTGACCGTAACACTTACCTATGCCTTCCAATGTTAAAGCGATATTTCCGCAATGGGGTACAGGCGGAAAAGTAATATTTATTTTTTTTAAAGATTCAGGTATTTCAATATGTTCCATTTTTTCCAAGCGTTTGATTAGTTCCTGAGCAAAGGAGGCTTTAGAAGCCTTGTAACGGAAACGTTTTATCAGCGCTTGCGTTTTTATTATTTCTTCTTGCTGCTCTTCATGGCGTTTTACAAGACTTGCAAGTTCTATTTTTCGTGTATTTTCAAAAGATGTGTAATTGCCTGCGTATCGTTTTAAACTGCCGTTAAAAAGTTCATATACTTCGTTTACGCAAACATCTAAAAAATATCTGTCGTGCGAAACTAATAAGTAACCGCCTGAAAAAGTACTAAGCCATTTTTCAAGCCAGTATCTTGCTTCAATATCAAGGTAATTTGTAGGTTCGTCTAATAATAAAATATCAGGTTTTTCTAAAAGCATTTTAGCAAGGGCAATACGCATTTGCCAGCCGCCTGAAAATTCTCCTGTGTTACGTTCCATATCTTTTATTGAAAAACCTAATCCTGTAAATACCGAGTAAATATCAGCTTCGCGTCTGTAATAATTTAAATTTTCAATTTGCTCCTGTAATAAATGATGTTCTTCGATTAAGTTTTTTTCAGATATATTATCAGATTTGTTTTCATTTGTTTTTTCAAGCATTTCTCCGATTTTTTCAAGACGTTCAATTAAAGTATGGACAAAATAAAAAGCTGTTTCCGCTTCTTCTCTAAGACTTTTTCCGTGATGAACAATTCCGGATTGAGGCAGATAAGAAATGCGCGTATTTTTTTGAATAGAGCGTTCTCCTGAATCGGCTTGTATTTTATCTGCAATTATTTTCATTAATGTTGATTTGCCGGATCCGTTTGCGCCTGTAAGACAGGAACGCGAACCTGCAGCAAGACGCAAGGATACATCATTTAATATATTTCTATCTGCAAAACTTAAGTTTATACGGGAAAATTGAACAAAAGCCATTTTTAATCAGAGTCTTTAAAGAAATATAAAACCAGCGGAGATGAATCACGGCGCATAACGGTTATGTCATCAATACCATAATCCGGTATAACTTCAAGACGTAAGCCCTGATTATCAAGCACATATAAAAAATAAAAATTATTATTTGATCTAATATCTGTAAATTGTAAAGTGAACGCACCGTTGAAACGATCTTCATAAGAAGGAGATATATATAAATCCATGCTGATGCGTCCTGTCCCGTTTGTTTCTTCCGGAAATAATTGCGGGACAAGTAAATCAAAACCTGTCCATGTAAAATCGCCTGTGGTGCGCAATGTAATTGTACCGAAATTATTACTTGTAAATACAGGACCCTGATTATAAATATTCATTATAATTTCTTCGCGCCTTGCATTTTCCTGCAAGATAATATCATTTACATCGGTGGGAAGAGAGACAAATATTAATGTGCGTCTTGTTCCTGTATTCCCGCCTTGTGATGAGTCTAAAAATTGAACAGATAAAGAATTATTAGGGCGCAATAACATTTGCAAAGTAGAACCTTTTCCTTCAAAACTAAAAGCGCGTTCTCCGTCGGAAATAATTCTATCATACTCAAATTGTCTTTCTGTATCAGGAAGTATAATTCGTGCTATTCCTGTATCCTGACCGGGATCAAATCTGTATCGTTTTTCTAAAGATTGAATATTGATCTTTCTTGAGTTAATCATTTGTAAATAAAAATCAGGAGACCATCTTCTTGATAAAATCAAATCAAGGTCCGGATTTTTTAATGTTTCAGTATTATCAAGATCGGTAGTTTGAATAATACTTTCGTTCTGATTAAATAATTTTAATCTGTTTGAAAAACAGTAGCCTGTAATTCCGTCTTTGGTTAGAACTTTATACCAATCACCGACAAGCGGATCTCCTGAAGTTCCTATAGGCGGATTGCCTTTTACTTTTGCTAAAATTTTTATTATTTCGCCGACACGCAAACGATATACGCGCCTTGAATTATTATCTGTGTTATCACGGATGGGAAGAGCGTCTTGCAAATTCTCAGCATATGTCTGTGCAAATTCATTAAATTCCAGCGCTTTTAACTGAGTTTTCTTCTTGCTGCCGACAAATTCAAATTGAGAAAGCGGAACTTCTATTTTATCAAAACCGTTTTCTTCGCGTAACGCTTCCGGGATTCCTACTACATATTTTTTTTCGATATTTGATCTGATATAAACAGGCAGTATAGTGCCTGATAAAATAGGCGGCTCATCAATTGACCATAGTAAAATTCCATAGCCCATCTTTGAACAAGATGAAAGTAAAAAAACAAGAAGAAGAAATAAAAAAAGTAACACCTTACGGTGTTTATATTTAAAAATCATTTTAATAAAAGAGGATGCCCAAAACCGGACATCCCCCATAAATCTTATTCTCTATTCAACGATGGCAATAATATCTGCCATTCTAAGAATAAGGTGTTCTTCCCCTTCGATTTTTACTTGAGTTCCGGCATATTTGTCGTACATTACTTTATCGCCGATATTCACCATGATTTTTTCTTTTTCTGTACCGGTTCCGACTGCAACAACTTTCCCTTGCTGGGTTTTTTCTTGTGCTGTATCGGGAATAATGATACCGCTTGCCGTTTTTGACTCATTTTTTTCCAGTTTTACCAAAACACGGTCTGACAAAGGTTTGATTTTCATATTTTCCTCCGAAATTATTGTTAATTATGATTTAATATATAGAATTCACATTTTTTCGTCAAGACACCCTGCGCCATTACTTAATAGATAAACCTGTCCAATTCCATGCGTGCGCTTATATTATTAGGGTCTAAATCCAGCGCGTCAAGCAAGGCTCTTATAGCGTCATTCGGGCGGTTAAGGGAAACTAAACATCTTGCCATACGCTGATAAATGTGTGAGGAAGTTTTATTGGTATTAGAAACTTTAACAGCTGTCTCATATTGCAAAAGAGCGCGTGAAGGAGAGCGCAATTCTTCATAAATACGTCCAAGATTTACATAGACTGATGCATCAACTTCTTCGCTGTCCTTATTCTGTTCAATAATTGAAAGCAGTATTTCTTCTGCTTTTTGCAAATTTCCGTTATTAAGAAGATAAATCGCATTATATGTTTTTACCCAAGCAGTATTTAATTGCAGTTTATTCAGACGATCCAAGAAGACAGGTATTTCATCATAATTTCGCTGAAAAAAGAAATGCCATGCAGCCCATTGATATAAATCTTCGTTTTCATTGTGGCGATCTAAAAGCATCCATGTTTCAGCTATCCTGCGCCCGAGTACCCATTCATTGCTGAGACGTTTGCATATTTCTAAATCGATGTAAGGATATTGCGCCACAGTTAAAAATTTATTATTACGCAGCAATGAAAAAGCGTCATTGGTGTTAAAAAAACGGCTGTAATAGATAAGACCGAATTGGCGCAAAAAGCGGCGGGAGGCTTTGCTTTGATCGATATCGTTAAGCGGGAGATCGTTTAACAATTTAAAAAGATTAACAGCTTCTTTTTCATTTTGATCCTGCAATGCAATTAAAGAAAGATTGTAAAGAGCCGTTTCATTCTGTGAATTTTCTGTTTGAGTTATAATTTTCCAGATTGATATTGCGCTGTCCTTGAAACCTGCAAGATACAATGCATCTGCCTGACGGTTTAAAGTATCCTTATCATTTAAAGATGAGAAAATTTCAGCGCTTCTTATAAGATCGCCGAAATCATAATGATATTCGGCTGCAAAACGCAGTGTGTTAGGTGAAAGAATTTGCACGTTTGCAGAATTAAGCAATAATTGCAGATCGGCAGAGGCACCTCTTATATCGCTGCGGAAAGTTTTTAAAACAGCCAGATTAACAGATATGGACTGGCTTCCGTCAGATTCAATATTTTGTAAATTAAGGTTTGCAGTTTCTACATTGTGAAAATCGCCTAACAGGATATGAAAATATAGTTTTAAATTATTTAATTTTGAGTCTGTAATAAAAGACATCCATTGGCGAAGACGGATTTCATTTTCATTATTGATAGCCGAATCTTTTACAAGAGCAGAAGCGGCAACAGCGATTATAGGCTGCGATGACGGATATGCTTTTAATGCGTTATTGATTGATGTTTGGTAATTGGAAAGGGAAGAGCGGTTCCGGAAGGCAAGCGCTCTGCGCCGTTTTAAAATAGAAAGCCAAGATTCAACACCGATTGCTCTTTTTTCAAGACGGTCAAGTTCAGCGTTTAGATAGTCGTACTCCCTTTCCGTGCCGAAAAAATCAGAGGCTTTAACGTCATATTCACGCAATATACGGATAAAATTATCTTGCTCCCTTGATAACTTTGATGAGTTTTTTTCGGTAATGTAAAAAACCGTTAAAATAATGCCTGCTAATAAAAAAAGAAATAACCCTGCAAATAATGTTATGCGCAATATTTTCGGATCGTTTAAATTAACATGGGTTTTCATTTACGCTTCTTTTTTTATATGGTTTTCAAGTATTGTTTTTTTGATGCTGTCTAAAACACCGTTTACAAACTTGTATGAATCGTCAGTGCCGAACTCCCTGCAAATACCGATTGCTTCGTCAATTACAATAGAAGCAGGGATTTCTTTTTGATACATCAGCGTGTAGGCTGATATCCTTAATACAGCTAAATCTACGCGGTTAAGACGCACTATGTCCCAATTATCTAAATGATTTTGGATTTGAGTGTCTATATCGGTTATATTTTCGACAGCACCTGCAATTAATGCACGGGAAAAAGCAGACGTATTTTCATCGAGTTTATTTAATTTTTCTTCTTCAAGCCAGGCGAAAGCTAAAAGTTCTTCTACAGGAACGCGCGGTTCTCCTGAAACGCAGTTTGCTTCCCAAAAAAACAATGCTTGAAAAGCCAGTATACGAGCTTTTCGCCTGGATGCCATTCACTTACCTACCAGACAAGGTTTCTTTCATGTATTTGAAACGATCTGTTTGTCCGCAGTTCTGCGATTATTTCATCTGTCGCTTGTTTTAAAATCCCTTGTTGTTTTTCTGTTTGGATCATTGCAGTTAATAAATTTCTAACTGTTGTTCTTGCTCTTGGATCTACGCCTTGAGGGAGTAAATAACTCGGGACAATATCATCAAGTTCAAGATTTTTGAACTCTAAGTTTCTTATAATTTTGATAATTAAATAACCCGCATTTGATTCAATTAATCCTGAAACCTGTCCTTGTCTTAATCTGAATGCTTCATTAACAAAGTCTCTGCCGAAAGTTTGTTCTGAAACCTGATGTCTGGGAACAGAACCCATATCAGATACATAACCTGCGCTTGGAGATGCACGGTCTGCAATTGAATCAAATCTTGAAGTATCAGAATTAATTTCTCTGATTAATCGCTCTCCTAATTCTCTTGCTCTGGTTCTTGCTGTTGCATCCTGTCCGAATGGAATTTGAATATAAGTAAATTCGACCGTTTCATAACGGACTAAATCCTGCCTTCTCATATTATAAAGATAATTAATTTCATCTGCAGAAGGAGCGCCTAATGTTTGTGCAGTTCTTAAAAGACTTTCTTTTTTTGTCATTATAAATTTTTGTAAAATTAATTGTTTTCTGATACGTTCTCTGTATCCTGCTTCATCCATATGGAATTCATTTCTCAGCGCTTGTGCAAATTCAGCATCGGTAGGCTGTCTGTTTAAATTTTGCGCTAACATACTTCGCAGCTGCTGAACATTTTGATTTACTTCGTTTTCTGTGATGGTAATTCTGTCGCGTTCTGCAGCTTGTAAAACAAGCTGTTCGTTGATCATATCGTCAAGGACATCTATACGCTGGGTTTGAGGCATCGCCTGTCCTACGACCCTTTCCCTGTATTCAACTTCAGTGCGGAGCTGCCTGCCTGTAATCGGTACGCTTCGGATTAAATTTACAACAGCTATTGTCTTTAAATCAAAAGACTGTGCAAAAACGCTTACTGTTATTAAAGAAATTAGAATAAAAAACAATGTCTTTTTCATAAATATCCTTCTAAATATAAAATTACTTACTTAATATAACATAAAATATAACAAATGATAAGGGGAAAGGTTAAAAAATTGAAGGCTGGGATTTGAATTTTTTAATATCTCATTTTTTTACTTAAAATTAAGATATTACTCAAGAACCGCCCTAATCCTTCTGACTCCGGCAGAAGAGGATTGTTCCTTTTGTATTTTAAACACCCCTAAAAGCCCTATCCGCTGCACATGAGGGCCCCCGCAAACCTCTTTTGTAAAGAAGTCTTTTACAGAGTTCCCTATCGTGTACACCTTTACCTGCGCCTCATATTTTTCCCCGAAAAGGGCTATCGCTCCCTGAGCTTTCGCCTCTTCTATACCCATTGTTTCCATAAAAACGGGAAGGTCTTTTTTTATCTGTTCATTTACTATATCTTCCACTTTTTTGATTTGTTCTGCTGTCATGGGGGTGTCATGGGTAAAATCAAAGCGAAGGCGCTCCGCTGTGATATTACTGCCTTTTTGAGCGGCATGCTCTCCGAGTGTCATTCGTAAAGCCTGATGCAGAAGGTGGGTGGCGGTATGGTATTTAACAGCCATTTCCCCCTGATCGCCCAAGCCCCCCTTAAAAGCCTGTCCGCTCTGTGAGCGGGACAGCTCCTGATGCTTTTTAAAAGCCTCGTCAAATTCATCTCTGTTTACAGTCATTCCTTGTTCTGCGGCAAGTTCTTCCGTTAATTCGATGGGGAAGCCGTAAGTGTCATAAAGTTTAAATGCAAGCCGCCCAGACATAATTTTGCGGGGGTCTTTGAGCAGGTTAGGAAGAAGTTTTTCAAATTCATGTTCCCCTTTTTGGAGGGTTTCCATGAACTTCGCTTCTTCCTTGTTAAGTTCGCTTATTATAAACGCTCTGTTCTGTTCAAGTTCAGGGTATGCCCCTTTAAATTGCTGAACAACAACCTCTGCGATTGGACACAGGCTTAATTCCGCTCCCGTGAGTTTTCTCCCGTGCCGTACAGCACGGCGTATCAGGCGGCGCAGAACGTAGCCTGCCCCCACATTAGAAGGGCTTACCGCTTTAGGGTCGCCTAAAATAAAAGTTGCAGAACGCACATGGTCTGCGATGATTCGTATGGAGCGGTCTGTCTCTTCATTTTGAGTGTATTTAGGCACTGCCCCTTGCTGCGCCGCCGTTTGTTCGATAGCGGTAATAATCGGCGTGAAAATCGCTGTATCATAAACTGAGGCTTTCCCGTTTAATACGGTAACTGTTCTTTCGATACCCATGCCTGTATCAACGCATTTTCTGGAAAGCGGCTCATAATTGCCTTCTTGGGTTTTGTTATACTGCATGAAAACATCATTCCAGATTTCAAGCCATTTTCCGCATGAACAGCCGGGTTTGCAATTATCACTGCAAGGCTTGTCTCCAATGTAATAGAACATCTCGCTATCAGGTCCGCAAGGACCGGAAGTACCTGCAGGTCCCCACCAGTTATCAATCCACGGAAGATAGGCGATTCTGTTTTCCGGGATGCCTAGACTTTTCCAGATAGCGGCAGATTCATCATCGCGGGGGATATCGCCTTCGCCTTGAAAAACAGTCACTGCAAGTTTTTCAAGAGGGATATTAAGCCATTCCTTTGAGGTGAGAAACTCAAAACTCATTTTGATCGTTTCTTCTTTAAAATAATCCCCCAGCGACCAGTTACCGAGCATTTCAAAAAAAGTAAGATGAGAAGCATCTCCTACGCTGTCGATGTCGCAAGTGCGTATGCACTTTTGAAAATCAGTTAATCTTTTTCCTGCAGGATGCTCCTGCCCTAAAAGATAGGGGACAAGCGGATGCATACCCGCTGTTGTAAAAAGGACTGTAGGGTCATTCTCCGGCAGAAGGGACTTACCTTGTATTTGCGCGTGCCCTTTGGAGATAAAAAAGTTAATATACTTGCTGCGAAGTTCATCGGCTGTTAATTGTTTCATGTGGGGATTTTAGCATATTAAAAAAAAAGTGAGAAGGGCTGTGACGCTTAACAATTATTTTCAACCTATACAGGTTTATTTCTTCATTGTTGTTTTCTCTAAATCATGTTATATTTTGAATATGACTATAACTCAGACCATTGATATTCCGGCTGATCGCCGTATCACCCTTGAAGTTCCTCTTGAAGTACCAACAGGAAGAACGATTATTGCTTTTACTCCAATGGCGGAAACAGAATCTATTACTGATATACTAAACAACTATTACAAAAACCATAGCTCCCGTCTGGATGATGATTTAAAATCAGCTTCATATCGATTGCTTGCTGAGGTAGATTGGTAAATGATTCGAGGTGAAATATGGTGGGCAAATCTCCCTGTTCCTGAAGGTTCAATACTCGGAAAACGCCGTCCGGTATT
>WQSW01000011.1 GCA_009787695.1 Treponema sp.
CCGGGAAGCAGCTGTTCGCTTAAATTTACCGCTATGAACTGCCCTTGCGTTACTTCGCTTTGTTTATATCTTGCCATTATAGAATTATTTTATCATTTTTTATTCTTTCTGTCGATCTTTTCTTTCTTTGTTAGGTGTCATTTTTTATTTTTTCGACATTTTCGTTATATGCCGTACCTGCGTACGCAACGCTCTCCTATTGTAGCAGATAAGCTTATATCGCTGAAGGCTTAAAATTTCGTAGTTATTATCCGCCCAATATCGTGCAAAAGTCATCGACATCCTAAAAGATCCTCGTTGTAATGCCCTTGTTCATAATATCCTCTCCCGTTTTTTAGTAATTTTTTCTACATATCAACTATACAGGATTTGAGTTGTATCCAATGTTCCATCGAGCTTACATTAATTAACAGCAGTCTATAATTTTACTAACTACGCAAAGCAATAACATAATCATAGATAAATTGCTTATATTCTTCTTTTATTTTCTCATGAGAACACGAAGAATGTTTTTGTACATTTTGCAGGTAAATATAATCTATAATATTATTTACTTGTTCACACTGCATAATTCCTGCCACCGCTTCTTCTTTATTATCTGCTTCAGTTATATATTTTCTGCGAGGTTCTCCGCTTATATCTGTGGGTAGAATGAGTATTAAAACCCAATAAGGAACATCAATATTTATATTGTTTATACTATAACGTAACTCATCTGTGTGAGGTACTAGTATTTTTGCATATGACTCAAAACCGAGGCACAAGCCCCAATCCGTTTTTTTCCACCATTTTTGTATTACATCATTACTTGCAGTTATTGATGTAGCCTCATTGTTATCTACCTTCCTTAAGGTTACATAAAACTCGTCTTCTCTCAATTCTAATTTAGTCCACCGCAAATTCCACAAAAATGGAAATTTATCATAAAGTTGACTTGATAAATTATTAACAGGGCATACAAGTTGATCAGCAGAAAATATATCTAATAGATTCTCGCATTTATCAAAATGATAACCATATTCATAATCGGGCAAAATTCTAAAATAATCACTGGCACTGTGTAGAAATGTATCTACTGGTAAATTAAAACGCAAGGAACTCCAAAGCACCCATGCCCAATTATCATTACTTAATAAATTTATACAAGATGCATGTGGTAAATTAATATAAAATATATTATGAATTATATCTAGATTAGGGTCAGCATTTTGTCTATGGGTAAACGAAATGCTATATGTCGTATCAAAAAAAATATCACCCAAAATATTAGCATAATGTTTTTGGTTTTTATATCTTTCGCCAGTGTTGATACTACTACAAAAAGCCTTGCCATATACACTTCTTGATACTTCAAATCCTCTAGCGAAGCCGATGCTAAATTCCTCACAAAAAGGCTCTCCAAATTCATTAATAAAGCTTCTAGTAAGCCTCTTTGTGTATCTATCTCTGTGTGTTAAACTAAAGAAATTTGTCTGAAGATCAGCGAGTATTAAACTCAATTCATGCTCAATCATACGACAAATTTCATGACCAAGACCATAACCCAAGACTTCTGCAAATGAGAAATTAGTATCATTGCCTAAGACTTGATCGACATCACGCACTAATTTCATTAGAAGACCTGTAATGTTATTTAAGAAATGGTTACTGGTCCAAAGATTGAAAAATGCTTTGAAAAAAACTTCTCTATCACTAGCAAGGGGTGTTATTATATTAAGAATTGCATCTAAATGTTTTCGAAAAGCACCTTGATTATTAGATATATAACATCTAAATATAAAGATAAAATACAGAAGCTGCTCAATAGGAGCTGGTTCATTTCCATTTAGAATATCTTTTAAGTTTTTAAAAATAGAAGATACACTATTAGAGGCAACATCAAGACTGTTAGCAACTTCCATTGCCGAAGCAAAAAACCTTGATGTTATATCTGTATTCATGACAGTAGAGAATAACTTTTGCCCAAATAATGCCAAAAATTTATTAACTTTATTCAATTGCAAGCATATTTCTGAGATCTTGTCTTGTTTTAACCTCTTTCTGTTTGCAGTAACAAATTCTTTTCCGTTACCAGCCATAAAATCAACATGAAGTATATGTAATTGAGATAATGTATAAAAGGCTTTTAATTCTTGATCACATAAAGAAATCCCCATAAATGTAATATTTTTATATGGATACTTATCCCCTATCGGTGAACTATTATATCTTCCAAATATCTCTGGTTGCAATACACACATCATCTGAAATGCGCGATCCCAAACAACGAAACGTAAAGGACGATGGCTGGTTATAGCGACATCATATCTTTCATCATGAAATTCCGAATATAAAGGTAATCCATCAAATAAAAAATTACGAATGTCCGAATCAAATAACTTGCCATATTCATCATGGTCGCATAGTTTACATGCGATTGGTTTTAATGAATCTTTCTCTAGTAATGCTATGTCTTTATCATATAAATAAACATCAAATAATGGACATATTACATTTTTTTTGATAAAATTGCTTAAAATATCTAAAACTGGATTGTCTAATTGTTTTTCGTAAGGCAAAGAGACTGATTTTTCTTTTTGTATTTTTTCTAAATCTATATCCAAAATAACACTGGTTCCTTCCTGTGTAATGTTTTTATCAGGGCGAGAAAAGACAAATCCATTTCCACGCCCTGAATGCAAGACTATAATATGGGACTCATCTTTTGAACAAGTTTCTATGCGAAAGCTGTTAGCAACTGCGAAAACTGAGTGCAATCCAATACCAAAACTACCAGAAGGGCGAAGCCATGCGGGCATAGTTTCAAAACAATCTTGATATTTTCGACTTTGCCAGCTAGATCCAGTTTGTATAATTTTATTTTTAATATCCGCATAAGTAATACCGATACCATTATCGTAGAATGTTACTTCTGCCTTCTTTTTCTTCCTGTCATATTTTACTGAGATTTTTATACTATAATGATTGTATATTTCTTGACAATCAATAAAATCAAATGGCATTAATGTAGCTTTGTTATCACGTTTTTCTTTTGGTATTAACTTTTCAAACCAACCGTTTTTCATATTTAGATCGTGCCACATTTTTAACTTTAACGCATCTAAACTATTTTGTATTAATTCGCGGACGAAGGTTAATGGGTCATCATAGAGGCTATATCCCTCAATTAATTCAAACGCTTTTTCTCTTGAAAAATTAAAACGAAGATCATCTAAAGTAATCTGAAGCTCTTTTCTATTCACATTTATACTAGGGGTAAATTCAGGAACATCTTTTTTTATATCCACAGGAAAAATCATATCTCTGTATTGAGAGAATTTTGTTAGATCGGAATTCAGCATGTTATACCAGTTTACATGCTGGTATACAATTTGCTGACAAAAATCTTCTTTTTCTGTTTCTGTAAAATGATGTTCATTGGGTAAATTTTGTTTTATATCATCAAAATTAATTTTTGCCCGCATAATTATTTTTTCATTGTCAATCGATGGATCATCCATTGTTTTATGCTTGTAGTAATGCTGTGCACTAAGTAAAGGTAACAAGCCAAACTGCGAGATTGACATCTCATTAAAACGACCTCTTTGCACATCGCATAGATCACCCAGTCTAAGCAAGGCTGCCGCAAGACGCGGATGATAATCCCCATATGAAGGTATGGGGAATTTTTTGTGGTTAAGCTCCTTGTCAAATATGCAATCAAAGTCGAGCGCATGCAACTCAACAATCTTTCCAACGCTTGACCATATATTTTGAAAAGAATCAGGAATCGTGACTGCGAATAGTTCAGATATTGATGATTTTCCTTCAGCAATAATTCTCGAACGATTTGCATGACTTCTTCGGAAAAATTCCGCTGTTAATTGTATGACATAATATTTTATTAACAAGGGATCAACATCTCTATAACTGTTTCCCACCATTTTTGAAGCTAAGCGCAAGTCTTCATCGTAGCCAGTTTCACACGACCTCAAAAAACTCTTAAATGCTTCTGATCTCCAGATTTCTTTTTCTTCCTGATGACTTATAAGCATACCTATATCGTGTAAATAAACAGAAACTAGTATCAACCAAATATCTCCGACGGATAATTTTGAAATGCGCTCATCCCCTAGTATTCTTTCTATGTTATCAATTATATTTTGGATATGAGAATTGTCATGACGACTATAATGAGGAAAGGAGTTCGCTACAGCAGGAAGGTACTCACTTACTCGGCTCTTTATTGTGCTGAATATGCCATCTAATGTTGCTAAATTGGGATCTTTCCTTGTTAACTCAAGTAGCTTTTCTTCTAATTTCGACAAAGCCAAAACAACCACCCCCTAAATACAACACCTACCGTAACATTATACAATATTTCTATTTCTTTGATCAACTAACCCTGCCCAGCATCCACGAAAATTAATTTCCGTTTGAAGGTTGACTCCAGTATCCTGCTTCTTGAAAACCAGTTGTTATCAACACGTAAAAATATACCAATGCATGGTTAAATGTACAAAAAATAGGTTGCCTAATGAGCAAACGAACAGGGATATACTTTGAAATGGAAAGATACATTTAGAAGGGCCTCATCCTGCTCTTTTGGTCAATTTTGCGTAGTGTTTTAACACACCCTAATCAGTTGTTTTATAAATTTAGCATAAACAATTTTGTGAAGACCCTCTGCGCAAACTACGGTTTTACGGAAGTCGAGCTTGCCGTAAGGCGGAGAAGCAGTTACCATATGTTGAAGTTGTAGAAAAAGTCATTTATTAACTATCATATTCCCTTAAAAAAATGTTACACGCCATTTAATATTTTGTTTCATCAATTAATTTTTATTGCTCGTAACAGATGATTTTTAAATTATTACCTTCGTTATTTTCTTTCCCTTACCTCTAAACCGCAATCTTTTTCCTTTCCGCCCTGTTTATTTTCCCTATGTTATGCACTATGCAATATAGTTTCTACTGGATTTTCACTTTTATTCGCCCTCTCAGCGTAAAACGTGTTATTCCTTTTTTCAAGAGAAACAGAAGGAATGAAATCAGAAAAATATGAGTTAAGTTTTCCGAGCAAGACATTTGCGCCGAATTGTTTGTAAATGGCGGCTAACGCATATTTTGAATTATGGTTGTTCAATCAATCAATTTAAATAAATTTATCTTTTATACCAAGAAATAAATCTGTTAAAACAGGATCAAAATGAATATTTTTTCCTTCTGAAATTATTTTAACCGCTTCTTCATGCGTAAACGCTTTTTTATACGGACGTTCAGAAACAAGAGCGTCATATACATCTATGATTGCCATTATTCTTCCTTCTAAGGGAATGTTGTTTCCTTTTAAGCCGTTCGGATAACCGCTTCCGTCCCACTTTTCATGATGATTTAATGCGAATATTTTCGCGTAATTTAATAATTCACTTTCTCCCGAATTCTTTTCTATACGTTCAATTATATTAAAGCCTATCAGAGAATGTTTTTTCATTTCATCAAATTCTTCTTTTGTTAACGGACCCGGTTTTTTTAATATTTGATCGCTAATTCCTATTTTTCCAATATCATGTAATTGCGCTGATTGTAACAGTATATTAATATCCCAATTATTCACTGTTTCACTAAAAAGCCCTTGTCTGTTTATTTCGTCTAACAATATTCTAACTCCGTTTTTTGTTCTTTCTATGTGCCCTCCTGTTATATCGTCTCTGAATTCAACTAAATTGGACATGGTTATTAATATTGCATTTTGCAGTTTAACCACTTTTTCGGTTTTTTCATTAACAAGATTTTGTAAATTGTTTTTCATATATTCAAGTTCTTCTGTCATTGAATTAAAGTCATCAAACAGAACTTCTACCATATCTTTTTTTCCGTCTTTCCGCATTGAAGAAACCCGGATAGATAAATTTCCTTTTGATATTTCTTTAGCAGCCGCGCCAAGTATTTTTATCGGTAATGTCCATGTAAAATGACGGAAGATGCCTATACTGGCTGTTACTAAAGCCGCAGAAAAGAAAACAAATGCGATAAGCAAGTTTATGCCAAGCTGGGTATTTTCTTCAAAAATTTTACTATGTTCAAGTGATTGATAAATCCACATATGAAATCCGTTAAACGCAGCCAATACAATAAAAAGAATAAAAAATTCTTTAACGTATCCGAATTTCGTATTAATTCGATTATCTTTCTCTTTTTTATTCATTAAAACACCGTTTATTTCCTTTTTTAATATACACAAATATCTTAATAAAAACACTCTGGTTTCTGATACACTCACATAAGTATACACATTACAGAACTTATTAAAATGCTGATAATCCTTTACTTTCTCAATTGACTTTTAAAGGTTTGTAACTTAGATATTCTCTTTTTACCTTCAATATATTATAATTTAATTATATTATAATTTAATTGAGGAATAAATGAGCGATAATAATGATAATAACGACAATAAAGGTTTCTTTCCGTTCGGTCCAAACGGTCCAAAACTGCCCGATTTTAAGGGGTTTGGGGGTTGGAAAGCCCTTCTTATTTATATTGCTATCCTGTTTGTAGGGATTAGCCTTTTTAATTATGTTTTTCTAAGCAGGTTAAACCCCGCAATAGATTTTTCCGAATTTAAAGCGCGGATTTCTTCCGGCGAAATTAAACGTGTAGAGCTTACAGATGCTTATTTTACCGGTTACACAAATGAGAGCAGGCAAACTTCAAAAAACAATCGGGGGTCGATTGCCGCTCCGGGAAGAACCGTTACTGCTCAGGAAAGGGTTTACCGTACTGTATCAATATATGATCCTGAGTTTATAAAATTGCTTGATGAGAAAAAAGTCGCTTACGGAGCGCCTCCGCGTGAAGGCAATGCCATCCTTAACTTTATTTTTACTTGGGTGCTGCCTATTGGTTTCTTTATTTTAATTTGGCGTTTTGTAATTAAACGTATCGGCAATATGGGTAACAATGTTCTTTCTGTCGGACAGAACAGAGCTGTAATTGTTGCAGAAGGTGATGTTGTTACGCGCTTTAGCGATGTTGCAGGCGTTGATGAAGCAAAAGAAGAACTTGTCGAAGTTGTTGATTTTTTAAAGAACCCTCAAAAATATAAAGAAATCGGCGGCAAGATTCCTAAGGGCGTTCTTTTGGTGGGACCTCCGGGAACAGGAAAGACTCTTCTTGCAAGAGCGGTTGCAGGCGAAGCGGGTGTAGCGTTTTTCCGCATGAGCGGTGCAGACTTCGTCGAGATGTTTGTCGGTGTTGGTGCGGCGCGTGTGCGCGATTTATTTAAACAGGCAAGAGCTAAAGCGCCTTGCATCATTTTTATTGATGAGCTTGATGCTATTGGCAAGAGCAGAATTAATAGCATTTCAGGCGGCAATGATGAGCGTGAACAAACATTAAACCAGCTCCTTGTAGAAATGGACGGTTTTGACGGAACAAGCGGTCTTATTCTTCTTGCAGCCACAAACCGACCCGATGTATTGGATCATGCGCTCCTTCGCCCCGGAAGATTTGATCGTCAGGTGCTTGTAGATAGACCCGACTTAAAAGGCAGAGAAGCGATTTTACAAATTCATTCTAAAAATGTAATACGCGATCCCTCCGTAGACCTTGAAGTTGTTGCGCGTGTAACCTCTGGTTTTTCCGGAGCAGACCTTGCCAACATAGTAAACGAAGCCGCTCTTTTGGCTGTCAGGGCGGGAAGAAAAATGGTAACTCAGATCGATTTTAACGAAGCGATTGAAAAAACCGTTGCGGGTTTGCAGAAAAAAACACGCGTGCTTAAACCGGAAGAGAGAAAACTTACAGCTTACCATGAGACAGGTCATGCCATTGTTGCAGCATTTACACCTAACGCTGATCCTGTACAAAAAATATCAATAATTCCCCGCGGTTTTGCGCTCGGTTATACTTTGCAGCTTCCTCTTGAAGATCGGTATAAAGTAACACAATCAGATCTTCTTGGAAGGATAGACATCTTGCTTGGCGGGCGCATAGCAGAAGAAATGATCTCAGGCGAATATTCAACAGGCGCTTCAAACGATATTACAAGAGCGACTGATATCGCCCGCAAGATGATCACCGATTACGGCATGAGCGACCGTTTCCGCAATGTAGCGCTGACATCGCGCGGAATGAGCATTGGCGGGCAGGAACAATCGTCAGAACCTTCTTTTCACCGCGAGTACGCAGAAAGTACGCAGCAATATGTTGATGAAGAGATCGCCCGTATTATCGAAACAGAATATGCCAAAGTAAAACAGCTTCTCGAAGAAAAACGCGAAATTCTTGATACAGTTGCCGCCGCACTTTTAGAAAAGGAAACTCTGGACGAGAGGGAATTTAAAGCGCTTCTCGGCGAAGGTGTTTACATAGTCGCGTAAAATTAAGTATCTGATTTAAGGTTTCTCTCCGGAAAGATACTGCTGTGTAAGTTCGTTTACAACCTTCTGGAGTGAATCGTTAAAATCCCTGACATAAACCATAACCTCATTATTGGGTATATTCTCCGGAAGAAAAAATTGATAAGGTTCGACATTCAAGGCGACAGCAAGTTTTGCCAGTGTTTTTGCTGATACTCCCTTTTTACAGTTTTCTATATCATTTATAAAGTTGTGTGTAAGTCCTGTAGTGCCGGCAAGCGTTAATTGTGAAATATTATTTAACGATCTAAGACGTTTAATGTTATTACTGATTAGCTTATAGATATACTGATCGTCAATTTCATTTTTCTTTGCCATAATCTTATTTTCATTTATTAAGAATTATTGGCAAATAACCATATGCGGATAAATTATCGCTATGGGTTGGATTATTGGTATTGTATTATAAATTAGACGGCGGTAATTCGTTTATTATCAATATTTCCGGTCGGTATTCAAAATGCATAGTATCGAAGAGATCCCATTTTCCGCCCCAGATAAAACCGTAAGATTCAAACAAGCGTATAACAGCTGCAGGCGGGTGATACCGTTCGCTGTATGTGACGTTCCACCAGTCTTCCCTGTACTGCGAAGTCCAAAGCCAGTAGGTTTGTTTACCGTTTAAATTTGAAGGAAGAAAATCAATTGCGATTCCGTATGAATGATAAGATCGGGATTGGCTTTCGGCGATATTGCGCCAGTTGTATCCTTCAAAAATATCGATACTGTTTATCCATGCTTGAATTTGCCGATCGGCTCTTCCCATTGCTGCAATTTGTTTTTCTATTTGTTCTAACTTATCTATTAGTGACTTATGCATTTTTACATATTTTCCGAAAAAAGAAATGTAATCCATTAATTTTTCAGTTTCAATTTGGTTGCTTGATACTTGCCAAAGAGCGTCAAGAAAAAAATTAGAACGGCGGGTTGTACTTTGGCTTCCCGCATTTGTTAAGTTTTTATATTCCTCTATTTCTTCCGGACTAAACGGTGTCCACTGCGGCAATTCATCGGGATAATCATAAAATTGATATGTTCTGTATTTTGCAGTATTTACAAATTCATTTTCCGGTAACATTTTTCCGTCTGAATAATAATACCAAGTGCCTTTTAATAAAACCGCCCAATCATTATTTCTAAATTCCGCTTTTTCGATTTTGTCAGGATAAGCTTTTAAAATGGCTTTTATTACTATTTCTGCTCTTGTCGGGATATAAGGTTCCGAACCAAGCTGATCTTTATTATCAGCTTCTCCGAACAGATAGTTGTTAAAAGGTTTTGCAGCCGGCTTGCTGCCGCAAGAATATATCATTCCTATTATGATAATTAGTATTATGGCAGCGATTTTTTTGTTCATTAAATAAAACTCAACTCTCCTTGTTCTTTACTTATATATTATATTATAATATTTGGATATGGGGAATATAATTCGGCACGGTGTCGATATGTATAAACAAACAATGAATTCGAATGATGCTGCACAGCAGCTGCCCCAAGAACTAATAAGAACCGTACAAGAAACAAATGAATCTGAACTAAAAGAATCTAAATACCGCCGTGTAGCAAAATTCCTGATTATCATAGGCAGCGAACAAGCTGCGGGCATCCTTTCAGAACTTGATCCCGATCAGGTAAGCGCAATTTCAAAAGAAATAGCTCTTATTAAAACAATCAGCCCGGAAGAGCGAATCGAAGTTCTTGAAGAATTTAAAAATTTATTTGCCAGATTAAGTTCTGCACAAACCGGGTTTGTAAAAACGGGGTTTGCAGAAACAGGGTTTGCAGGTTCTTCGTCCGGAGGAATTGAAACAGCAAGACGGATTCTTTACGCCGCAAAGGGAGCTGAAAAAGGCGAAGCGCTTCTTAATAAAGCTGTTCCCGAATCAAAAGAAAGCGCCTTTAGTTTTCTTGAAGATTTTTCGCCTGAGCAAATTGTCATGCTTTTAAAAGGTGAATCCGATCAAACTGCAGCAATGATACTTACACGCCTTTCATCAAAACTTTCTGCAGGGACATTGAGCAAACTTCCTCCTAAAAGCAAGCCGGAAGTTTTAAGGCGCATGGCACATCAAGGGGAAGTAATGCCGGAAGTGCTTCAGCAAGTGGCAGAGGCGTTTAAAGAAAAAGTAAGGCATGTTTCAGGCGGTGCGAAAGATGTAGAAATAGACGGAATGCAGCGTCTTGCGGCAATTTTAAAACAGGGTGATTATTCTTTCGGCGACAGGCTTATCAACGAACTTGAAGCAGAAGATCCCAAAATAGGAAAGGATTTAAAAGAAAAACTTTATACTCTTGATGACATTATCAATACGGTTGATCGTCCCATTCAAGAAAAATTAGCAATGATGTCTGAAAGCGAAATTGCAATTTTATTAAAAGGCAGAAGCAAAGAATTTTCCGAAAAAATTCTTTCTTGCGTATCAGCAGGAAGAAGACAAGTAATCCGCGAAGAGTTTGAAGTTTTGGGCGCAGTATCAAAGCGCGATTGCGATGCCGCCGCTAAGGAATTTCTTTCATGGTTCAGGCTTGCCCGCGAAAGAGGCGAAATTATACTTTATAGCGATGAGGATGTTGTTTTATGAGCGAAAAATCAAATTTGCCCAAACAGAATTTGCAAAAAGGGCAAAAACTTGACAGCGGTTTTGTCATTTTAGATATAGTTAAATTAGAAGAATTAACAACCGGCTCTTCTTCGGAACCGTACGGAATTTGGGCTAAACATGAAAAATGCGAAGCAGAAGTTTTTCATGTTTTAAATGATGACAGTGAAAATCTTTTTTCGTTTTCTTTTGCAACTTTTCCTGAGGATAATACCGGTGTTGCGCATATTCTTGAACACTCAGTTCTTTGCGGTTCAGAACGCTATCCTTTAAAAGATGCGTTTATTACACTTGCGCAGGGAAGTTTGCAAACTTTTTTAAATGCATTTACCTTTCCGGACAAAACAGTTTACCCTGCAAGTTCAACTAACGAACACGATTATTTTAACTTGATGTCCGTATACGGTGATGCGGTTTTTAATCCTTTAATTCCTGAGTGGACATTCATGCAGGAAGGTCACAGGTTGGAATACAACGAAGACGGCGAATTGTCTGTTACAGGCGTTGTTTACAACGAAATGAAAGGCGCTTATTCTTCTATGGATTCTTATACCGCTCTTTGGGTTGAAAAATCTGTAATGCCGGACACACCTTATTCATTTGAATCAGGAGGCGATCCGCTTGATATTCCGCAGTTGACTTGGGAGGGATTGAAAAAATTTCACAGGACACGCTATTCTCCTGCAAATTGTAAGATATTCCTTGCAGGCAATATCCCCACAGAAAAGCAGCTTGCCTTTTTAAACGATGAATTTTTTTCCCGCATGAGCGCAGGTAAAGCCTGTAATCCTATCGGGAAAGCCGAACGCTGGAAAGAACCGAAAAAAATTCATATAAATTGTCCTGCAGGAAGTGAATTAAAACCTACAATCTATCTTTCATGGTTATGTTCCGACATTCTTGATGTCAACGAAAATATTGCATTATCAGTCCTTACTGAAATTCTTTTTGGGCATGACGGCTCTCCTTTAACAAGAGTTCTAACCGATTCAGGTTTCGGCGAAGATGTTGAATCAGGTTTGGACGTAGAAATAAGGGAAACAATTTTTATTGCCGGATTAAAAAATGTAAACATTCAAGAGAATAATATAGAAAAGACGGGCGAAGCTGTTAAATCTCTTATTATGAATGAATTGCTCAGATTGGAAAAAGAAGGTATCCCGCCGCAAGAAATAGAAGCGGCTCTGTTGACAATAGAATTTTCGCAGCGTGAAATACGCCGTTCAAACGGACCTTTTTCTCTTGTGTGGATGCGCCGCGCATTGCGTACGTGGCTTCACGGCAGTAAGCCATGGGAAGGTCTTTTAATAGAACCTGCTATTTCAAAAGTAAAAGAAAATCTTTTAAAAGATAATCGTTATTTTGAATCGCTGATTAAAAAATATTTATTAGATAACCCCCATTATGCGCTTGTTACAGTCGAACCAAAAGAAGGTTTTCTAACTCAGCAGGAAGAAACACTTTCTAAAAAACTTGCAAACATCGATAAAAATTTAAGCGAAGATGAACGCCGCTTAATAAAAGAAAAATCAGAAGAACTTGAAATAATACAAAGCGAACCTAATACACCGGAAGCGCTTGCATCAATACCTCATCTTTCGCGTAATGATCTTTCTTCCGAGATCGATTTGATTCATAGGAGGCACGAAGATTTAAACGGAGTGCCCGCTCTCTGTCATGATTTGCACACAAACGGAATTACATATTTTGATCTTGCTTTCCCTGTTGATGTTATGAGCCTTGATGATTATCCATGGCTTACATTATTCAGCGGTGCGGTAATTTCTGTCGGTCTTCCGGGTATGGATTACGGCGAAGTGTCAAGTTTGATGGCGCGTACTGTCGGCGGATTTGATACGATTATAAATTCATCAACAGCTGTAAAAGGCACTCCCGCATATTTACAAACCGCATCAGGAAAATTTGATCTGTCGGGACGCGAGTGGCTTTTGTACAGAATAAAATGTCTTGATGAAAAAATCGCGCCGTCATTGGATTTGGCTCTTCGATTAATTCTTGAAGCGGATCTCAATGACAGCCGCCGTATAAACGATCTTATTTTAGAATTAAAAACCGAAACTTATTCCAGTTTTGCACATGCCGGTCATCTTTATGCATCCGGCAGAGCGGGACGGGGATGTTCACGTTCCAAAAGAGCGGAAGAAAAATTGGAAGGAATTTCGCAGGTTGAATTTATAAGCCGTCTTGTAAAAATGGATACCGATCAAGTAATTGCCAAGCTGCTTGCGATACGGGAAAAGATTAATGGTGCGGGGTTAATTGTAAATATTACAGGAAGCTCCAATAAAAACGCTTGTTCGGAAGCGGCAAAAAGGTTTTCCCGATTCGGAGCGCCTGTGCCGCGTCTTTCTGTTACAGATGATGAACCAAAGAATACGGCGGAAGTTTTCGCCTCACAATCTCTTCAAGTGGGGTTTGCAGCTTTAGCGCTTAATGCCGCACCTTTTGATACCGTTGAACAGATGGCAGAAAGCGTGTTAACGCATCAGCTTTCCACAGGAGTGTTATGGGAAGATATACGCATGAAAGGCGGCGCTTACGGGGCTTCCATAAATAACGACAGTATTGAAAACTGTGTTTCTTTTGCAACTTACCGCGATCCCAATCCTCTGCGTTCGTTAGATGTAATTTCGGAAATTTTAAAAAACAACTGCGATAAATCGGAATATTGCGAATGTACAGAAGATAACCTTGTTAAAAATATTATTGGCTGTTATTCGAAAGAGACAAAGCCGAAAACAAGCGCGAAAAAAGGCGTTTTAGATTTTATCCGGTTTTTATACGGTTATGAAGACTGCTTCCGCAAAAGAAAATTGGAACGCCTTATCAATCTTTCTGCTGATGATATTTCAAATGCGTTTACTTCGCTTTCTTCAAGAACACAGAAAGGACCTGTTATTATCGGCGGAACGAAAATCGCAGAGCAGGCGGCGGCGGCATTGGGAACAGAAGTTAAAATACTGCCTGTTTAAGTTGCTGCAGGCGGAGAGTTATTGGATTTCTTTAAGGCATCTTTAAAAATTTGATCTGCATCTAATTTTTGATCCACACCGAACATCGGAACAATTCCTTCTTCTTTAATGCTTCTGAAAAGAGGTCCGGGGCGGTTTTGATATGCCCAGCTGTTTTCATTGTTTACAAGGTAGTCCAATAGCGTAACTGCCGACAGCGAGAAGAAAATTAATGTAGCGTTAATTCTTTTTTCTGCAGAAAGCATTAAATCAAGCCGTTTTGATACGGGATTAGGTACTTGGAAATTGTATGTTTCCCATGGGTTATTAATTCCTATACACTGCGCTCTTGTTGCAGCTCCTCCGGCACGTATCCCTTGATTTATTCCGTTAGCTACACTTGTTAATGTTTTCCGCAATTTTCTGATTTCACTGTAAACAGGGACAATATCTTTTTTAGAAAACGGCGGCGGCCCCAATGATTCAAATTTATAATATGGAAGAAAATAAAGTCTTTTGATCCAATGGAGTTCGTTTAATGTTCTTTTTGCATAAGGTGTCGATCTTGCGTCTCCTGAATTTTCCAGCATACGGCAGTACTCTGTCAATCGCGGGAGGTAATCTCTTGAGAAGCTGTCCTCGATAAAACTGCGCCAGCTGTTTAGTGTTTCGGTAATTTCATCTCCCACTCGTAAAGGATTTCCGTCAGCTCCTGTGATAATACTAAAGTTTACAGAGCGCAACCCTATAAAAAGATCATCCAATATGTTAAGCAGCACAGCAACCTGCTGAACAGGATCGGTTCTGGCGATTAATTCATATCCATGTCTCATGTTGTAAACATTGGCAAAATACGGATAAAGATCGGGGTATTCTTCCAGCTTTGTCCAACCTGCTTTTGGAAAGAGGCTTTCCAATGCACCGCTGCTTTGTTCCAGAGCTTTTTTCTGCGCTTTATCAAAATCTTCTTTTGCTTTTTTTTCATTTATTTCTTGTTCATTTTGATCATCTTCTTCTGTAAGAAGTTCTTCGTCTAATTCTTTATTATCTGTCGCTTCTTCTTCATTCAGCTCTTCTTCGCTGACTTCTTTCTGAATAGCTTCTGTGTCGATGGTTTCTAATTGCTGCGGGTTTAAATCTTCTGAGTTTAATTGATCTGTTTCATTAACATTTAAAAGAGCCATAAAGCGTCTGCGTCTTTCAATAAAGAAACGTTCATAAACTATAAAACGATCAGAAAGCAGTTTCATCAATAAAGGATATAAACCAAACTGAACATTTCTTCTTATATCGCCGAGATAAGAAATAATGTTGCGGATAATGTCCTGATATTTATCTTTTGCTTCCATAGGGCTTTCTATGTAAAGGATTTTATAAATTAATTTAAAAGCTGTTTTAATATTTTCTGTATTTAAATCGTCAAGAATAAAGAGCGGTTTAAAAATACCTTTTAAAACATCAGTAAAATCTGAAAGTTTTACCGTACGCGGATGAGACTGTAATTCAGCGATGTTTTTTGCAAGCGTTTCTATGTCCCAGCTTCGCATGGTATCTAAAACTTTATAAACAAAGGGAGATGCTCTTTTTAATTGAACATTACGTTTTCTGTTACTTTTTGGAAAGAGATTTCTTGCCGCTGTTACAAGTCTTTCTATCTTACGGTAATATTCATTCATGCGGACAGTTACAAAACGAGGGTTTATATAGTCTACGGGTTCTTTAAAAAAAGAAAAAATAGAAGCCAGAACCTGCATAGAATTTTTTATCTCGAACATAAGTTGTCCCGCGTATTGATCAATTTTTATCCTTTCTGAATAACTGAGTTTTACAGGAGAGGTAGGATCGTCTCCGGGAAACGGTCCCATTTGTTTGGATTTTGTTCCTTTTTCTTCGTCCGGCGCTAAATCGATTCTGCGCCGTTTTTTTCCGCCTACAACGACATCGACAGTTTCTTTTCTGACAGGTGCGCTTCTTTCTGTACCTACTTCGCCGCCCAGAATTTGAGCCATCCGTTTTGCTTCTGCGTCATCTGTTACGCCTAATTTATCCCGAACTTTTCCAAGTTCGCCGGGTGCGTAAATTGCATTTTTTGAAGATGCGTTGTTTTTCTTTGCCATATTCACATCCTTAAAAAAAGTTTTTCTCCCATTCCAAAGAGATCCTTTATTTTTATTTTTTCACCTTCCGAATTAACCAACATTCCGTTGTAAGTTCCCACAGAGGCGATAAAATCAGCTTTTGTAAAAAGCAAATTTGACACGCCTTTGTTTTGTTCAATAGGAGAAAATGTTAAATCAACCATACCCTCTATATCTTGGATATTCCAATTTGACTCAGGACCGTTAGGCATTGTAATGAGTACAGGCGGTAATAGAGTTAATTTTCCATTTACCCATAAAGCGTTTTCGTTGTTTTTATTTGTCTCCTTAGTTTGATTTTCGGCAAGATGGAAACCAAAATGTTCTTTTTCTTCGTTTAAACTTGTTGCATTGCACATGGTTGTTTGCATATTATACGGGAAAAAACCTTTATAGTCACAGAAAAATCCGGAGCAAGTGTCTTGTTTAAATTCAATTTGATTTTCCTCAAAAACCATGCTGCCATGAACAGGAGTCAGCGTTTTAAATGCATACATAGAACGGCGCTCGGAAAATCCGAGAGAAACTGTCATTGGGGTAGTCTCTTGCGTAACATTATATTCAAGATGCACAGTTAGCGAAGGATTTTTCCGTGTTGATTCTATATTTAAATAAAGTTTGACGGTATTTGTGTCCAGCCAATTATGAATTTGGAAAAAAAAGTTTGATGAACGGCTTTCTACAATAGAGTTTGACAAGCTTTGCGGAAGCTGCCAGCCGGAAAAAGATTTCTTTTTTATAAAAAGGTATTTCTTCTTGTTTTTCTTGTCATAAAGCAGAACTTGAACCATTTGGTAAAGTTTTATATTACAAAAAAGCGCTTCCAGCAGATAGGAATCATTCTGAACGGTAAAACATTGCCATTCTTTAATTCTGCAATCTCTTAGCCAGCGCGGAAAGGGGTAATTGTAAGGCTTGCGTATTTCCAGTAAATCCGCTTTTTCAAAAGCTTTGTTCCATGTCCCAAAGACAGGTCTACCGTCTTTTACAGGCGAGGCAATTGGGGATAGTATTTCCCTACTATACATCAGCTAGAACTCTAGCATATTTAACAAACTTATGCGAATACCCCTATAATGTAAAAAATTCAGAGTTTAAGCGCTTTTTTTGGCAAATTCCTCTTCCCAGTTAATTTTTCCGGTTACCTGCATAAGAATGAACAAGGTAAGAACAGAGCAAATTGTTACTATCATTCCCGTAATTCCGTCAAAAAAGAATGAGAAAGAGAAAATGATAAGATAAATAAATTGGATTGCAGGAGCATAAATAAACGCGATTTTTTTAGGTGTAAAAAACCGCATATAAGTGATAGTTAAAAACAACGATACAACCGCCGATATTGCAAAACTTAAATAAATATCCAGTTGATCAGAAAAATACGAAAACATTAAATGGAAAGAGAAGAAGGTTGCGGCAAGAAAGAAATAATGCATAGGATGAATTTTAACTTTTAAAATAACCGTAAACATTAACAGCACAACAAAGAAAAATAAAAGCGAGACAGGAGCAAAAAATGAAACTCTTGTAATAATTTCGCCGGGGTTTAATTTATTGGGAATTACCAAACCTATATTTTTTCCTGTAATTGTTTTATTAAGCTCCCAAATTAATTCATTTTGATTTTCTTTTTTATTGATAACAGTAGGAGACATCATATTAGAGGGAAAATCATATAAATCAAAATCTGTTGATATAATAAGCTTAAAATTATTAATCTGCGCTATCGCATTTCTTTCCGGTGAAATAAGGTAATAAATGTCTTCCATACCTGTTGCATCATAAGAAACTGTTAGCAGAATAGTTTTATCGGCAAGAGGGATAACAGGAATTTCCTGCTTATTAATCAATGGTAAAACATTATCAATATCTTCGTTATTTATTTTTAAACTAAGATTGTTATAAATAGCGTCCGCAGAATTTAATGTTGAATAAATAAAAACATCCTCGTTAAATGATTCATCAATCTGAAAAATATATTTTCCTTCAAAAGCCGCTTTAAAAGTAGGAAACCACAAATTTCCTTTTTTCCGCTGATCAAGATAAACATTTAATTTTACATCGGATTTTATTAATTCATGATATTGATTCTCAAAATACTCAACAATTCTGGTTAAACCATTAACAGTTTCTTCTTTATGCTTTATTATCCTTGTAAAACATTTTGGAGATTCTATATTGAGTTTTCCGCCGTATAAATTCGCAACTTGTGTTTTAAGGGAATTAGATAATGTATTTGTTCTGACAGAATTCGTTCCGCCTAATATCATCCAGGCGATTGTTGTCATTATAAAAATAAAAATAATCGCTGTGATTCTTTTAATTGTCATATATACCTCTATAACTACAACATATAATCAATTTTTAAATTTATCAATGGAATTCATGACATCTTGATAAATTTTGTCATATTTAATAATATTAAAAAAAGAGGTGAAATATGAATTGCACAAACGGAATTTGTGATGCGGCAAACCCAAAAGCAATAGATAAAGTTAATGTGTGGCAGGAAGATTTTCTTATACGCTTCGGCGCGATAGACAGATCGGACAGAATGACTTTAGACGCAGTGTTTGAGTTTTTTCAGGAAGCGGCAATCTGTCATGCGGAAAATCTCGGAGTTGGGCGCGAAGATATGGCGCAAACCGGTCAGGCATGGGTACTTTCGCGGATGTCGGTTGTAGTAGACAGGCGTCCTAAGTATACGGAGACAGTAACTGTCCGCAGCTGGCCCTGCAGTTATGAAAAATTATTTGCAATTCGCAATTATCAAATTGTTGATAAAGACGGCAAAGCTGTTGTCTCTGCACGCAGCGGCTGGCTAATCGTTGACATAGAAAAACGCCGCCCCTTAAGACCGCAGATTGTAATGGATAATATGCCTAAAAATGAAGGGCTTGATGCCCTCCCGCCTGAGGCAAACGGCGCGGCAGGTCTTGCAGAGCGTGATAACTTAAAAGAAGTTGCATGCAGAAAACCATGTTACACCGATCTTGACTATAACAAGCATGTAAACAATGTACGTTATATTCAATGGATAGAAGACACGCTTGAACTTCAGCTTTTAGAAAAAGCTGACAAAATGCGGCTGGATATAAATTACATGAATGAAATCGTAGAAGGTGAAACCATCGAAATCCTTTGCGCCCCTATTGAAGATGTTTCTGTTACTCATGCTTTCGCTTTTGAAGGCAGAGACAAAGAAAGTAAAAAAACCGCATTCCGTGCGGAGCTGAGATTGTGGTAGAGGGGTTAACAGTTAAGGAACGATAATCTCACTCGCTGCCATGCCGTCAAAGCTGTATATCCTGCGGGGATTGAAGACGTCTGCATGACGTTTGCCGCGATGGAAAAAAACATATTGATATGTGCCCGAAGGTAATGGAATTGTAATACTGTAAACGCCTTCCGGTCCTTCTTTTAATTCATACATAAAAGGATCCCATGCATTGAATGAACCGCCTATTGTAACAATTTCGCCGGGAGGTCCTCTGAATGTAAAGAGTAATCCATCGGGCAATCCATTAAGGGGATGTATTCGTGCTTCTCTGTCGGGGATGCGTAAAATAGACATGGATAACCCCGAAGCAGGGTTGCGGCGAATTTGAGGATTGATTGGATCAACTGTCCATAAACCGTTAATTATCAATCTGTATTCAAGTTCATTTAAATTTTCCGGGACTTGGTATACATGGAATTGAACCCCCGAATCAATATACCGGCGCGGAACCTTCTCTCCGGGCAAAATGATAGAATTCGCACGGTCTTGGGAGACTAAAAGAGGTCTATACCAGTGAATAGTAGAGAAATTTTCATGAGCAAAGGCGATTCCTATCCTCCGCAAGCTGGAATCGGCGGAAAAAATTACAAAATTGTCATAAATTATAGGTGTGCTCGGTTCTCTGATGGTTAAAAGACGGTCAATCATTTCAAAAGTTTCCCAATCGTACCTTTCTTGCTGGGCAAGCAGGGTTAAAGAAGCGGAAAAAATTAAAATAATAAAAATGCTAATCCTTTTCATACATTCTTTACAATTATCGGTCGATATATAATTATCTTAATATGCCATCATTAAACGAGCTAAAAGAATTTAAAGCCTCGTTCCACAACATTGCAAATGAAAGGAAAGATGTCATTTCCAGAAATTTGCCCTTTGATGACATGGCTCTCCCCGAAAAAGACGCGCCGTCCTTTGAATATTCGCGTAAAGATAATATGCCCGGCACTCCGATACCGTCTCTTACCAAAGACGAACCTTCGGCAGACGATTTAAGCAACGCTGATGCAAATACAGAGGACGTTTCCAACGAACAGTTCGATTCTGACGAGCCTTTTGATTTTAGCGCATTACTTAACGATCCGGGAGAAGCAGCTCCCGTTGATGATATGTTCGATTCACAGACCGATACAGATTTAAATCAAACTGAGTTTGACCCAGACCCTGAATTAAACAGCTTTTTAAACGGTTTAGATCCAAGCGAAAACGATAAACAAGCAGTAGAAGATGACGGCTCTTCATTTCTTGCCGATCTTTTAAATGATACTCCGCAGACAGAAAGCCAACCTCCGTCAAGTAAAGACGAGGATTTACCCGAAGATGACAGTTCTTTCCCAGAAGATTTGTTGTCAGGATTTTCCGAAGAAATGGAATCATCATCAGATGCAGATATCCCTGAGGAAGATCATCTTGATGATTTTCCTGATGCGATAGATATGGGCGGTGAAAACCAGAGCGGCGATATGGATACATCTTTTAATATGCCGGATGATTTTCCTCTGCCGATGGACGAATTTTCTGAAGATTCGTCTGTTGATGATCTTGACGGTGACAGTATCGACATGGGAGGCGAAACCCGTACAGGTGAATTTACGCAGTCAGATATAAGCGATGATGACAGTTCCTCTCTGGACGGATTGGATTTTCCAAGTGATGACAGCAGTTTTCCAAGCAACGACAGTTTTGCAGATGACGGCGGAATTCCAAGTGACGGCGGCTTTCCCGCCGATAGCGGCAGTTTTTCAGATGATGATCCCTTATCGGGATTGGATTTTCCCGGCGGTGACTCTGACGAAGATCCGCTTTCCGGTTTGGACTTTCCCACAGGAGATGATGATGCAAGCGGCGGTATGGACTTTCCCGCTCAAACAGCATCTGAAGATGATATTTTAGGCGATCTTGGTGATTTAGGCGGTGACTTTACATCAGATTCAATCGATTTAGATTTAGGGGATACATCAGTATTAGATGACACTCATGACAGCGGGAATGATGATTTTGTTATGCCCGAGCTTGATATGTTTCTTGATAAACCAAAAGACATAGCAATCGATGTTCCTGTTAAAAAAAGATTCTCTTTCGGGCGAAAGAAAAAACCTGCCGAAGAAGCTCCAAGTATCAGCGATGTAGAAGAAATTTCTTTAAGTCAAGATGATGTTAATAAATTACTGCAAACATTATCAGTGTATCCTTTAAATTTAAGAATTGCCTGCGAAGAAGCAATTGCAGAGCAGGTAATTTTACCTCAGCAATTATCTAAATTAATCAGATTTCTTGTTACAGGCGCTCCTGTAAAAGAAACTGCAGCGCTTGTAGAAGAGATAACCGGTAAGCCGATTGTTATTCCGAAAAGTTTTGAAAAAAGTACAGGCGCGGCATTTGAAGCGGAACAAGCAAGTTTTGCGTATATTTTTGTTCATAATTTTCTTCCTGTTTTTAGATTGGTCGCCGTTATTGTTGCTTTGGCAGCTTCGGTTGCTTATCTTTCGTATCGATTTATTTATATACCTCTTAAAGCGGAATCCTTGTATAAACGCGGTTATGAAAGAATTTTTGCAGGGGAATATCAAAGGGCAAACGATCTGTTTCATCAAGGTTTTACCTTGCATCGGAATAAAAAATGGTTTTATGCCTACGCAGAAAATTTCAGAGATCATCGGCGTTATCTGCTTGCCGAAGGCAAATACGATGAACTTTTAAGATACTACCCCAGAGATAAAAAAGGCGTTTTAGATTACGCCGATATGCAAACAAATTATTTATTAAATTACGATAAGGCAAATAATCTTCTTCAAAAAGAACTGCTTGATTATGCGCCTAATGATATGCAGGGTCTTCTTGCAGCAGGCGACAATTTTCTTGCATGGGCGGATTCTGATCCTGAAAGATTCGGTGACAGATACGAAGATGCCCGTTTCTCTTACGCAAGGGTGCTGGAAAATTACGGCTGGCAAGCTCCTGTTCTGGAACGTATGCTTAAATATTTTATCCGCACAGACAATTTAAAAGAAGTTCTTGAGCTAAGAGTGTGGTTTGAAAACGATGAAAAAAGACGCAAAATGACAACGGAATCTCTTGCAGAGCTTGGCGGTTATCTTTTAGACAAGCAAATGGAAAAACCGGTAGGAGTGCCGAACCCTTATATTGAAAGTATAGAAAGCGTTCGTGTCATGCTTTTAAAAGCCATTGCAGAAGACCGGTATCTGCCCGAATCTCATTATCATCTTGCGCGTTATCATAAAAATCTCGGCAACACTTACGAAGAAAGGCTTACTCTGGAAAACGCTATCCGCGCATTTGATTTAGCAAAAAAAGAAAATGTTAAACGCCGTCTTTACCGCGTCGATGCACATTATCGTTATTCGCAGCTGCTTGTTAACAACAAAGAATTCTTCCCTGCAGAAACTCAAATTGTACGGGGCATAGAATTATACGAAGAATATCTTACTCGAAATTTGATACGCGGTTCTCCTCAACTCGGCCAGCTTTACGCCGCTAAAGGCGATTTAGAGTTTTACACCAAAACAGGTGACAAAACCGCTGCAACAACAGCGTTGAACGATTACCGTAATGCAGAAAGATACGGATATACGCCTCCTGATATGCAGTACCGAATGGGAGCGGCATATTATCAGCTTGAAGATTGGGGGAACGCTCTTACATATCTTTTCAGGGCTTCTGCAGAAACGCCTTACAACAGACGGATGCTTTATGCACTCGGCAATGCGGCTTATAAAAGAGGCGATTTTTATGTCGCGCAAGGTTATTTCAGCCGTCTTTTGGATATCCTTGAAAACCAGCGTATCAGGCTGCCTGTTCTTATGCCTAATGACAGCATTGAATTCCTCGAAGTTGGTGAACGCCTTATGATGGCGCGTAACAATGCAGGGGTTGTTTATGAAGCTCTTGCCGAGCAGACAGGAAACCGCGAATACCGCTCCAGAGCGATGGCGCTTTATGCGGAGTCTGCCCGTGCATGGGATGCAATTACCCGTAACCCTGTCACAATGACCCGTATGCGTCTTTCAGAAATACCCGGCGCGCCCGGTATCAATCTTGGCTATTTAAATGCTAACAACGCTCTGCGCCCAACCAGCAACTACAATCCCAGCATCTTTACCCGTATCGACAGAGACGGTTTAGAACCTTCGCATTGGGAACAAATCGCATCTTTTGGGAATTAATGTAAGCCTTGAAGCTCAAACAAAAATACATTAAATTAAATCTATGTCAGCTTCGTTAGAAACAATATTTATATCTCTCAAACAAGCGCAAACCAAACTTGCGGTGCAGAACCGTTCTGAAAAAGATCAAGCTCTTGCCGCCGCTGCCGCAGAAATTGATAAAAGCCGTGCCGCTATTCTTGAAGCCAATGTCCGTGACATGGAGCAAGCTCGCAAGAGCGGCATGAAAGAAAGCCTTGTTGACCGCCTGCTTCTTAACGATAAACGGATAGACGGCATTATAGAAGGAATAGAAATTGTAATAAGACAGGAAGACCCTATCGGTAAAGTGCAGGCAGGATGGACCTTGCCTAACGGTTTGCAAATTGAAAAAGTGACGGTGCCTCTTGGTACGGCGGCTATTATTTACGAATCGCGCCCCAATGTTACAGTTGACTGCGCCGCTCTTGCGTATAAAGCAGGCTGCTCGATTCTTTTAAGAGGCTCTTCCTCCGCTCTTGAATCAAACAAAGTGCTTGTGCGTGCCATCAAAGCAGGGCTTACCAATGGCGGCGGTATAGCGGACGCTGTCGAGCTTGCTCAATCCGGTAACAGAGACGAAATTGACGAAATACTTGTTGCGCGTGATTATATTGATGCAGTCCTTCCCCGCGGCGGGCATGAGCTGATACGGCGTGTTGTGGAAAATGCGCGTGTCCCTGTTATCGAAACAGGAGAAGGCAACTGCCACATTTATGTTGAACTTCCGTTTCCGTATTTAGGAACGCCGGATATCAATAATGTAATAGATATAATTCTTAATGCAAAACTTCAAAAACCGGGCGTGTGCAATGCGGTAGAAACCCTTCTTGTTCATAACGATTCTCTTAACTATCTCATGCCGGAACTGATAAAAAAAATCGCAGGCAAAACAGAATTGCGATGCGACAAGAAATCCAAAGAAGCTATGGGTATAGGGTTTGAAGGTCCGCCTGCAGGTTTAGTTGTAAAAGACGCAACCGAAGAAGATTGGGAAACAGAGTTTTTAGATTATATACTCGCGGTAAAAACTGTCGGCTCCTGCGAAGAAGCGATTGCACACATCAACCGTTACGGGACAAAACATTCCGAAGCGATTATTACAGAAAATTTAAAATCTGCGGAAATGTTTAAGAAGCAGGTTGATGCAGCTTGCGTATACGTCAATGCATCGACACGTTTTACAGACGGCGGTCAGTTCGGGTTCGGCGCGGAGTTGGGAATCAGCACGCAAAAATTTCATGCAAGAGGACCGATGGGGCTTGATGCGCTCACTACAATAAAATATCTTATAACAGGCAGCGGACAGATACGAGAATAATCATGATACCAAAATTAATTAAAGATGCACGGAAAATAATTATCAAAATAGGTTCTAACACTCTTGCAGGCAAAGACGGAAAAATCAATTTTTCTTTTCTTGATGATCTTGCAGAACAAGCGGCAGAGCTGATGAAACAAGGCAAGCAAATTGTAATTGTTTCTTCCGGAGCGCAGGTTGCAGGTCTTTCTACTATGGATAAATGGGCGCGTAAAAAAGATATTCACTACAGACAGGCATTGTGCGCTGTGGGACAGGTTCAGCTAATGAAAGCCTGGCGGCGCGCTTTTGAAAAGCACGATTTTTTTATCGCGCAAATTCTTTTAACACGCGAAGATTTTAACGACACCAACAGAACGCTTAATATGCGTAACACGCTCTTTACTCTGGTAGATGAGGGTATCATTCCGATCATCAACGAGAACGATACTGTCTCTGTCGAAGAAATAAAAATCGGCGATAACGATACACTGGCTGCGCGTTCTGCAATTTTATGGAGCGCCGATCTTTTAATTCTTTTCAGTGACATAGACGGTATTTATAATAAAAACCCGAAAGAATTTCCGGATGCAGTGTTAGTTGAAGAGGTACACAATTTTGAAGAGACACGGAAAAATATCATCATAGGAGAAACCAATAATTTTGGGACAGGCGGTATCGCTACCAAACTTGATGCTGCAGAACTTGCTCTCTCTTATGGTATTCCTACAATTCTTGCAGACGGCAGTAAGCCGCGTTGTTTACAAGCGCTTGCGGCAGGCAATCAAAAAGGGACAGTGTTTTTAGCCTGACATGCTGTATCAGCGGCGACCTGTTAAGAATTATTGTTTTCTTTTTCTTCTTTCTTTGATTCTGTTCTGTCTTTGATATCAGCTATTCCAATAAAGACTGCAACAATTCCTAAAATAATTGCGATGACAGGAGCTCCGCCGCGAAGGAAGGTTAGCACGTCTCCTCCCCAGCCAAGTCCGAAACCGATAATGTCCGCTGGCAAAATAGCGAAAACAGCGGCGGCAAGAATTATAATTCCAATAATTACTGCTTTCATTTTAATTCTCCTTAACTTTAACCGGCATATTATTGCCGGGTTTGTCTGTAAATCATAATAATAAATGCGCTTATAAAAAAGAGCATCCTTATAGTTGGCAGTATAAACGATATCAACGGAATTGTATCAAAAATTAAAAAAGCGTCAGCGTTAATTCCAAATATCTTTAAAATAGAGTAAACAGTCTCGACATATGCAACAATGATTCCGAAAATAATTAACATCCATGCCGCATCTCTTATCTTAGGCCAGAGGAAAATTGCTAAAAAGGCAGCTACTGCACCAAGTAGCAGCTGGCTGGTTATGTAAATCGCCTGTCCTGCGTCCATATTCACAGTATCATCTGAAAAAGAAAAAATTTCAAGATAAAAACAAAAAGTGAACAGAAACTTTGAGTAAATTTATCTCTTTTTGTGTAAAAACTTGATGTTTTTTAAAAGGTATCTATTCTTAAGTTTTGATTAACATGATATAATTTCATTATATTTATTAGTGTACTGTTTTACTCTTCAGGATATGGAAATGATAAAAGATGACATTAACAATTTAAATATATCAGAACGCCGTGCCGCAATTGTTGACGCTTTAAATATAGCTGTAAATATTTTTACATCACATATCGAAAAAGAGTTTGATGATGTAATTACAAAAGGTTTAAAATCAATCGCAGACGCAGTAAAGTTAGATCGTGTTTCCATTTACCGTAAAACGATTATTGATGATGAAACAAAATTTTGTGAGATTTACCGTTGGGATAAAGCTAAAGAAGGGCTTGTCTTTCTTGAACAAAAGCTTAGAATACTGCCTATTATTCCGGTAATTGAAAAATGGCTTGTAACTTTATTAAAAGATGAATGTGTAAAAATAAAAAAAACCGATATGTCTGAAGATGAGTCGGCGTTTCTGACTGAGTTTAGAATTAAATCAATCCTGATAGTACCGATTTTTTCTTACGGCGATTTTTGGGGTGCGGTTGCACTGCAGGATCATACTAACGACAATTATTTTGATGAAGGCTGTTTTGATTTGCTTTTATCGGCAGCACGCTTATTCGCCAATGCGATTATAAGAGCGGAAATGTCAGATAACGTAAATAGAGCTGTCGAAGCGCTTGAGCGCCGCGAAAAAATGGCGAATATGCTGAATAAAATGGCTGTTACCTTTTTATCAGAATGTAAAGAATCTTTTGAAGCGATGATGACAGATGGTGTAAGGCTTATCGCAGACATGATAAAGCTTGACAGACTTTCTGTTTGGCGCAATTTAGAAAAACCTGACGGCTTGCATGCATCGCAAATTTACCGATGGGACAGAGAATCGGGAGGCACGACAGTTCCTACTGCGATTCTAAGTGATGTAGCTTATTCCCAGCTTGCCCCGTCATGGGAATTTATTTTAAAAAGCGGAGAATCGATAAACAGTCCCGCGCGCTTGCTGCCGAAACAGGAAGCGGAAATGTTAAAAATGTTCGGCGTTGTTTCTGTCTTTGTCTCTCCTGTTTTTTTAAACAATGCTTTTTGGGGTTTTGTTCTTTTTGAAGACCGCGAAGGAGAACATTTTTTTGAAGAGGATCAAACGGAAATAATGCGTTCTGCCGCTTTTCTTTGTACGAACACCGTTATGCGAACAGATATGGAACGAAAGATTGCAAGTGTAAACGAATTTAACCGCGCCATTATTAACGCATCACGTATCGGGTTTATAGCCTTTGATGAAGATTTGTGTGTAGTGGATGTTAATGACGCAAACCTTGAATTATTCGGATGCGACAAACAATATTACATAGAACATTTTTATGAGTTCTCCCCTGAATATCAGCCAAACGGAGATAAATCTTATGAAAAGATGCTTGAAACAAGTAAACGTGCATTAAACGGCGAACAAATAACGGTTGAATGGACACACCGCACATGCCGCGGTGAACTGGTGCCGTTTGAAATTACTCTTACACGAACAAAATACAAAGGCAAGTATTTGCTTTTAAGTTATCAATATGATCTTCGCAACTTAAAAAAAATAACAGAAGAATTAAAAAATCAAAGCAAGCAATTAAAAGATCGTCTTGATCAGCAAGAATTGCTTTCTGATATTTCGCGCAGTTTTATTACATCGGGGGACACGCATACACTTGTAAATGAAGCGATTGCAAAATTAGGAAATTATTATAAAGTATCCAGAGTTGTAATTTTTAAACAGGATTTTCAAAGTGACAATGCGGCAGTTTCATATATATGGACATCAGATTATAACACGCCGCGCAGAGATAATTTTAATCCGGGAAAAATTGTAAAAGCAAGTTTTCCGGAAAGATTATACAACAGCGCTACAGTACCGATACTTTCATGTCCTGACACAACTATAAGCAAGATTGATGATTTCCGCGCATTATTATTAGACAGCGTTAATGCATTTATCTGTGCACCGCTTTATGTTGAAGGACTTTTGTGGGGATTGCTTGCTGTGGAGCAGTGTAAAGTTTCGCGCTATTGGACAGATATAGAAAAAAGTTTTATCGCAATGACTGCAAGTACAATTGCAGGTGCAATTATGCTGGATATTTACAATACAAAATTAAAAGACGCTGTAACAAAAGTTACGGCGGCAAGCAAGGCAAAGAGTGAGTTTTTATCAAACATGAGTCACGAAATGCGCACTCCTATGAATGCGATTATTAATATGACATTAATTGCAAAGAACACGGAAAGTCTTGAACGAAAAAATTACGCGCTTGATAAAATAGGAGATGCATCAACTCATTTGTTAGGTGTAATTAATGATATTTTGGATATGTCTAAAATAGAAGCGAATAAATTTGAACTTTTCCCGGTAAGGTTTAATTTTGAGAAAATGCTTCATCGTGTTGTAAATGTTATCACTTTCCGGGTGGAAGAAAAACATCAAAGTTTGAATGTTCAAATTGATAAAGATATTCCCAAATTTTTAATTTGCGATGATCAGCGTTTGTCGCAAATTATTGCAAACCTTTTAAGCAATGCAGTAAAATTTACACCGGAAAACGGTTTAATCAATCTTGATACATTATTAGTAAAAGAAAAAAAAGGCGTATGTACACTGCAAATTTCTGTAAAGGATACGGGAATCGGTATAAGCAAAGAACATCAGGCGCATTTATTTCAGGCGTTCCAGCAAGCGGAAACCAGCACAGCGCGCACTTACGGCGGTACAGGTTTAGGACTTTCCATATCCAAAAAATTTGTCGAAATGATGGGCGGAGTAATATGGGTAGAATCGGAAACCGGCAACGGGTCTACTTTTACTTTTACAGTTAAAGTAAAACGCGGAGAAGACGATGAAGAAAAAGACCATGAAAAAGATATTATAAAAACAAGTGATTTTTCCGGTCACAGGGTTTTGCTTGTAGAAGATATGGAAATAAACCGCGAAATTGTATTGATGCTTCTTGAAGAAACAAATTTGGAAATTGATTGTGCGGCAGACGGATTACAAGCTGTTGAAATGTTTGTAGAAGAACCTGAAAGATACGAAATGATCTTAATGGATGTTCATATGCCGGGAATGGACGGTTATGAAGCGACAAATCAAATTCGTTTGATAGAAGAAAAATTAAAAGAAAGATCAAGTTATAAAAAACGAGTTCCTATAATTGCTATGACTGCAAATGTTTTTAAAGAAGATATTGATCATTGCATTGCATCAGGAATGGACGATCATGTCGGGAAACCGCTGGATTTTGAAATTCTTATGGAAAAACTGCGGTATTATATACATTCAAAAGAAAGTTAATTTGTTATTGATCTTTTTCTAAATGTTTTATGGCAAACTTAATTGTATTATTTAACTCGCTAAGATTTTCTCGTTTTAAAACAACTAATTGAAAAATAGCCGACTCTACAAAACTGTAAAGATAATCAGTAGAAATTTTAACATCAGTTTTTTTCAGTTCCTCTGATTTTATTCCTTCAATTAACATTGTAGATAAAAAATGCCGCAGTTTCACGGTTCTGCGCCTTACAAGTTCTTCCGGGTTTGTGCCGCTCTTTGCAATATGCAAAAGATAATCAAGTACAACAGAAAGAAGCGGACGGTTTTTTTCAAGCAGGCTGAATATCACTAAAAAAACATTTGTAATTTTTTCTATGCTGCATAATGATTTATTAGAAATTATTAATTTAATATTTTCTTCAACACTTAATAACAGCTGTTTTATACTGTAAGTGAAAATTTCTTTTTTATTTTTAAAATACAGATATAAAATCGTTCTGGTAATACCGCATCTGTCTGCTATTTTCTGAAATGTGGCGTTCTCAAAACCGTCATCCATAAAAACAGCAAGGGCTTTTTCCAGAATCTTTTTTCGCCTTTGATCATGTTCAACCGCGATTGCCATTTTCACCCCTTTTTTATAAATGTCTTATATTATTATCATACTTCATATTGAAAAAAATAGGAAGGAATTGCGCCGTTACTTATTTCCCGGCAGGTATCAGCTTTTCTGCCGAAGAAACTCTCAAACCCGCTATGGTCGGTTATTACGGCGATTTTCCAGCCGGGAAATCTTTGCTCCAAGCCTGCCATCTCTTTGTAAATTTGCTCCGCCTGTGACAGATCGCCAAGACGTTTCCCGTAAGGCGGGTTAGTGACTAAAAACCCTTCATTAAAAGGTGAGCTTGCATTCGACATAGGAACGGTTTTTAAATCAATTCCGGGATTCTTTTCGCCAACGCGAATTCCGCGCTGGGGTGAGCGGCCTTCGGCAATGTCAAGAAGACGGGTAGCATTGGAAGACGCGATAGAAACAGAGCGCAGGTCTTCATCGCTGCCTGCGATTCTGACAAGGCGGGAAAAATCTATTTTAGCGCGGAATTCGTCACGCACATTTTGCTCGGTTTTTTTGTCGGCGATTAGCAGGTTTTCTATGGCGAAATTTCTTCCTAATCCGGGAGCGATGTCCCATGCATACATTGCAGCTTCAATCAGGATAGTGCCTGAACCGCAGAACGGGTCGTAAAGAGGGAATTTCCGTTTCCAACCTGACAGTAACAAGATGGAAGCAGCTGTTGTTTCCCGCAAAGGCGCTGTGCCGCCTTCGCTGCGGTAACCGCGTTTAAAGAGCGGCTCTCCGCTTAAATCTAAAAGCAGGGATACTGTATCTTTTTCGATGTATACCCGCACTTCTGCAACTTTAACCGCACAAACAGGGTTTGCCGTCCCGTTTTCTGATCTGGGAATTAACTTTGGTTCGGGAAGGCGGCTTACTTTGTATTTTCCGCACAGACGCTGCGCCGCCGCTTTATGAACGATTGCTTGAATACTTGTTTCCGCATTTAATTGAGAGCGGTTAGTGCGTACTTTGGCGACTTTTAACCCCATCCCGTTCGGTACATATTTTTCCCATTCCGCTGCGGCAGTCCCTTCAAATAAAGCGTCAAAATCAACCGCTTTAAATTGGGCTATTTCCAAAAGAACTCTGTCTGCTGCGCGAAGCCCTATCAATGCCTGATAAAGACCTGTTGTATCGGTTTTAAAACGTACTCTGCCGTAAAGAGATTCATCAACCTTAAAATTAAGTTTACGCAATTCATTTGATACAACTTTCTCCGCACCGACTGCACATAATGCGGCAACTGAAAAAACCGGGTTTGCGTTCTTGGGATTTTTCATAAAAATTATTCTTCAACAGAAATTGCTTGCATTAATGCGTTAAAACGCTGATTTAGATTATCTTCGTTCTGAGGATTTTCCATTGCAAAATAAAGAGAAAAAAGTGTATCCAGCCTCATGGGCTCTATCAATCTTGTTCCTGATACTCTCGGTTTTATGATACCGCCTACTGAACCTGTGTTTTCACGTACAGAGATAGCAGCAGTTCCGTCAAAAGGAAATTTTTCCTGTACAAGATCGTTCCAGCTTTCCATTGCTTTTGAACCAAGTCTTTGATCCGGCAAAAGGTTACGGTATACAACAAAAAAATCATTGCCGCGCAGATCCCTGCTAATTGTTACTTTTCTTATTCCGTATTCAAGTTTTTCTTTATTTTTATACCATGTAGGAGCTATAAATAATTCTGAGTCTCCCGTCCAATCAAAAACATTATTATCTGCATTAATTCTTATACCATGGCAATCAAAAGAAAAAGATTTACTTGCATCATTCCAATTAAAATTCAAACCTTGTTTATGAGGCTCTTTGAAAAAACTTGGTATATATTTTTCCATAGAAAGATATTCAGTCCAGTTTTTAAAAGTAGCTAAAAATGCAACAAAGACATGATCGCATAATTTTTTTAAATCCCATTCAAAATCCTGAAGATAATTACTGTCTTGAATTGTGGTTAGTACGATAGGTCCGTCGGGTAGCGGTAAAATATACATGATCTGTACTTTGTCATCAAAAGTTATAACCCAATGCGCTTTTATCCATGTTCTTCCTAAATTATCTTGATGCTGTCCTATAGCGGCAGGTTCCCCGAAAGAAAGTATGCGGTATCTGTCGCTTCCCCAAAGAGTTCTGTCTATACGAATATTGTGAAGAATTAAATCCATTATGTATTTTGGATTTGTACAAGCATTTTCAAGCGAAACATTGTTTGGTTTTTTTATCTTATAAAAATTGTAGCCTGAAATTCCTATGTGCGCTAACCTGCCGTCGTTTTCCAGTTGATACGATCTTGAATTAAAATTAGAAAGTTTCCAGTTATCATCGTTAGGATCAATAAAACTTACTTCCGGGAAAGATGAAGAGAGAGTACTGTTTAAAAGATAAACATTATTCGGACCTGTTAAATATTCAGGCGCTTCTTTAAAAAGAGAAGACATGGCAAAATCATAATTTTTTATATAATCTGCGCGAATTTTTTTTCTTACTTCTGTGTATGTATTGGGAATCGGCACACTTGTTTCAAAAATATTATCAAATTTATTTGCCAATATCAGATGACCGAAACGGCCTCTTGCACGATACGTTAGAATTGTTCGGTCATCTTCAAAAAGAACATCTGTTGGAACGGAATAAAGTATATTATCACGCAGAGATGTAACCAGAGCTACCACTTTGCCGTTTGGAGTAACAAGAGGCCCTCCTGAGTTTCCGGGATTGCCGTCTGCAGAACTTTTTAAAAGAACCCATCGCCCGGAATCTTCTTCAGGAACTGTTCCCAAAACAAGACCGTTACGCACAACGATGCCTTCGCCTAGAGCGTTTCCAATACTTAAAACAGCGTCGCCTATTTTATAATTGCGTTCAAATTGAAAAAACTTAGTAAAAGTTCTGTCTTTAACGGTGAAAACAAGAAAGTCTTTTTCTCTGGAACCGCCTGTTATACGATCAATTTCAAAAACATCGCCTTTTGAATCACGTACAAAATATTTATCGTAAACAATGCTTTCAAGACCAAGATTAATTACATGAAAAGCGGTTATTAATTCGTTTTTAGAAATGGCAAATGCAGTGCCTATGGAGTAATATTTATCATTTTTTATAACAAAAGGTACGTTGTCCCAATTTAATTCCCTGTCATAAACTGTTTTATCTGTAGTAGGTTTTTCTACAACAACTTCAAAAACTGCATTTTGCACTAAATCGAGAGTTTTTGGAGACATAGAACCGGAATTTGAGGCGAAAGATGAACAAGATACAAAAAAACTCACTAAAATAGGGATAAAAATTAATAATTTACTTTTCATATTGTAATTATATCTTCTTTTTTAATTTGAGACAAGGAAGTCTTAATTTGATATAATCCAAAAATCAGGAGCAAGTTATGATAATAGCGTTAAAACCCGGTGTTAGCAAAGAAGAAATAGCAAAGTTAATAGCCGATCTGGAAGTTTTAGGTGTAAAAGTTGATTCTTCGCAAGGCGCTTCGCAAGTTGTACTGGGGCTTGTAGGCGACACCACAGTAATTAATGATGATGCGTTACGGGCAAATCGTTTTGTAGATAGGGTTATACGGGTACAAGAGCCTTACAAACGCGCAAACCGTTTATTTCATCCTTTGGATACGGTATTGGAATTTCAATCTAATGGAAAATCCGCTAAAATAGGCGGCGGTAATTTTGCCGTAATTGCAGGTCCTTGCTCTGTGGAAAGCAGAGAACAGCTTGTATCAATTGCCGCAGATGTTAAAAAATCAGGGGCGGCATTTTTGCGCGGAGGCGCTTTTAAACCGCGTACCAGCCCTTACAGTTTTCAAGGAATGGGCTGCGAAGGAATTGATTTGCTTGTTGAGGCGAAAAAAGCAACAGGTCTTCCGATTGTTACAGAAGTAATGGAAATCAGTCAGATTAAATTATTTGACGAGGTTGACATTATTCAAGTTGGTGCGAGAAACATGCAGAACTTTAATCTTTTAAAAGAGTTAGGACGCATTAAAAAACCGATACTTCTTAAACGCGGAATGGCATCTACAATGACAGAGCTTTTAATGGCAGCCGAATATGTCATGGCAGGAGGAAACAGTCAGATTGTGTTATGCGAAAGAGGTATACGCGGTTTTGATAACTTTACACGTAACATTTTAGATATTGCAATTATTCCCGCATTAAAGAAAAAAACACATTTGCCTGTCATAGTTGATCCAAGCCATGCAACAGGTCTTTCATGGATGGTTCCAACCATGTCAAAAGCCGCAATCGCTGCAGGAGCAGACGGCATTATAGTAGAAGTTCACAATGATCCTGAGCATGCTCTTTGCGACGGCGAACAATCGCTGACACCTGAATTATTTGATAACCTTATGAACACACTGCGCAAATACGCCGCTTTGGAAGAAAAGGTGATTTAATTGCGGAGTACTTTCGGCATAGTCGGACTTGGATTGATGGGCGGCGCAATCGCCAAAGCTCTCCGCGAAAAAGTCTGCGTTAAACAAGAATGTCTTTTTGCCTGCGATAAAGACAGCGAAACTTTAAACGCTGCATCGCAAGCAGGATTAATCGGCAAGAGGTTTGATGCTGACAATGCGGGAGAAATGCTTACGTTATGCGACATTGTTTTTCTTTGCTTGAACCCTTCATCAATACTGCGTTTTCTTGAAAAATGGAAAGATTCTTTTAAAAGCGGCTGCCTTATTACGGATATAGCCGGAACGAAAGAAAGTATAGCCTCTGCGGCAGAAAAAATTTGCGAATACAGAAAAAAAGATAATATTGATTTTATTCCGGGTCATCCGATGGCAGGTGCGGAAAAAAGCGGGTTTAATAATTCAAGTCTTTGCAATTTTAATTTAAAAAATTATATACTTACTCCTATTGCGCATAACAAAAAAGAAAACCTTGATTTTTTACAAGAATTAATTTATAAAATGGGTTTTTCCCGCATTACCGAAGTTACCCCAAAAGAACATGACCGCAAAATCGCCTTTACAAGCCAGTTGTGCCATGTAATTGCAGCCGCTCTAATCGACTGCGAAAGCGATACGGAAATAACGCGCTTCGGCGGCGGCAGTTTTGAAGACCTTACGCGTATCGCCATGCTTAATGCCCCCATGTGGACGGAGCTTTTTCTTGAAAACAGCGGCGCACTCTTAAACCGTATCGATCAGTTTGAAAAGAGCCTTGATGATTTAAAAGCGCTTATTAAAAGCGATAAGGCACAGGAGTTAGAAAAGAGGCTTACCCTTGTCAGAGAGCGCAGAATCGCAATGAGTGATGGGGGAGGTAAACTTTAGCTTTCCATGAATATAACCGAAAATAAAATAATAATGAGAAAAACTACCGTTTTGTGCAGGAAAGCTGTATTTTTAATTGCATTAATTTGCTGTTTTGTCATGCGCCTTTCAGCATCTTCAATGCCGGATATAAATATTATCAATAGTTACGCGCCTCTTTTTCCGCACATGCTTTTTACTGAAACATTCAATAACTTGCTAAAAAACGATACTTCCAAGCCGTATTGGGTCTATTCTGCGGAAGAAATCGAGGAAATGAAAAAAAAGGCAGAGTATCAGGTTTCTATGCTTTTAAATAACGATATTCTTGCCTATTACGGGCATCCCAATTCACGGAATATGGGCATTTTGGGGCGGCATTCAATCGAAGAGCTGGATCAACTGCTTACAGAGCTTGCAATAGAATACGAGGCTGTCAGCGGCGGTAAAAAAATACGCAAGGCGTTTTATCTGATTTACGGAACTGTTTGGCCCGAAGGTGAAATCGGTATTCTTAGGCATGATACTCTTATGAGATATATTAATTACGGTTTACAAAATGATATATTAATTTTTATCGATCATCAAATCGGGCGGTTCGATCCGATTGATTCGCTTCGCAAAATGTTACCGTATCTGCAATATCCAAATGTACATCTTGCACTCGATCCTGAATGGCGGACTCCAACGCCGATGGTTAATTTGGGTCATGTGACAGGCGAAGAGATCAACATCGCACAGCAAGTGATGGAAAATTATCTAATCGAAAACAATCTGCCCGGCGAACGAATGTTAGTGTTTCATCAGTTTAATAATGTAATGATAAGAGACAGAGCCGACGTAAGAAGCAATTTTAACAGGGTTAGGTTGATTCATTGCGCCGACGGCATCGGGTCTCCTTCTATGAAACGTGATTCATACGCCGCCAATGCAAGAGCGGCTAACATGCCTCTTAAAAGTTTTAAGCTGTTTTATGATTTTAAAATTCCCGGCGCAGGAGTNGATATACCTTTAATGACACCGGAACAAGTGTACGAACTCAATCCCCGTCCGTATATAATNATGTATCAGTAAATTATTTTACAAAAAGTTTATAAAACAATAATANAAAATTATATCCGATGTAGGGAAATAATCTGAAAAATTTAAAAGGGTTTTGAAAACAATAACCGATCCATTCAAGACCTTTTTCAAACGATGAGTTTGACGGATGTTTTTTCTTCTCGGCAAAAACATCGAAGATATCGCTGCACCATAACCTCATACCGTTTCCAAGTGTGTTGTTGTTACGTGCAATCCATCGTTCTTCGCCGCGAACGCCGCTTCCGACAAGCAGCAAAGAAGGCGATGATTTTTTTATCGCTTTTATAATGGTGGATTCGTCGTTCTTTTTAAAATATCCGGGATAACGCCCGACAATTCTTAGTCTGGGAAAGGTTTGTTTTAAGTTTTTTTCTGTTTTAAAAAGAACTCTGTTTTTCCCGCCTAAAAGATAGCACGACATTTCACGGTTTTCTAAAAGGGTAAGAATTGAAATGATAAAATCGAACGGCATATAACGATACGCTTTTTTCCCCGTTAAAAATTTAATCCCGCTGATCAAACTTTTCGAAATGGGAATAACAAGAGACGCCCTCATTACATATGCGCGGTATTCGTTGTTGCGTCTTGCGCGCAGTAAATCCCAAAGAGAGAGTAATATAATATTGTTTTCTTTTTCTTCTTTTACAAAATTATAAACAACATCACTCAAATGTTCGGGTGCAATTATATTAATTGGTACTTTCAGCAATTCAACGCGCTGTATTAATTCGCTGTTTGTTTGTTCAGCTCCCACTTATCCCTCTCCAATAAAATAGTTCTGACTGCCGCCGTACAATAAAGGGCAGCTGTTTCTGTCCGTAAAATGGTATCTCCGATTGTTATCGGTTTAAAGTCATTCTCCAGAAAGAGAGAAACCTCTGAATCAGAGAACCCTCCCTCAGGTCCGATAGTTACCGATATAATACTCGGATTGCTATCAAGATAATTATGAAGACTGCATGCTTCATTTAAATTATATTCTATATAACTTGCTTTATGGTAAAACCCAAGCGGATTTTTATCAAGTACCTTTTTGAAAAATTTTGAATAAACGGAGTTTGCATTTTCAAAATCAATTTTTATATGATGAAATAATAATCCAAGAGGATTTTCAGCATGTTTCTCTCCTGCCGTCTCATTTTTTATTAAATTTTCCCAATAATTAATTAGTAAATTTATTGTTAACGGCATATGAATCGATGTCGCTATCTTTGATCCGCTCTGCTGTCTTGCCTCTTTTATTATCCTTTCCCATCTTGAAAATTTTTGTCCGTCCCCTTTCGTCTTTGCAACAGAAAACTCCGATACAAAGGGGACAATCTCTGTAATACCGCTTTCTGCGGCTTGCCGTACAATCATATCCATTTTATCGCCTTTGGGCAGAGCCTGAAATAAAATGATAGGCGGTAAAACAGGACTAAAAGAGGGAACGCAAACTCTGTTTGCGCTTTCGCTTTCGTTACAAGATTTACAAGTGAGTGTATTGCCGCTTACCGAGATAATTTGCATTTGCGCTTCCTCTCCGTTGGGAAGAAGCGCAGGGAAAAACTCGCCTGCGGCAAGGCGTTTAACGCGGACAAGATAGCGGTAATCGTTTCCTTCAAGAAGAACCAATCCGTTTTTATCGGGATTGGTTTTTAATAAAAACTGTTTCAAGTTCTTTTTTTTACCTGCCGATTTAAGAAGCTTCTTCCCGTAATACTTTAAGCGTTTTTGCACTCTGCATCAAAATTTGATAGTTTCCGCTGCGCAGAATATTTAACGCTTCTTGCAATTGGATATCATATTCCAAATCATAAACAGGTGAGATTGTTGTTCGGTTTAATTCATTTCTGATAAGCCGCTTTAACAAAGACAGATCAAGGTGATACTCGGTTTCTAAAGATTTTGCAAAGGTTTCTACCTGAGCGGAAGTCGCCGAAGGGTTCTGCTCGGCAAATTGAGGGATGCGGTTTGCATTTATAAGCAAATTCAATTTGTCAGCATCTTCTTCCGTAAATTCCGGGAATTTAACTTCGCGGTCGGGAGGGATGCCAATTTTATCGATGTTGACATCGCTTGGAGTAAAATACCGCGCTGTTGTAATTTTAAAACCGACACCGCTAAGAGGAAAAACCTGCTGAACAGAGCCTTTGCCAAAAGTATTTTCACCTACTAAATATGCGCGTTCCCTGTCTTTAAGAGCGCCTGCTACAATTTCTGAAGCAGAGGCAGACCCCTTATTAATTAAAACGATAACAGGAATATCTGCCGGAACAAATAAAGATCGATCCGCATTAAAGTCCCTGTTTTCTGTTCTTATTCGTGATCTTGTCCGTACAACCAAACCGCCTTCTAAAAACAGATTGGCAATATGAATGGCGGAGTCAAGACGGCCTCCGTAATTGTTGCGTAAATCAAGAATAAGGCTTTTATAGTTATTTGCTTTAAATTCATTAATGGCGTCTTTTGCCCTGTCTATTGTGTAGGGGGTAAAAGTTATCAATTTTAAATAACCAACATCGCCAATCATTGCATGTTTGGCAGTGGGCACTTCGATAACCGCTCTTATTATTGTCAAAGGAAACTCCAGCCTGTCACCGCGCTTGATCACAACACGCACGCTTTCTCCGGGCGTGCCTCTTAATACGGAAAGAACCTCTTCCATTGTCATGGTGTCCGTCATAACGCCGTTAATCTCGCTTATAAAATCGCCCGGACTGATTCCTGCGCGCCAGCCGGGTGTGTCCTCTATGGGGGATACAACTTCGACATATCTCGGCTTTCCGTCAGGTCTTGGTCCCACAGACTGAGTGATATTAAGCCCTACCCCGCCGAAACTGCCCTGAGTAGTGTCGGTTAAATCTTTCATATCGGATTCTGTTAAAAATGTTGAATAAGGGTCTTCAAGCGCGCCGAACATTCCGTTCATGGCACCTTCAAAAAGCAGGTTAGGATCAAGTTCTTCTACATAATGATCTAAAATGAATTGGAATACATTCTGTATTATATTAAAATGATTACGGTTATTGCCTTGCGAGTTTCCCTGTGCTGACGCTCCGGGAATCAAGGCAAAGGTAAACAATACACAAAAAATGATAGTTGCAGTTATCCAAACCCATGTAAATGAATGTTTTTTTTGCTTTATATCCATGATAAACTCCTGTTATAATTATGATATATTTCTAGTAAAAAGGGTAGTAATATGGCAAACAAGAAAACAGTAGCTAAAGTTACTGGGGCAACTAAAGTTGCGAAAAAAAAGAAAACGATCGGTAAAAAACTCTCAGCTTTGATTATAACATTGTTAGTGTTTTTTGTGATCACGGGCTTGCATCTGTTAGGGGTTTTCCATTTTTTGGAAAACAAATCCTATGATATGCGGATAAGGTTTTGGGCAAACACATCCTTTAGCCGTCCGTCAGATGAAATCGTAGTAGTATTGCTGGATCAAGATAGTCTTGACTGGGCGCAGGAAGCAAGAGGCTGGGGCTGGCCCTGGCCGAGACAAGCGTATGCCGAATTTGTTGATTATATGAATTTGAGCGGCGCCAAATCGGTTGCATTCGACGTTCTCTTTTCAGAGCCGTCTGTGTATCGTAATGCAAAACAAGACGAGATTATCGATAATGCGGTAAGAGCTTTGGAAGAAGCCGAAACGGCAGAAGATAATAATCAATCAAGAGTACAGCAGACAGTTGCTGCAGGCAGGTCTTCTGACAGACGAATCGCAGATACGGGACAGCAGAGAGCCGGCAGATCTGTTAACAGAATAGTTATTGAAGCTTTGCGTAATTTAAGTGCAAGAGAAGACGATGCTTCATTTATTGATGCAACCGAAGAATACGGTCATGTAGTGCATACAGTCATGTTCAGCACTCAAACGGGAAGCGTATCTTCATGGTCATCGAATTTAAATGTACCTCTTTTTCAGCCGGAGAATTTCGGACCTTTCCTTCAGCGGTTTAGTGTAGGTGAAAATGAAAAAGCGCAGTTCCCCATACAGGGGCTTCGCGAAGCGGCAGGCGCTTTAGGAAGTGTTACAGGTATAGCGGACTCCGATGGAATTATACGGAGACTGAAACCCTTTACATTGTTTGACGGCAGGGCGATACCCGGTCTTTCTTCAGCTTCGCTTTTGGTTTCCGGCAAAGAAAAACAATTAAATTTTAACAGTAAAACAAGCACAATTGATTGGGGCGGAATTTCTATCCCTGTTGATAAAAGCGGAAGCGCATTGCTGCGTTACCGCGGATTACTCGACAAATACATTCCGTACAGAGCGATGGATATTTTGCTGAGTTACGAAGCATTTATTAACGGCGATGAAAGATATAAGTCATCCGACTATTTTTTAAGCCCGGAAAATTTTAACAACACATATGTATTCTTTGGTTTTTACGCGCAGGGGTTGTATGATATTTTCAGTACGCCGATCTCATCGGTATATGCCGGAATGGGATGTCATATAACAATGCTGGATAATATGCTTCAGAATGATTTTCTCAGCGAAAGCAATGAAAGCATGAACCTGATTATTCTTTTGACAGTTGTTGTGTTAATTGTTTTTCTGACAATGTTTTCTAACCGCATTACGTTTTCTGTCGGAGGAATGGTCATTGTTATTCTGGCGATAGTTATCGGCGCATTTGCCGCCTATCAATTTGGAAATCTTTGGATACCTATGATTACCTATCTTGCAGGCACGCTCGCTTCTTTTATTACTGTTATGCTTTATAATTACGCAACAGAGGGCAGTCAGAAACGCTTTATTAAATCCGCTTTCTCGCAGTACCTGTCACCAAAGGTTGTAGATCAGCTCATCCTCGATCCTTCGCAATTAAAACTGGGCGGTGAAAAAAGAGAGATGTCCGCTATCTTTACAGACATACGCGGATTTTCAACATTCTCGGAAGCATTGGGCGATCCGGCAAAACTTGTAGAGCTGCTTAACTTCTATCTGACACGGATGAGCAATATCGTCCTTGACAATCAGGGAACTATCGATAAATACGAAGGAGACGCGATTATTGCCTTTTTCGGCGCACCCTTGCATATGAAAAATCATGCGGCTCTTGCATGCCGCGCTACGGTAAGAATGAAAAAAGCAGAAACTGAAATAAACCGTGACGCTTTGGCGCTTGGGCTGATAACTCCAGCTGTTATGGAAGCCATGTTAAAAAAAGGCGCAATTACCGGTCTGGATGATCCAAACCCTATTTTTACAAGGCTTGGCATCAACTCAGGGGATATGGTCGTAGGAAACATGGGAACACCCAATAAAATGGACTATACAATCATGGGGAACGCCGTTAATCTTGCAGCCCGGCTTGAGGGTGTAAACAAGCAGTATGACACAGGCGGTATATTGATTAGCGAGTACACAAGAGCGCAAATCGGTGATGAATTTGTTGTCCGCCCGCTGAGCAGGGTGCGCGTTGTCGGCGTCAATACACCTATTCGGCTTTTTGAATTGATAGATATAGCAAACGAAGCGTCTCCGGAACTGGTCGAGATGGTAAAAAGCTGGGAACAAGCTTTCAATTTATATGAAAAGAAAGATTTCCTTGCCGCTAAAGACATTTTCCAGACTATTTTTAATGGTAATAATAAGGATAATGTTGCAAAAAAATACCTAAAAAGGTGTATTGACTTCCTTGCCTCCCCGCCGGCTGACGACATTTGGGATGACGGAGTGGACAATTTGACAGAAAAGTAATATATATTAAATATAACTAATTATTTCCAAATTTGTTATATAATAAGAGAGAGGTGAAAAATGAAGAAATTATTATTAGGTTTTTGTTTAGTATTATTCGCTGCAGGCATAGTGGCGGCACAGGCTAATCCCGGCGGAACAATGTATGTTTCGGTAAAAACAGTCACTCTTAAATCAGGGACAGGCTTTTTTGCCGGTAACCGCGGCGAATTACAATACGGGGATCGTGTCACAGTAGTTCGGGTAGACGGCAGGTTTGTAGAAGTAAAAAATGCAAATAATGTGACAGGGTGGACACCGACAGCAAATCTTTCCGCAAGACAGGTTATAACCGGAACATCAAGCACAGCGACAGCAAGAGAAGTGGCTCTCGCAGGAAAAGGTTTTAATCAAGAAGTTGAAACATCTTACAGAGCGCAGGGAAATTTAAATTATGCTGATGTCGACCGCGTTGAAGCGATAACAGTAAACGAAAACGATCTTAGAAGATTTTTGGAAGAAGGACGTTTATCAATGGGAGAAAACTAATAAAAGTTAGTTTTTCTTTACAGACGCTATCGTTGTGACATCTTTCCAAAACAATATTTTGAATAAAAAAACCATGTGTTTTTCACACATGGTTTTTTTATTTATCTTATTTTTATTTTTTATTTCTTACGGAATCGGATCAGGAAGTACAATTTCTGCTATACCGATTCCCTTTTTAAATATTACAGCTTTAGTTTCCAATGTTTCACTAGGTTCAGGGTCATTTTCTGCGTCGTAAATAAATACATTAAAAATTATTTCTTCATCATTTCCTGTACTTCCTGCATAACCTGCCAACCCTCCGGTTGTTATTTCATAAACAGACAGCATAACTCTTCTGTTTTTAATTTGCCCTTTTTCTTGCTCATCTGTCTCTGCGTCATAACTTTTTACTGCAAAAAGAAGACCTTTATCAGTCACTGCTTCTGCTTCTATAAATTTATCGTTATAACTGTTTTCAAAACCAGTAATAAATAATGTACCTGCTTCTGCCGTACTTGTTCCTTCCTCTCCGCAAGCTGACATTGAAAATCCGATTACTGTTGAAAGGGCTATAATCCCCAAAATTTTTAAAAAGTTCTTCATCACAAAACTCCTTTATTTTGTATACCCCGCCTCTACAGGCAGGCGGCAAGCAAGCTTGCTATTATTCTTATATTATAGACTTATATTAATATTTTGTCTATACAAGGTAAAACAGCAATAATTTACCGTTCGGTAATATTAGACTGATATTTATAAAAATCTTATAAATCTTCCCGAACGGAAAAAAAGGTTGAATTCGTGTAAAAAGCGATGTTTATTACCGATAGGTAATAAATGACTTGATTTCCCGTAAAAACAAATTATTATTCTATAAATTAACTGTTAATTTGCTTAATTTTATCTTCGATGCTTATACCGTCAATCCCATAACCGATAGCGTCCCATCCTTCAGCTTTTTGACGTGCAAATAATTCGATACGGCTGATGTCACCGAAAAGTTGAACTATTCTGTCCCGGACAATCGGCGGCTTCACAGAGTGACCTATACGCTCATGCATAACAATCTGCGGAACAGTTTTATCGACAGCTTTTATGTGTCCTTTCATACCGAGCAAACACACCTCAATATTTGATTTAGTATAGCTGCCCATTCCGGCAAGAGGCGTACCGTCTTTTTTGGTTTTTACCCACGCAAAAGCGCAGGTTTTATATTTAAACCCCCAAGCTTCCATTACTTTAATTCCATCAGGCAGGGTCGGCATCGTAACCCAAAGAAAAAGAGCGCAATTTTTATCGCGCAAAGATTTTACATTGATAGCGCAAATTTCATCAGTAGACATTGTTTTATAATGTTTTTCGGGAGCAAAATTACCGCCGTCTTTACCTGTCCCCCAAAGATAAGCCCAAGGGGGATCGGCGTATATAATTTGGTATTTCATGGTTTTAAGTTTATATAAATTGGTTGATTGTATAAAGAGATTAAACTATCGTATCTTTATTTTTTCTTTCTTACTTTGCTTTTAACATCAATTTTTTTCTTAGGTCTGCCTTGAGGTTTTACACATTTTAATAGTTCTAAAACCTTCTCATCATAAACAGCTTCTTTTGTTTTAGGTTTAATATCAAGATTATATATTTGCTGCCTTACAGTTTTAATTTTTCTTTTTAAAATTTTTGCCATTTCACTGGCAGTTAATCCTATCATACATTTAATTATCGGCAAATTTTTAAAAATAATAGTTTTTATTCTTTGTTTAAATTAAAAAAAATTTAAATAGTAAAATATAGATTATAAACTATATTTTAAGTAATATCAGTTGACATATACATATTAAATATGTAGAATATTAATATGAAAATTAAGTTGAATAATATATATAAATCTGATTGTGTGGAATTCATGCAGAAATTAGATGATGAATATATTGATTTAACTATAACTTCACCTCCATACGATGAATTAAGAAATTATAATGGGTTTTCATTTAATATAGACAATATAATTAAAGAGTTATATAGAATCACAAAAACCGGAGGTGTGGTAGTATGGGTTGTTGGAGATAAAATAAAAAAAGGTAACAGAACCTTAACCAGTTTTAAACATGCATTAGCATTTCAACAAGCCGGTTTTAATGTTCATGATGTTATGATTTATAAAAAGAAAAACACTCCGTTTATGAGATCCAATGCTTATACAAATTGCTATGAGTTTATGTTTATTTTTACAAAGGGAAGTCCAAAAACTTTTAATCCCTTAATGGAAAAGACTGTCAGAAATGGTTTAGAAATGGCAGTATTTAATAAGGGTCCTGATGGTAAAAATAAAAAAACTCTTGTTGAATTAAAAAAAGAGAAAACAAAAAATAATATCTGGGAATATGCAGTAGGTTTAGGCGGAACAACAAATGATAAAATCGCATTTAAACATCCTGCTATTTTTCCCGAACAATTAGCAGAAGATCATATATTATCATGGACAAATCCTGATGATATTGTTTTTGATCCTATGTGCGGAAGCGGAACTACTTGTAAAATGGCATTACTTAATAATAGAAATTATCTAGGATGCGATATTTCAATTGAATATGTTACTAATGCAAAATTAAGAATAAAACAAACAGAAATGACTTTTAGTTTGTTTCAAGAAAGTTTATAGCACTTTTTAATAAATCTATATTATCTTTAAATCTGCCTAAACCTGTGTTACAACTATCGCATATCCATGCTCTTCCTTTACCGGTATTATGATTATGATCCAGCACTACTTTACTGGTTAATCCGGGAATAGTTCTCTTTTTACATATAGGACATTCAAATGGGATCATATACGGTTTTTTAGAATTCCATAATTGTCTTTCATTATTTGACAGTTGAACACCATTTATTACTTCTCTGCAAAATATACAAGATGGCCGTCTCACAATCCTGTTATTTAAACCATGTTGATTTATTTCAAATCTTTCAGTCGGTAATAATCGATGACATACATTACAAACCTTGTTTGGAAAATTATCTCCTGTTTGTGACGGATTAAAATATGAATAAAAATTTTTGTCAATTATTTTGTTATCTATATTTTCAAACAATACGTCAAATTCTATACCATGAGTTATTGAAATAACACTGCATTTATACTTATCATCTTTGTAAATGTATAATATTTCGTTTCTATGAACTACTAATTCATCAGTATTAATATCAATTAATGCATAAATAAATCTATTCATAATATAATAACGACAAAATTTTTAAAAATATAAACATTGGTTTTAAGTTTTTTTCGCTCTAATAGGACGTAACTGCTCAGGGGAAACCTTTTTAGGATCGTTAACACCAATGGGCAGTTCTCTTCCCTCTTCGGGCTGAATGTCTTCTTCTTCAAACTTGCCGTCTGTGTCCCACAGTTCACTTTGCGGCGGCTCTCCTTCAATTGCCAGTTCTTCGTTTTCAAGACGGACTGCGATAAGTTTGGTTACGCCCGATTCTTCCATAGTGACGCCTAACAGTGTTCCCGCGCCTGTAACGGTTTTTTTATTATGTGTAATGATGATGAATTGGCTTGTGTCGCTGAACTCCTGCAAAAGATGCACGAACCGCCCGACATTTTGCTCGTCAAGAGCGGCGTCAATTTCGTCTAACAGACAGAAGGGGCTTGGTTTTACCATGTAGGTGGCAAAAAGAAGAGCGACTGCCGTCATTGAACATTCGCCGCCTGAAAGCAGGCTTAGGTGTTCAAGTTTTTTTCCCGGCGGCTGCGCCAATATCTCGATGCCCGATTCCAATACATGGTTAGGGTCTGAAAGACGCAATTCCGCCCTGCCGCCGCCGAAAAGCCGCCTGAACATATTGTGAAAATTTTTCTTGATGCGGTTGTAAGTATCTAAAAATAATTTTGATGATTCTTGGCGTATCTCTGAAGTTAAATCTAATAAATCTTTGCGCGCTTTTTCCAAATCCGCCATCTGATTACTTAAAAATTCATAGCGTTGTTTTGTTTCTGCAAATTCTTCGGGTGCCATTAGATTAACAGAACCGAGTTCTTTCATTTTTGTGCGTGCGCCTGCCAGTTTTTCGCGTAAATCAGACGGCACTGCTGTAATTGTAAAAATACGCTCTTCAAATTCAAGTAAATCTCTTGAGTGGGTCTCGCGGAAATTTTCCTGAATGTTTTTAATTTCCATTTCCGATTGAACCAATTCCAGATGTATTTTTTCAAGCGCTTCCTGCACTTTGGAAAGTTCCGCCATCCTTTTATTTATTACTATTTTTTTACCTGCAACATTATCGTTTCTTTTTCGTATATCTTTTTCAAGGTTTTCAAGTTCTTTTGTAAACGCCGTTGTCTTTTCGCTGATGTTTGCAATTTCTTTATGAGCTGTAACAATCCTTCCGTCAACTTCATCTAACCTTTTGCGGTAAACAGAAAGTTCATCGCGGATATTTTTTAACAAGCCTTCCTGCCCCGACAATTCGCGCCTGATTAATTTCGCCTGCTCCTCTGCAGATTGCGCCTGCGCTTTCATGTGCGCACGGTTTACTTTTAAGTTTTCCAAAGTTGCGCGGTATTCGTCTATCTTTGCCATCAGGTTTACATTTTCATCACGCAGTGATTTAATTTTTTGGCGGCGTTCTTCGATACCGTCTTTCGCTCTTCTGATCTGCACATCCAGCGCGCGTTTTTTTGTAATTATTCCTTCAGGTGCAAGGAATTCGTCAATAAAAGTGGCGGAATGTTCTCGGTAACTGTTAAAAAGTTCTACCGCTTTATCTGTCCCGGAAGCGGCTTCTGCAAAACCTTCCGCCAGATTTTCTGCGATACGTCCTATTTCTGTCCAAACAGAGTTTGCAACATCGGCACTGCGGCTGACAGCAGCGGAAAGATCGCGAACCAAAGCTTCCCTTCCGGAGAGCGTCGTGCGGAGTTTACCTAAAGTTTCGCGTAACGCTTCTTCGGTGCTTTTTCGTTCAGCGGCAGAGTAGCCGGCTTTTTTTAATCCCGCATCAAGTTCTGTTACAATGTCATCGGTAATTTTAGCAAGGTCTTTTTCCAAAACTGATAATTCTTTTTCAATGCCATGAATTTCTTCTTCCGCTCTGCGCATATCTTTTTCATTTTCACTGATGCGTGTAGCGGCAAGCTGGATATTTTCTTCAAAGGATCGGATATTTTCTTCTATGCTCTCGCTCTGTTTGCGAAGATCGGCAACAACAGCATCCTGCCCTTCCGCGTCATTATTTAATTCTGTTATTTTTTGCGCTATTTGTTTTTCCCGCTCTTCATTTTGTCCTATCTTCAATTTATTTTCACCGCGCTGCTCATTGAAAAGCCGCACTTCGTTTTCTTTCGCATTTTTTTCAAGAGCCAGACCGTAAATACTTTTTTGCAGTTCTACAAGACGGTTCTCCATAGAGTTCACTTCGTCCATATTTGCTTCAAGCGCTTTATTTTCAGCTTCCATCTCCGCACGTATCCTGTCGCGGTCGGCAGTTCTGCGCCTTAGGGTTTCATTCTTCTCGTCCTTGTCGTATCTGAATTGTTTTAATTTTAATAATTGGATATCCAGCTCAAAGTTAAAAATCTCATCACGAAGCGTGCGGTATTTCATCGTTTTTTCAGATTGAGTTTTTAAGCTGTCGTAGGAACGCTTCACTTCGTTTAAGATCAATTCCATCTGGTGGACATTTTCTTCGGTCTTTGCAAGATTGCGTTCCGCTTCAATACCGCGCTCACGAAACCTTGTGATGCCTGCCGCCTCTTCAAAAAGATAGCGGCGTTCTTCAGGTTTATTGGATAGTATTTGATCGATTTTTCCCTGCTCCATCACAGAGTAAGCGATTTTGCCAACCCCGGTATCCCAGAACAATTCACGGATGTCTTTGAGCCTAACCTGATGCTGATTTATAAAGTATTCGCTCTCCCCTGAGCGGTAAAGCCGCCTTTTTATCTCAACTTCCGGCATATCCATCGGCAAAAGCCCAGAATCATTAGCAATACTAAGTGTGACTTCAGCAACACTAAGTGCTTTGCGGGTTTCCGTACCGCCGAAAATAACGTCTTCCATTTTCTCCGCACGCAGGGACTTAATGGCATGTTCGCCCAAAACCCACTTAACCGCATCAACCACATTGGATTTTCCGCAGCCGTTAGGACCCAAGAGAGCAGTAATACCGTCATTAAATTCAATTTCTGTACGATCCGCAAAGGATTTAAACCCAAGAATTGAAAGGCGCTTAAGAAACATAGGTTATTCACTATATCATGAAAAGGGCTGATGTGGAAGTATCCGCAGCAAAAGCGGCGTGCGGTTATTCAGACCTGCAATTCATTATATCAAAAACGATGCGATTAATATCTTCGCTGAATTCTTCCCATGAAGGTTTTTTAGTCCAGGTGATTGTGTCATATTCACTTTGAGGCATACTAGTCATAATTTCAGAAATGTAAATTAATTCAAGACCAGCTTCTTTTTGACGTGCTTCATTAATAATTACTGACCATTCAATTTTTTCATGTAAAGCAATTTCTCTTATATCTACAATATCTTTTGCAGCAAAACGAAAAATTGCGGATAATTTATTTGAAAGCATATTTCTGATGGAATCTGTTCGATAAAAAAAATCAGTTTTAGTTATTTCACCGTAAAGAGGTACTAAATCATTAACAAAATCGAGCTTTAATAAAACATCTGTATCTTTTCTAACTTTAATTGTAGTAAAATTTTCTGCTCTAGTATAATCATTTTCAGTACTCCATGAATATCCTGCATCTTTTAACCTTGCAAGAACTGTATCTAACTGTTGATCAAATGTTTTAGATTTATTAAGAAAGAAATCCAGATCATCAGAATACCGGTGATTATAATACGCCCGGCTTAGAGCTGTACCCCCTGTCAGAAAAAAATCTGTTTCGCTCTGAGATAAAATACGTAGTACCCCATCTTGAAGGGGGTAAAGGTTCTCTTCGTAATACTGCGAGGGCAAAATCAAAATGATACCTCCTGTCTTTAGGCCAAATTCGGCGGGCTATTTCTGGGGTATAAAGTTCTTTTATCGTTTCAATCCCCCAAAGAGCGGTTACATAGTGCCATGGAAGGCGTTCCAATGAGCGGACAAAAAGTTTATCCCTTGTAAATGCGCCCGATGTCTCACGTTTGCCTTCAATTACTTCAAGCATATCTTCGTGTTTGTCCAGATAATCCCAGTTAAGAGAACGCATCAGATTTAATCTTTCTTCATGGCTTAATTTTAACATGATATGTTAATTATATTTTACCGGTTTGTTGCCGTCAAGAAACCATGCTGTGAATAAAATGTGGAAAAGATTTATAAATTAACAATGAAAAGATAGATACCCCATATATAGTGCAAACTACTAATAAACGACACTATATATAGCGTATGGATCGTCAGAAAACTAGGTGACTGCCACCTTTTCCACAACTTATCCACATCTTGTCGTATCACGTTCTTTGCCGTAAAACATATCTTTTTTCTTTTTTTTCGATTTTTCTTGACCCGATTGAAGATTTTTTGTATTTTTTATATTAGGTGGGGATTTTCCCATACTAGTAAAGTGAAAATTGGGAAGTTGTAATGTCAAATCAAGAAACTCAAGCGGAACAATCGGAAGCAGAGAAAGCCCAGATTGATGAAAAGGACTCAAAAATTTCTTCGGAAAGCGATAATAAGGAAAACGAAAACCAAAAAAAGGCTGAACTTTCTCCTGAAGATAAAATAGCCGAATTGGAAACCCAGCTGGCAGAAACCCGCGATCAACTGCTTCGAAAAGCAGCAGAGTTCGAAAATTTCCGAAAAAGAATGAATCAGGAAAAGCAAAGCGCAATTGAATATGCTAATCAAAGTTTACTATTAGATATTATTTTAATAATTGATGATTTTGAACGCGCAATTCAGGCAGGTGAAACATCAACCGATTATGCGGGTTTGCTGGAAGGTATCAAAATGATAGAAAAACGTCTTGCAAGCCAGCTTGAAAATAAATGGGGTTTAAAACGCTTCAATTGTGCAGGTGAAGTTTTCGATCCAAACTTGCACGAAGCTGTTATGATGGAAAAATCCTCAGAAATAAGCGAAGCTGTTGTTCAGGAAGATTTTCAGAAAGGTTATATGTTAAAAGAAAGAGTTATAAGAGCTGCAAAAGTAAAAGTTCTCATGCCTGAAGGCGGAGAGTAAAATAATTAAATTTTTTTAAGGAGAAAATAAAATGGGAAAAATTATCGGTATTGATTTAGGAACAACAAATTCATGCGTTTCCGTTCTTGAAGGCGGCGAACCTATAGTCATTCAAAACGCTGAAGGCAAGCGTACTACCCCGTCCATCATCGGGTTTACATCAAAGGGCGAGAGGGTTGTCGGCGAAATAGCAAAAAACCAGATGATCACAAATCCGTTAAATACCGTTTATTCAATCAAGCGTTTCATCGGAAGACGTTATTCAGAGGTAACTTCTGAAATGAAAATGGTTCCGTATCATGTAGCAGAACAAGGCGATGATGTCCGCATCGAAATTGACGGAAAAAAATATTCGCCGCAGGAAATATCAGCTTTAGTTTTGCAAAAAATGAAAAAAACAGCGGAAGATTATCTTGGTGAAACTGTCACAGAAGCTGTAATTACTGTCCCCGCTTATTTTAACGATGCGCAGCGTCAGGCTACCAAAGACGCGGGAAGAATCGCAGGGCTTGAAGTAAAACGCATTATAAATGAACCGACAGCCGCTTCTTTGGCTTTCGGTTTTAATAAAGATTCAAAAAAAGATAAGGTTATCGCTGTTTACGATCTTGGCGGCGGAACTTTTGACGTTTCAATTTTGGAATTAGGCGACGGCGTTTTTGAAGTAAAATCAACTAACGGCGATACTCACTTAGGCGGAGATGATTTTGATCATCGCATAATGGAATGGATCATCGCTGAATTTAAAAAAGATACGGGCATTGATTTAGGGCAGGATCGTATGGCTCTCCAGCGGCTTCGCGAAGCGGCGGAAAATGCAAAAATCCAGTTATCATCAATGCAAACCACAGATATTAATATTCCTTTTATTACAGCAGATCAAAGCGGTGCAAAACATCTTCAAAAAACATTGACACGCGCAAAGTTTGAGCAATTGGTGGAAGATCTTCTTGAACGCTCAAAAGAACCTTGCAAAAAAGCTCTTTCTGACGCAGGTTTTACAGCCGATCAAATTGATGAGGTTATTCTTGTCGGCGGTTCAACACGTATTCCCGCTGTTCAGCAGATAGTAAAAGACTTATTCAAAAAAGAGCCGAATAAAGGCGTAAACCCGGATGAAGCTGTCGCGGTTGGTGCTGCAATTCAGGGCGGTATACTCGGCGGAGATGTTAAAGATGTATTGCTGTTAGACGTCACTCCGCTTTCACTCGGTATTGAAACACTCGGCGGTGTTATGACAAAATTAATTACACGTAACACAACTATCCCCACACGCAAGAGCCAAATTTTCTCCACTGCGGCAGACGGTCAAAACGCCGTCTCCATTCAGGTTTTACAAGGCGAGCGTGAAATGGCTAACCAGAACCGCGTTCTGGGACGTTTCGATCTTGTCGGTATTCCTCCCGCTCCGCGCGGAGTTCCGCAGATCGAAGTTACCTTTGACATCGACGCAAACGGAATTGTTCATGTCAGCGCGAAAGATCTCGGTACCGGAAAGGAACAAAAAATCCGCATAGAAAGTTCCGGCGGCTTAAGTGATTCCGACATTGACCGCATGGTAAAAGAAGCGGAACTCCACGCGGAAGAAGACAAAAGAGAACGCGAAAAAGCCGAAGTGCGCAATGAAGCGGACTCGATGATCTACAGCACGGAAAAAAATATTAAAGATTTAGGAGAAAAAGTAAGCCCTGCAGATAAATCAAAAACAGAAGAAGCAATCGCCGAGCTGAAAAAAGCTTTAGAAGGCAGTGATCTTCAATCTATCAAAGATAAAACAGAAGCGTTAAAACAAGTGTCCTATAAAATCGCAGAAGAAATTTACAAACAACAAGGAGCATCAGGGCAACCGGGTCAAGACGGAGCGGGGTTTGATCCTAACAACATGGGCGGCGGCTTTAATCCAAACGCAGGAAAACAAGAAGGCGGCGGTGACACCAAAGGTGCGGAAGACGCTGATTACGAAGTTGTAGATGACGATAAAAAATAAGGTGTTTAAATTGAATGGCTAAACGTGATTACTACGAAGTTTTAGGTGTACAAAAAAATGCCTCTAAAGAAGAGATAAAAAAAGTATATAGAAAACTCGCTCTTCAATATCATCCCGATCAAAATCCCGGTGATAAACAAGCCGAAGAAAAATTTAAAGAAGCGGCAGAAGCATTCAGCGTTCTTTCTGATGATCAAAAAAGAGCCGCCTATGATCAATTCGGTTTTTCAGGCGTTGAAGGAATGGGCGGTGCAGGCGGCGCGCAAGACTGGAGCGAAATGTTCGGCGAAGGCGGTCTTGGAAGTATTTTTGAATCTTTATTCGGCGGCGGCGGAGGTTTTCGCAGAAGCAGCGGATCGGGCAATGTCAGACAAGGAGCCAATCTTCGTTACGATATCGAAATACCTTTTAAAGATGCGGTATTCGGTACAAAAGTAGAGATTCAATTTTCACACAGCGAGTCTTGCACAACTTGTAAGGGTGCAGGCACAACAGACGGAAGCGGTAAAAAAACCTGCCCTCTTTGCAGAGGTTCGGGGCAAGTAAGACATAGCCAGGGATTTTTCTCGGTAGCGACAACTTGTCATCAATGTCATGGAGACGGATATGTCATCGATAAGCCTTGTAATGACTGCGGCGGATCGGGGACACAAAAAAAACGGCAAAAAATCATGGTCACTATACCTGCCGGCGTAGAAAACGGAAAACGTGTTGTAATTCCAAAACAAGGTGATGCAGGTCCTAACGGCGGACCGGCAGGTGATTTGTATGTTTTTATCAGGGTTAAACAGCACGAGTTCTTTGAGCGGCAATCCCATGATCTTTACTGCGCTGTCCCTATTTCAATAAGCCAGGCTGCACTCGGTGCGGATATTCAAGTAACAACACTCGATAATAAAAAAATAAAGGTAAAAGTACCTGCCGGTATACAAAGCGGGAAATTATTACGTATCCGCGATGAAGGAGTCCCCTCAGGAAGTCAGCGAGGGAGCATGTACATCAAACTTATCGTGAAAATACCTGAAAAATTATCCAAAAGAGGTAAAGAAATACTAGAAGAATTATCAAAAACTGAAGGACAGGAAGATAATCCTAAACCCATTCCCCTTTCCCAACTTTCGGATATTTAACTTGCTTGACAGATCAACGATCTATTCATTACAATAAAAAAGGAACATAAAGTTCATTTAACTAATGGTTTTTAAAGGAGAAAATGATGAAAAAACTTTTTATTTTATTAGCAGTTTTGCTTCTGGCAACAGGTTTTGCCTTTGCACAAGAAGCTGAAAACGATCAACCTCAAACCGCCCAAACTCAAACTACTCAAGCACAGCCTGCACAGACACAAGCGCAGCCTGCGCAAACCCAAGCTCAACCGGCACAAACACAAGCTCAAAATGAAGTTGAAGCAGAAGATGAAAAAAAACGTCCTATTGAGTTATTCAATTTAGAAGTCAGTATGGGTTTCCCTGTTCATTGGACAAATGGTTTACATCTTGATTGGTTTCCGCAAAATGATATCCAGTGGGAAGATAAAACAGTAACTGCAAATACAGCAATCGGGCTTGCTCTTGTTTTTAACTTTACAAGAACCTTTGGTCTTTCTTTAGATTTAGACTTATTTTTTGGCGGCAGACTCGCAGGTTTTTCATCTCCTACATCGGACTATAATTCACTCTTTGGAGCAAATGTGTTTTTAGGTCCTTTATTCTATCTTTATAACAACGATATTCTTAGAATACCTTTACAAGTCGGCGTTCATATGTACTATTTCAGCGACGATATTTGGCTTCCGGATTTAAGCGCCGGTAATGCAGGAGCATGGATGTACCGCAGCGATATGCAAGTTGGTCTTTCTCTTTCACTCGGCATTCAATTCCACTTTGATAAAAATATTTATATGTTCAGCAAAACAAATGTATCTGTAGATGCTCTTCGCATACACACAATTAGGTGGGTAACTTCATCAAGTGGCTCTCCTGAATTTGAAGAAAAATCTCACACAGATATATTGCTTGATATTAACTGGGGAGTTAAACCTTCATTCGGTCTTGGAATTAAATTTTAATAATATTTCTTAAGAGATGATATAAGCCTGACGCACAATGCAGTCAGGCTTTTTTTATTTCTTTTTCTTTGGTGCAGATTTTTTCTTTGTTTTTGGAGCAACAGGTTTTGCAAACTCTGTTTGTGCAGTTAAATAATCCAAAAGATTATCAAACCGATACTTCGATTTCGCTTCCGCTTTGGCAAGCACTTCATAAACCTTAGCTATTCGATCAAACCTTTCTTCAGTCGGAATATCTGCAGTGCCGTCAACCATAAAAAATAAAGATGAATAGAAAAGAGCGGCTTCAAAACCTTCTTTGTTAAACCAAGTAACATCATCATAAAGATTGATTTTTAAAATGCGTTTAAAATCTTCGTCTGTATAATATTCTTTAATTACAAGCGTTGCAAATTCTGCCGCACTATTTGTCCATTTTATTTTTGCAATACTGCTTGCACGTATTAAAACAGCTCTTGCAATGTCCGTTATGCGCCATGCTTCCTGCTCGGAAGCACCGTAGTTCCGGAAAATTTCTCTCATCTTGCGCCCTAAATCCCAATGATCAAATGCGAGGTTTGCCGCATGGCTTCCGTTCGCTTCTTTGCCGATAATCGAAGGCAGTAACGAAAGAACTCCGTAACCAAGAAGTATAGAGAATAATAAGTTCCCCGATGAATTATTATCAGAAATATACGAAAGACATTTACTGTTGAAATTTGATTTTAATTCTTCAGATGAACTTATAACTCCGATAGCGGAAGCAAACCCTGTTTGTGCATTTTTTTGTTTAGGCATTGAATCCATCAATGTTTCTTTAAACATTTTAAGATTATTTATAAATGTTTTAAATTTTTTCCAAATAATATCTTCTTTAATTGCAGTAAATTTGATGACACCGTTTTTATCGCTTGCAGTCCATGGATCATAAGAACCATTTGCTCCGGAAATAAAACGTGAAGCGGTATCAATAAACATTTCAACAGGTTCTTTAAATAACAGATAAATTGCTTCACTGTCTAAATTTTTATTATCCAGCAAATTATTCAAACTGAAAATGATATCTTGCGTTAAAAGTTCTGAAAAGCGGTAATAAAGATCGCCTAAGAAAATATCTTTAATTGCGGCTAAAGGATCTTTTACACCCCTTCCGTTTAAATCGTTATTCAATCTTGCCCATCTGCCTTTTGCACAAACAGAGTTTGCATTATCTTCAACTTCATAAATATCAATGAAAACCTGTGTCTCATAACCTCTTAAGCCTACAAAGAAGCCGTCCTCGCAAATCGCTTTAGAAGAGCGGACATACCACAGATTGGAAATTTGTTCGCGTAACACCGTAAAATAATTGCTTTCGCCGTGTATAGAGAGCGCTTCGCTCAAAGTGTCTCTGCGCGTTCCTCCGCCTTCCTGCGGAATTGCAGGATCGCTCATTTTGATCCAGCCGGATGTTTCATAATAGGAATTGTTATAAAAGACAAGAGATTTTTCATCGCGTCCTTTTATCCATGCGCGGTTTGAATAAGCAAAAACATTTTCATTGACAGAACCGCCGCTGCAATAAAGATCATAAAGCCTGAAATTAACACTGCCTGAAAAGATGGAACGGCGTTTCATCAACGGGAAAATTTCGCGTTCATGACGATCTACAAGGTAGCCGTCAGGTTTTTCATCGCGATAGGAGCGGCGGTATTCCATTCCGTATTTTTCTTCAAAGCCTTCGATTTGACCGTGACCGAACATCGGCAAGCCGGGCATCGTTACAAGCAATGTACAGATACCGAAATATTTATCACCTTTTCCGAATTGAGCGACTGCAGTTTCTTCATCGGGATTATTCATAAAATTGACAAAGCGTTTTAAAATTTCAGGATCAAATTCAAGAGTGTTTTTGATAGTGGCGCGGTATTTATCGTTCTCTTCGTTTTTAAGCATATTCATAAAAGCTGAATTATAAACGCGGTGCATTCCAAGCGTGCGGACAAAGTAGCCTTCCATCATCCAGAAAGCCTCTGCAAGTAATAGGGTGTTAGGCGCTTCAGCCGCGCAGCGGTCAACCACTTCGCGCCAAAACTCGTTAGGTATACGGCGGTTAAACTCATCGGTAGTGATTGCGTGTTCCGCGCGGCTGGCGATTGCGCCGCCCGATCCCGGTGCGGGAAACCAAAGCCGCTGAATGTGCCGTTTTGCAAGCGTCATCGCGGCATCAAAGCGTACAATAGAAAACTGCTGACACACGCCGATAATTGTGCGTATAACAGCTTCCCTCGCTTCAGGATTTAAAAAGTCAATTTGAGCTGTATCGTTCCAGGGCATCGATGTGCCGTCATTGCCGTGATAAATATAGCGTGTTTCCCCTGTGCGGTTATCGATGCGTTTAAAAACAACAGCCGCATCGCTGCGAGAAAAATAATGTTCTTCAATTTGAACAGTAATATCGTCACGCCCGGAAAGATTGCCGCAATTATAGTTGTAGGTAGGGAAAGGCGGATACGGTAGCTGAAGAAACCGATCCGGATGTTCGATTATCCATTTGCTGTCGATGCCTGTGTGGTTTGGAACCATATCAGACCCAAGACGGATTCCGCGTTGCATACATCTTTCACGCAAATTGGTAAGGGCGCCCCAGCCGCCCAACTCACCGGCTATATCATAATCGCGCAAACTGTAAGCGGACGCTGCAGCCTCAGGATTGCCTGTCCATTGTTTTATAGTTTTACTTGCTTCACTTCGTTCCCACAAACCAATCAGCCATAAACCTGTAAAACCTTTTCTTGCCAAATCATCAAGTTCCTCATCAGGGATTTGATCAAGGCGGGTTATCTCCTTGCCGTATTTTTGCGAAATTTGAAAAAGCCAGACAAGCGTGCTTTTTGCAATCAGCACTGTACGGGGCATCCAGTCCTGATCGGGACTGAAACGCTCGTATTCATCAAGACCTGCAAAGGTCATAACCTGAGTGGGACCCGGTCCGTAAAAAACAGGTTTACTTTCTTCACTGATAACGTCAAGGCTCATCAATAAACGCGCCATGTATTTTGAAATTAAGAGCCCCCAATTTTTTCGCATATATTCAAGCTGATCAAGAAGGGAATCAGGGTGAGCAAGCGCAGGAGCGCGGAGAAAATCCCATAGATTCATACCGTCAGGACCGAAGGGCGGCATATCTTTAAAATGCGCTTTTAACTCTTCGATTGCATCGGGATAAACAGTGCTTTTGGAAAGTTTTTTATCATCAAATAAAAATTTAAAAGGTTTAAAAGCAGGATTAAGATTTGCAAGTGAAAGCAACATTGTTTCTTCGATAGAAAGAGCGCGGCAGCTTTCGCCGTCATCCTCGCTTTCTAAATACTGCTTAACATTTTGCTCGCCTGTATACACTGCTTTGGGCGGAAACTGAGTTGAAAAAGCGTTTAAAAGACTGTCGGTTTTATCTTCGCCGAGTTTGCTTTCCAACCTGTCAAGCGCAGTTTCAAAAACATCAGATTGAACCTGCTCACGGTAAATAGCGACAACGAAGTGGAGAATTTCATCAATGAGCCCCATCGCATAAAGATCGCCGGCTTTAATAAATCTTTCAGGGTGTGCAGGATCCTGGCTGGAATTAAACTTAGCCGTTAATTCCCTGCATTTTTTTAAATCGATAAGAACGACATTCCCTGTCAAAGAAAAGAGGCTGTCCTTTAATTTATGCTCACGCCGGACATCGCGGTTTATATGAAACTCCATGAGCGCTTTACGGGTGCGGCAATGGAAGTTGCGGGTTGTTAATGAACCATCGCTTTGATTTTCTAATTTAGTAAGGTTGATATAAATTTTCATCATCGCCGCTCCTTTCTTAATTTTCATTATATAGTAAATACTTAAAAGGTGACAGCCATAGTATAGCTCTTATTATGACCATAAAACGGCTAAATATACCTGCGCTTAAGCCTTGTGAAAGGAAAAATTAAGATAAAATATGTTAGTTATTTTACTCACTATGTTAGCGGCTTGATGTGAGTTTTTTTTGTGGTTTATATTTATTAAAGTGATTCAAGCAATTTATAAATAACTTCTTCCCAAAGAATTTAGATGGATATTTTTTCTTTTTTATTTTATATTTATCTTATGACCATTACACAAACTGTAGAAATTCCAGATAGCCGCAAATTGATAATTGATGTTCCTCGTGAAGTACCTACAGGATCTGTTGTTCTATCTTTTACGCCTGCTGAAGAAGTTGAAAATCCCAATCGTAAACCAATATCAAAATTTTTTAATATTATTTCCCCGAATACATACGGCGACGGTGTAACTTACCAGAGAAAACTTCGGGATGAATGGGATGATTGAAAATCGTTTTTTATTAGATACCAATGCTGTAATATATTTAACAACAAAAGGTAACTCAATTTCCAATGATATAGAAAAACAATTGGATGAAGCCGATCTGTTTATCAGTATTATTTCTGAAATTGAATTATTTTCTAAGCCTGAGATACCGCAAGATGAAGAAGAAAATCTTCGTTCATTTATATCAGAAAGATTACCGGTAATTAATTTATCAAGTGCTATTAAAAATGAAACTATCAATCTTCGTAGAAAAATAAAACATAAATTACCAGATTGTATTGTTGCTGCAACAGCAATAGTGCTTGATGCCGTATTATTAACGGCTGATAAAAAGTTGCTTAATATTTCTTTTCCAGGTCTTCGGACACAGAATATATTACCCGATCACCAATTTTAACTGTTAATGATAACCTCTCTCCCCAACTCAAGCGCTCTATAATTCATCTCAAGTAAACGCTGAGGCAAAATTTCAGGTAACACCTCTTTTAAAGTTTGTGCATCGAAGGGAAAAATACCGCTTTGCGCTGCCGCTCCAAGAAGCGTAACATTCAGCGTCTTTGGATTTTGATTCGCTAATCGTTGGCTGTCTATCATAATAAGTTTAGGCGCATTTTTTTTAAGGTAATCAATCATTTCTTTTAATTCATAAGAGCTGTTAACAGGTGACATTACTTTATCGCATACAAGCACGGTTGAATTTTTTTGTATATACGCTAACTGCCTTACAGCTTCGGAAGGTTCAAACGCAATTAGCGCATCGGCTTTTCCCAGAGGAATTAAAGGTGAGAAAATATTCTCTCCGATGCGGCAATGACCGAATACGCTTCCTCCGCGCTGCGCCATGCCGATTGTTTCTGTTGTGCGAACATCAAAACCTTTTTTCATCGCCGCCGCAGAAATCAACTTTGAGGCAAGTACTGTGCCCTGCCCTCCGACACCCGCTATCATTAAATTAAAAGTCATATTAATTTCCTTTTCTACTTATTGCTTTGTATCGCGCCTGTCGGGCATAAATCAATACATAAACCGCAGTTTGTACAAAGAGCGGAATCGACAATCGCTTTTCCTTCTTTAAAACTTATTGCAGGGCAGCCGAGTTTTAATAAACAAACTTTACAACCTGTGCATTTTAATTTATCAATAGATGCACAAACGAAGTTTGCATTTCCCCCATGTTTTGAAATCGCAATGCACGGCGCTTCAAATATCAGCACGCGCACACCTTTTTTTTCCATCAAATCTTTTACTGCTGATTTTGCCGCTTTTTGATCAAAGGGATTAACTTTTATTAATGCAGACACACCTATAGCCTTCACAATTTTTTCGATGCTGATTTTTTCTACTTGATTGCCCATCATTGTTATGCCCATGCCGGGGTGCGGCTGGTTGCCTGTCATCGCTGTTGTTGAGTTATCTAAAATTACAACGATAATATCCGTCTGATTATAAACTGCGTTTACAATTCCCGTTATGCCGGAGTGAAAAAAAGTTGAGTCGCCGATAAATGCAAAGTGATAGGTGTCCGGTTCTGCACGCTGCAAACCTTGCGCTATTGTAATCCCCGCACCCATGCACAAACAGGTGTCCACCATTTTAAGAGGCGCGGCATTGCCTAGCGTATAACATCCTATGTCCCCAGAAAAAACTGAACGCTTTCCTTGTGAACAAATGGAGTTTGCAGTTTCCTTAACTGCGAAAAAAGACGCACGGTGAGGACAGCCTGCGCATAACACAGGCGGACGTACAGGCAATGACGGCGGCGCTACGGGAAGCGGATTGTTTTTTTCAAATTCTTTTACTTTATTTTCACCTAACAAAAAAGAAAAAACCGCATCTTTCACGCTGTCCGCTGTATTTTCTCCTGCAATTTGGATGTTACCGCTTCGCTTGCCGTAAATTTTTATTTTAAAATGATTAAGACCGCAAATGCGGGTAAGTTCGTCTTCGATAACAGGATCAAGCTCTTCTATTACAAGAACTTCATCTAAACTTTGTAAAAATTTTACTGCAAGCTGATAAGGAAAAGGATATGTTGATATTTTTAAAAGCGAATAACTTTTATTTTTTATTTCTTCATTATTAAGAGATTCAAGTGTGTAAGCGTAACTAACTCCGCCGGAAACAATTCCTTTTTTACTGCCGGCTGTTCCGGATAAAATATTTTTTTCGTATTTAGAAAATTCTTCGCCCATCGTTATTAAATTTTCTTCAATTTTAAATTTATTTGTGTAAGTAAGACGGGGAAAAATAACCCATCCGGGGTCTTTAATAAATCCGCCCGGTTTTTTTACAGATAAATTTTCCAAAATTTCTACAGACGCGCAACTGTGGCAAACCCGCGTTGTCGGGCGGAACAATACAGGCTCGCCGTATTTTTCCGAGTGAGTGAATGCGTCTGCTATCATCAAATACGCTTCTTCCGGCGTTGAGGGATCGAATAATGCAAGTTTTGCAAATTTTGAAAAATGGCGCGTATCTTGTTCTGTCTGCGAGGAGATAGGACCCGGATCATCTGCAACAACGATGACCATCCCTCCTTTTACACCGATATAATTTAAACTCATCAAAGGATCGGAAGCGACATTCAGCCCTACCTGCTTCATTGTCACCATAACACGCGCGCCTGCAAAAGCGGCGCCTGCCGCAACTTCAAGAGCGGTCTTTTCATTGACAGACCACTCAACGTAAATACTGCCGTCATTATGTTTTGCTACGGTTTCCAGCACTTCTGTCGAAGGAGTGCCGGGATAACCTGTAACAACCTGGACACCTGCACGAATTGCACCTAACGCAATCGCTTCGTTGCCCATCAATAATTTCTTAGGCATTTACAACCTCTTGAGATTTTTTCTTTGCTCTTAACAGTAAAATTATTAATATAACTCCGACTGCCGCCATTGCAGAAAGAGTGATAAATTTCATCATGTCGTTTTGTATCAATCCGATGAACATCGGGAAAGTTAATGCAGATAACGCAAA